>NZ_JADARC010000105.1:0-4041 GCF_016464245.1 Marinobacter sp. bablab_jr003
AACGCTGGAAGCGAATCAAGGGGTTTGACCAACTGAAGCTGGTCGTGGACAACGTGCAGTTTCAGGATGGAATACAGGTGGAAGATCAATCTGGCAGGAACGCTGCCTGATGGTCATACACCAGATTTGACAATAACTCTCGCTCAAATCATTGTAACGTTTTGCGGAAACGCTTAGGGGCGCGAACATGCTGAGTAATTGTGCATAGTACGATGCATCATTGTCTTGAAGTCCCGGATGACTTGGACCAATCCCCAGAGGCCCTCTTTTCAACACCTGCTCAAACTCACTATCAGTCGCAATCGCGGCATATATACTGCCACCCAGAATGAGGCCCAACCCAAAGAGAGCCCATCCCCAACCGGGCACAAACAACAAACCATGCATTATCTTTGAGAATACGAAAAGGCTGCCGCCAATCACTGCTAATCCATGACCAAGCGCGGCATCCAAGTCTCCCCGACTCACGCTATTGCGAAAATCCCACGCGCTTACGGCCACCATAACGCCAGCCGCGAAGAAGTTCACCAAGGACATAGAGCGTACAATGGTACTCGCTCCATCCCTCATGAGTTTTTGTTGTATGAGAGAACCGATAAGTGGAACAGATCTAATCTCGAAAAGCGGTCTTAGTATTACCCTCAAACCCAGTGTGCCAGAAGCTGGTGAAGTCGCTACATGGAGTTTCATTAATGCTGCCGATATATCAAGAAAGGCTCCGAAGGATTTCAAATAAGACAAGCCCAGCTGTTCGGTGTTTGCATTCAGAAGGCTCCATATTTCTGAAGTGAGGTTGAATGCGGCAAGACCTACCAAAACTCGAGACAACCCAGGACCGTCCGCAACAGCCTTAGCCTTATTAGCCCAATCAAATCTCCACGCACTGAACTTTAGAGCTTCTGGATGATCAATCGGCAACACAAACACCCAGGTGTGGGCAGCCGCCTTCACCACAGCTTCGCCAACCTCATCAGAAAGCCTTGCCGGACTGGTGGAAGCAACTTTTTTACCAGCCGCGTCAACCCGATCAGCAAACAGGTAATCGTTGCGTCTTGTTAATGCCTCACTCTGAAGGTCCGCGTCGGTCAACCCGAACGAAAGTCCTTTTCCATGTACACCTACAATGCTGAAGCGCGTCAGGTCTACAGCATCCCTACGCATCACTCGTAGTTCGCCGCCGAGTTTTGGATCCGCAATATCAGCCGCTTCACTGACTGCGGCAAACACCCGCTCCAGCTTGATGGCCGTCAAGTCGCCACTTTCACGTAAACGATCAGCGACCTTAAGAACAGCCCCACTCCAGCCACCCAGCGCAGTTTCAAGCATTCCCGCAACAGTGCCGGCAGAGCCAACAGAAACAGAAGAATTGCCGTCATCATTAGTGTCAGAATCAGCCTCCTCATGCTTTAACTGCTGCGCAATGGTGCTAATGGCTGACAGGCCGAGGCCAGTCAGATGCTGTTCTGTGAGCATGTCGTTCTTGTTAGATAGAGCTTTTAAATGCGCCAGCAGCGGTGATACTTCTCCCTCTGCACATCCTTCATTAGCCAAAGCCGCAATAATCGAACTCTTGTCCAATCCCTGCTTTAGCAACCTAGATAGAATACTGGGTGCCACCACCCCCTGGGCCCTGTAAATACCGGGTAATTGCTGAATGAGGTCGAGCAGACCTGTATGCAGAGAGAATGCTTCACACGGGCCAAGCCCTGTGTGATACAGGTAATCACCGCAGATTGAATCAAACTCACCGCTCTCAATCAGTGTTTCGAGTTTCTGCAGATGCCCCGTTATGTTCTCAAGCATCATCTGGCGTTCTGAATGCTCCAGGATTTGATTGAGCTTGTCCTGATCTACTGCTGCTCGCAGCTTTCCAATCTGATCGCTTGAGTCAGATGCCTGTGGATCGAATAAGGTCTGACGTATCAGCATCGCCGAATGAACCAGCGGCTTTTCCTGTATGGAGACATCAATAGCATCGAGATAGTGAAGCGCCAATTGAAGCTGCGCCAACGAATGGCGCAACCTGAACAACGGGTCCGGGATAGCCACGCAAACGACCCCCTTCTGGGAGCGCAGATGCTGCAAAAGATCTGCTCCAGGGGGGCAGGAAAGGTCAAGAATGTTCGCCACCTCCCCCTCGTCACTGCCATCCACCGGCTCTGGTGCGGTTGCCTCCAGTGCAAGTTCAAGCGGGTTATTCATCAATTGCTCAGTGTAAGCAACCGGGTCTTTTACTTCGCTTCGAGAGGCCGCACGCCGGGCCGACTCCCTCGCCTGCTTCTCGTTGCTCTCTAATAACTTCGAGAGCTTGCTGCATAGTTCGTCTTCACCCGGCCCTTCAAAACTGAGCACGAAGTCGCAGGGATTCTCTATCATCAGTTCAATGCCCAGATCCCTGTGCCTCAGTTTCGGAACATCTTCAACACGTGATGCAGGAAATCCGGTTTCAAAACTCAACGAATCAACCGATGTGACAGCCCAGGCGTGACCCACACCCGTCGTCCTTGCATTACGAGTCGCTGCACTCTCTTCAAGTTTTTGGATGTAGGCCCAATCCCACTGGATTTCACTGTAGGCCATGCGGAAATCGTGCATCACCGCTTGCCCCTGGAGAAACACCGGAACAAGCACATCGTCCAACCACTGCCCGGCTGATGGGCGTATCATTCTCAAGTCAGATTCTGGGTCACCAACCTCCGCCCGCACTGCCTGTAGATCAATATCGCTGAATTGGGAGTTCTGACTGATCTCTAATTCTCGCCAGAGCTTGTCTTCGCGGAAAATATAAAGAAAGCCAGGCCGCAACAGTGCTACGCCTTTCCCTTGATAAACGGGGGCATTGGAGCCGCGTCTAACAGGCAAGTTGCTGGCGATCTCTGCCAGAGGCTTGATTCTTACGAGGGTATTATCCTGATAATCTTCACGCTCGGTGTTAGATCTTGCGTGCTTCAGAAGAGGAATCGCGATCTTGCCGCCATCGCGCTTGGGCACAGTCAGTACCAGATCTTTGGGATCGGTATCGTCGTAATCTGCTCTTCTTAGAATCGAGCGATCCCGGGACTCATCTGCAAAATCCACAGCATCTGTCATACAGTTTCCTCCCCATCAGTCCCTTTAATCGCTTCCACAGAGCCACGCTCAAGATGCCCGCCAATCACATCAATGATCAGTTTTCGATCGGAGCCCGGTAACTGATCAAACTCCACCTGGTCAGGAGAGGCAGTTTTGCGCTGGCCGACCATTGCCAGTTCGGAAGGCTGTGGCGTTGCCGTCCCATCTTTGCCAAGAAGATTTGGTAGCTCCGGACTAGCAGAACTTTGCACAGCCCCACTCCCCGGCGCCCCACCAGAATTAATCTTGATCCCCGGCCCACTCAAGGTCACGCCACTGGGATCCAGCTTGATAAAGCTGCCACCGCCAGAAATCGTCAGCTCCGCCCCTGCATCCAGTACCACCTTCGCACCGGCCTTGTGGTGCACTTCGGTACCTGCTTCGGATGCCATCACACGGCCGGTTTTCTGATGGTAAGTGCCACCCACGATCTGGCTGCAGTCTGCGCCCACGGAAAGCCGGCTTTCACCGTCGGTCGTGCAGTGTTCAGCGGCTTTTACATGGCTGAACTGGTGGCTCTCCACCGTCAGGTGGCTGTCGTTCTTGATGACTTCGGTGCGGTTGTGTTCGGTGAGCAAGTCCAGGTCTTTCTGGGCGTGAACGTAGATTTGCTCTTGATCAGCTTCGTCTTCAAACCTGAGTTCGTTGCTGCCCTCACCCTTGTGGGTTTTGGTTTTTAATGTGGTCCGGGTTTTGTGTTCCGGCAGCGCGTAGGGCGGTGTGTTGGTGGCGTGGTAAGTCCTGCCGGTAATAATGGGCTGGTCCGGGTCGCCGTCCAGGAAGCTAACAATCACTTCGTTGCCGATTCTGGGCAGGGCCATAAAGCCGTATTGGCCGCCGGCCCAGCCCTGGGCGACGCGCAGCCAGGCGCTGCTGTGTTCATCATTTTTTGAATAGCGATCCCACGGGAATCGGACTTTCACCCGGCCG
>NZ_JADARC010000106.1:0-2638 GCF_016464245.1 Marinobacter sp. bablab_jr003
CGGATTCCGGCATGGTGAACACCGATTCCGGAAAATCACCAGAAAGTGTTCATCTTCGACCGGAATGACTGTTCACGTTGAACCAGAATAGGTGTTCATGTTCGTCCGGAATGGGTGTTCACGATGGGCCGGAATATGCACCGGTTTTACCGCCGTCTCCTACTTTTTCACGCTAACCCGCGATGAACCTTATTTTAAGGGTCTTATGTGGTATCCGCATTTGGGCAAGCCAGGGGCTCTCATGTTGCATTAGCAATTTAGGTCTATTTCAGTAAACTACTGACCTGCGAGTGGTGAGGAGAAAACGAAATTCCGATTGCGTCCTCGGTATTGGATTTGCACTCTCCTGCAAGCAAGGACCTCGGGCGACTTTGCCAAGAAACGTTGTCCGCCTACTAAGCACCCATAAAGAAATCCATCCGCGGTTGTCCGAATGAAAAATCCTTACATCGCGTTTGTGTCGGCAACAAGAGACAAACCCGTTCCTGCAAATTGTCACAAATTTTCAAATGCCGATGAACTTTTGGAGCATCCTGACGTTGATATTGTTTTGCTGGATCAGGCTTCGGATCAGGCGACTCAAGCAGTATCAATGCTTCGAGCGCAACCAGCGTTTCACTTCAAACTGATCTTTACGCGGGATTCTAAAATTCCTCTTTGCGACGGCGAGATCCCGGACGACCTTGACAACCTGATTCCAGTTTTCAGGCTGTGGCTTGAACGTATGTCCATGTTCAATCGGGGGCAGTCTCCAGACCGTTTTGAAGAGCGCGTTCTCGCCTGGTTGTGGACCCGGCCGGCTATTCGTCTGGAACCAATGCTCAACCCTGAAACGCGAGGACTTTACCGGTATCCGTTGCTTGAAGTGATGGCCGGACAAGAGCCGATCAACGCCATGTTGTGGCTGAATCTTATGACTGAGCAGGGGTGGTTGGAGCGTGGTGAACTGCTGGACCGGATCCGCCTTTGCAACCGCTGTAGCTCTGGCCGTCTCAATTACGTTGATGTCTGCCCTGACTGTCAGGCATTGGACATAGCGAAACAGCCATCATTGCATTGCTTCACCTGTGGCCACGTTGCACCTCAGGAGCATTTCCTCAAGAGCAGTCTAATGATCTGCCCCAATTGTATGAGCCGCCTTCGCCACATTGGTAGTGACTACGATCGTCCCCTGGAAAACTTCCGCTGCCTCTCGTGCCAGAGCTTTTTCGTGGATGCCGATGTTGAAGCACGCTGTCTGGAGTGCGGCGAGCACCATGAGCCTAACGAACTCAAAATCCGTGAGATACGCCCCTACCAGCTATCAGAAAGGGGTAGGCTACGGTGTCGCCAGGGGTTCTCTGACCAGAGCGTGGCGGAAGCTTTTGGGCGTCTTAACCTGATCGCTGTGCCAACTTTCAGCACTCTCCTGAATTGGGAAATCCAGCAGGCTCGTCGCTACAAGACAATGCAACCGTGCTCTTTGTTATTGATGCGAATGGAAGCACTGGAAAAGCTGGGTGGACACTCGGAGGGGCTGGCGATTGTGGACAGCTTGGTCGATCGCATTCAAGAAGCGATCCGCGACACTGACCGTTGCACTCGTACCCGAGAAGATCTCCTTTGGTTCCTTCTCCCCCACACTGACCGGCAGGGAATGGAGGTGCTTCGTAGCCGCCTGTCAGAATTATCTGAACTCTACCAGCCCCAGCAGTCTGACTGGCAGACTGAAATTCGTTTGGCCGGATACACGTTGCCAGAGGATCTCTTGACGCAGGAAGACGGTGACCTTCTGATGGCCCGGCTGACCGGAGAGGTCAGTTAATGTGGGACGGAATTGCTTTTCAGCTGTCAGAACTATTGTCTGGTATGGGAAATCTAGAAGGACTCACGCAGGTCCTTCTTATGTTATTCCCGTTCTTCCTGCTGATAGAGTTGCCAGTCAATCTGCTGGTTCTGACTGGTATATTCCGATGGTATCTTCGGCGGCTAAGCGTTACCCCTACTCAGAGCCGGTATACGCCTAAAGTGTCCTGTATTATCACCTGCTACAGTGAGGGGCGGGATGTCGAACAGACCCTGCAATCGCTCTGCGAACAGCTTTACCCCGGGCATATCGAGCTAATCCCGGTGGTTGACGGTGCGGCGGCCAATCAAGCGACGATGCGGGCTGTGCGCAACTTCCGCATTGACCCGACACTTTATCCACTACGTCAGCTGAAACCAATCGCAAAATGGCAGCGGGGCGGACGGGTGTCTTCTCTCAACGTGGGCCTTCAGCAGGCGGATGGGGAGATCGTATTTGCTTTGGACGGCGATACGTCTTTCGATAACACCATGGTGCGAAACATGGTTAGGCACTTCGAGGATCCGAATGTGCCTGCAGTATCCGGCAGTCTGCGGGTTCGTAACGTTTGGGCAAGTCTGGTCACTATGATCCAGTCATTGGAGTACTTCCTGTCGATACACACCTCGAAGGTGGGCCTGTCCGAATGGAACACCGTGAACAATGTGTCGGGTGTGCGTAAACCGCTGAAGGTTGCCACCCATTCCACGTGAAGCCTGCCACCCGGACCGGAGCAAGGCTGCCACCCATCGGAGCGTAGCGACGCGGGGTTTCTCTTCTTACTCCGAAGTCTCAGTGCCCGTCAACTTTGCC
>NZ_JADARC010000107.1:0-1839 GCF_016464245.1 Marinobacter sp. bablab_jr003
GGCGTTGAGGCTGTAGAAAAAACCCGAAATCGCCCTCGGTTTTGGTAGCATCAGGCAAACGGACAAGGAGTGGTCAGATGCCCCGCTTCAAGCACTACAACTACGACCAAGACGCCATGGTCGTCATCAACTACCAAGAACAGCTGCAGCCCGGCACCTTTGAACACGCGGTGCATTATCTGATCGAGCACAAACTGGACCTGTCGGTATTCCATCCAAGGTATCGCAATGAAGACACCGGCCGGCTGGCCTACGATCCGGCGATCCTCCTGAAGATCATCCTGTTCGCCTACTCCAAAGGCATCACCTCCAGCCGCGAGATGCAGTGGTGCTGCGAGACTAACATCATCTTCAAAGCTCTGTCCTGCGACACGGTTCCACACTTCACCACCCTGGCTAAATTCGTCAGCAGCCACTCGGATGAGATCGAAGAACTATTCGAGCAGGTATTGTTGGTCTGCCACGAACAGGGCCTGCTGGGCAACGAACTCTTCGCCATCGACGGGTGCAAGATGTCGTCGAATGCTGCCAAAGAATGGTCCGGCACCTTTAAGGAACTGGAAGAGAAACGCACCAAACTGCGCCGGCTGGTTCGCCATCATCTCAAGGCCCATTACGAGCGGGACGAGGCAGAGACCGAAGCCGAACTGGACCGGGATATCCGACGAGCCAAAACCATCCTGTCATTGGATGAGGCTGCCAAGAAAGTCGACCGCTTCCTAAAGACGAACCGCCCAAGGATGGGCCGGGGGAAGCGAAACAAGGAAGTGAAGAGCAACATCACCGATAACGAAAGCGCCAAGATGACCACCAGCAAGGGCACGATCCAGGGCTATAACGGCGTGGCCACGGTGGACAAGAAGCACCAAGTCATTATTGATGCCCAGGCCTTTGGCGAAGGCCAGGAACATCACACCCTGCAACCAGTGCTGGAGAGCGTGGAGGCCCGCTTCAAAAAGCTCGGTATCGCTGACAGCATTTATCAGCAGGGCACTGTGATCACCGCCGACACCGGCTTCGCCAACGAAGCCAACATGAAGTACTTGCACGAACGGCAGATCAACGGCTACGTGCCAGACAACAAGTTCCGCAGCCGCGACCCGAAGTTCCAGAACCAGAAAGACAAATACGGCAAGCGCCATCAGAACCAGCCAAGCACGGGTTGGAAAGAGATCATCCCGGCCAGTGAATTCCGGTTCGATCCTGTGAACCTGACCTGCATCTGCCCGGCGGGAGAAATCCTCAAGTACCACGGTACCCGGGCAGACCAGAACGGCCAGAGCCGAGCCTATTTCCAGGGGCGTTTACTGCAATGCCGTCATTGCCCGAGGAAGCATCAGTGCATGCAGAACCCGGACGCCGCCAATCATCGGAAAGGCAAAGGCCGACAAGTGTCGTTCACCATCGAGCACAAGCGCCTGCCGAACTACACCGACTGGATGAAACACCGGGTGGATAGCCCGCAGGGCAAAGAGATCTACAGCCACCGTATGTCGGTGGTGGAACCGGTGTTCGGCAACATCGGCACGAACAAGGGCCTTAATCGCTTCAGTTTGCGGGGCAAGAAAAAAGTGCAGGGCCAGTGGCAGCTATACTGCCTGGTGCACAATATTGAGAAGCTAGCGAATTACGGGCGAATGGCGGCGTAATGCTGAGAGCGGAAGTGCCGGAAGAGCACCTGCTGGAAACCAGCAATGCCGGCGCCAAAAGCCCCAAAAGGCCAAAGCGGATGGCTGAATATAGAAATCACGAGAATCGGCCAGTTGAAGGCCGCGATAAAAATTACAGGAATCAGGCGCTGGGAATGACTCGGAATCGGGTTTTTCTACGGCCTCGTTA
>NZ_JADARC010000108.1:0-173448 GCF_016464245.1 Marinobacter sp. bablab_jr003
GTACCACCAAACCCTTGATTACCAAACACCGGATGAGGTGTACTACCAACAACCCATGACCCTGGCAGCTTGAGCCGGGAATACAGCCGGATCAGAGCTTAACTGCACCTTCAGGCTGTCCAACTGATGGGGTCCACCTCAACGGAAACGGGTTGCCAGCCATGGAACAGCAGCTTGGCTGCCAGCCTGGTTTTGGGTTTCAGGTTGTTGAAATGCCCCGACGATGCGGCAATCAGAACATAGCGGTCAATTTGGGCGAAATTGGGCATCAAACCGATCAACTGCGCACCGGCACTGTGGCCCACCAGAGTCACCGGCAGGTTCGGAGCCAGGGCGATCAGCTGGTCCAGCGCTGCCGCCAAATCCAGGGTCCCCCAGTCCACCAGGTCGGCAGAGAGTTCCGCCAGGGGGGTATCGTTGCGGGAGTCCCCGATGCCCCTGTTGGAAAACGCCAGCACGGCAAAGCCCTGTTCGCTCAACATGGTGGCAAAATTGAAATAGACCTGGTGCCGAAACCCCGTGGCCGGGGAGAGCAGGACGGCACCGCGAGGTGACTCTGTGGCTGGCCTGAAAAAGTGCCCGGTGAGCCTATAGCCGTCTTCACAGGTTATTAGGGTTTTTTCCATTGTCGGACCATTTAATCATCAGCTAAAAATAGAAAGCGCATAAATTGCGGCAAACAGGCTGTATTGGCCAAGATGCCGGGCATGTGGATTAACCCTCAGCCCGGAATCCTGAGGTATCCGTTCAGTTTCACGTTCATGGTGATTTCTTTTCTTGAAGGTGTGGCACAAAAAAACAGAACAATATTCTTTAAAAGAAGGATATTCTGTTTCGGCCAAAGCTGTCAAACGGTAGAATGCAGGCCATGGCGAGTTCAATCAGGCGAATATCCATTTAATGAACCAATCCAATATTTTAGAGAATCGGTTTCCGGGCCGCAGAGCTGCGCTGAAAAGAGAGATTCTGGAACAGGCGCTGCATTGCTTTAACGATCTGGGGGTGGAGGCGACAACTATCGATGCCATCAAAGCCCGATGCGACACCAGTGTGGGGGCGATTTACCATCACTTCGGGAACAAAGAGGGCATCCTGAGTGCGCTCTTTTTTGCGGCCATGGATGATCAGCGACAGCAACTGGAGCGAGAGTTGGCCGGGGCAAACAATCTGCGCGAGGCGGTGTTTTGCATTATCGAGAGCTATCTGGACTGGGTGGCGGCCAACCGCGAATGGGCCAGATTCCTTTATCAGGCACGTTCCCCATTGGCTAAGGGACCATTTCAGCAGGAACTGAAGGATCGAAATATCCAGAATTACCAGAAGCTGAAAGAGCAGTTAATTGGTTTGGGCAAGGGCGATATCAAAATTGTCCAGCCCTTCGAGATGCTCTTCTCTCTCATCATAGGTCCGTCGGAAAACTATTGCAGAGCTTGGCTATCTGGTCGGGTAAAGACATCACCGCAGGAGTACCGAAAAGAATTTGCGGAATCTGCATGGCGCTCGTTAAAGAGGTGACCGCTAAGGCCAGCACAGCATTCGAATCAACAAACAGTTCCGGGTTTGCTTCCGCTGGACACTTCTCAATACCGCCTCGCCAAAGAAATCGGGGTGCCTGCTCAGAGAATAGGCCAGATCATCGCGGGAAAACGTTCGATTACCGCAGAGACGGACCTGCGACTCTGTCAACGAAACCGACTCACCGGAAGTCAGAACCCTTCCGCAGCGATGACTGGATCCTTGAGTAGTTTGCGTCGATAAGCGTAATCTATTCAACGGCGAACACGGCAGATCCAACAAGCCACTTTTTGTACCCCGGGCCTGGTAAAACAACAATGAGTTCAAACGAACAAAAGCTCAAACGCCGGTGCTCAGCCCTTCGTGGCCGTCAACTGGAACCGGCCGTATTGCCGGAGCTGCGGGTCCTGCTCGGTGACGAAGATGTCGATCCGTCATTGCGACACCGCGATCGCCTGATCGAGCACCTTCATGCACTGCAGGACACCTACGGTTACCTGTCCATGCCCCGTCTCCGGGCCCTTGCGACTTTCATGAATCTGCCCATGGCCGCCATTTATGAGACGGCCACTTTCTATGCCCATTTCGATGTCATTCACGACGAACAAACGCCACCGCCCGGGATAACTCTGCGGGTGTGTGACTCGCTTTCCTGTCGTTTGGCAGGAGCGGAGGCATTGCATCGAGCGCTATCTGATGGAGCTGATCCCGCCACGGTGAGGGTACAGCGAGCGCCCTGCATGGGTCGCTGTGACACCGCGCCGGTTGTAGCTGTAGGGCATCACCATGTGCTGAATGCCAACGCCCAGACCGTTGAGGCCGCGGTAGAGCAGGGGCGGATTCAGCCAGAGGAGGTTTTCTGGCAACGTCTGTCGGATTATCGTTCGGCTGGCGGTTATCAGTTGCTCACAGATTGCCGCGAAGGCAGGGTGAGCATCGAATCGCTGGAGAAGGAACTTGAGCATGCGGGCCTTCGCGGCCTCGGCGGCGCCGGTTTCCCCACCTTCCGCAAATGGCAGGCCGTGCGGGCGGAACCGGGGCCACGCTATGCGGTGATCAACGCCGACGAGGGTGAACCGGGCACGTTCAAAGATCGCTATTACCTGGAACGTGAACCCCACGGATTCCTCGAGGGTGCGCTGGTTAGCGCCTGGGGGGTTGAGGCGAAGGCTCTCTACATATACCTGCGGGATGAATATCCCGGCCTGCACCGTGTGTTGAAAGATGCCATTGCGGAGCTGGAAGCAGCCGCCATTGTGGAGCAGGGCTTTGTCATCCTGCGCCGTGGTGCGGGCGCCTACATCTGCGGCGAGGAATCCGCCCTGATCGAGTCCCTGGAGGGCAAGCCCGGCAAGCCCCGCCATCGCCCGCCGTTTGTTGCGCAGAAAGGGCTGTTTGGTCAGCCCACGCTGGTGAATAACGTCGAGACGGTTTACTGGATTCCTCGCATCCATGCCCAGGGCGCCGACTGGTTTGCCAGCCAGGGGCGGCATGGTCGTCGCGGCCTTCGGAGCTTTTCGGTCTCCGGACGGGTCGCGAGGCCCGGGGTTCATCTTGCCCCTGCGGGCATCACCCTCAACGAGTTGATCGAGGAATACTGCGGCGGCATGGCGGAAGGGCACCGGCTCCGGGCCTATCTGCCTGGCGGGGCTTCCGGCGGCATACTGCCGGCCAGCAAAGCCGACATACCCCTGGATTTCGACACGCTGCAGGAGCATGGCTGTTTTATCGGCGCTGCAGCTGTGATCGTGCTGTCGGATCAGGACAATTTGGCCGACACGGCGACCAACCTTCTGGGTTTTTTCGCCGATGAGTCCTGCGGGCAGTGTACGCCCTGCCGGGTGGGCACAGAGAAGATGCTCACGCTGCTTGAGCGCGATACCTGGGATGAGGCGACGCTCCGGCAGTTGGCCAGGGTGATGGCGGATGCTTCTATCTGCGGTCTGGGCCAGGCGGCCCCTAATCCGGTGCTGAGCCTGCTGCGGGACTTCCGCAGCGAACTGGCCAGCAGCAAGCTGATCGCCAAGGGTTAAGGGAGGCAGCCATGAGCGAATTGAAAACCGCCATGAGCAATGCAACGACAAGCTTTACCCTGACACTGGACGGCGTGGACGTTCAGGCCTACCCCGGTGAAACCCTGTGGCAAGTGGCCAAACGCGCCGGCGAGACCATTCCGCACCTTTGCTTCAAAGACGCCCCGGGTTACCGCGCCGATGGCAATTGTCGCGCCTGCATGGTGGAAGTGGAAGGCGAACGGGTACTTGCCGCAAGCTGTATCCGCGAGGCCGCGCCCGGCATGGTGGTGCGAAGCACAGCCTCCGCCCGTGCCCAGGATGCCAGGAGAGCGGTGCTGGAATTGCTGCTGGCCGATCAACCTGAGCGAGATAGCAGCCCCGATCGTTCAAGTCATCTATGGGAAATGGCGGATCAATTGGCCATTGATGCCGGTGCTGTGCGTCAACGTCTCCCGGCCCGTTCAGAGCGCAACGAGCCCACGGTTCACCATGTGGCGCCGAGATTGGAGTCTCTGGCCCACGCCCGGGGCCATGACACCACTCATTCTGCCATGAACGTCAATCTGGACGCCTGCATCACCTGCGGCTTGTGCGAGCGTGCCTGCCGCGAAGTGCAGGGCAACGACGTCATAGGCCTGGCGCACCGTGGTGCTGCGTCCAAAGTGGTGTTTGATTTTGATGACCCCATGGGCGACAGCACCTGCGTTGCCTGCGGCGAATGTGTGCAGGCCTGTCCGACCGGGGCCCTGATGCCCGCCACCCTGATTGATGCCGAGGGCCGCGGAGACTCTGCCACCGCCGACCGCACTGTGGATTCCGTTTGCCCCTATTGCGGTGTGGGCTGCCAACTGACCTATCACGTGAAGGACGAACCTGCGCCTGCCGAAACAGAAACATGCGAGCATCGTGCCCGCATCCTTTTTGTTGAAGGCAAAGATGGGCCGTCAAACCAGGGCCGGCTCTGTGTTAAGGGGCGTTTCGGCTCATCATAGACCCCCGAGGGCAGGCCCTGGATGCCTATGCCTGGCGCAGCGTGCGGTTTTCACCCGGAGGCGATGTGGCACTGTTCAACGCCATGCTCCACGTGATCATCCACGAGGCACTCTTTGACCAGGCCTACATTGATGCCCACACCGAGGGCTTCGGGGCACTGGCGTCAAGTGTTGCAGATATGACACCTGAGGTGATGAGCCCGCTCTGCGGTGTTGAACCAGAGGTTATTCGCGAAATGGCCCGAGCCTACGCGGGGGCTGACAAAGCGATGATCTTCTGGGGCATGGGCATTTCCCAGCACGTGCACGGCACCGATAACGCTCGCTGCCTGATCTCAATGGCCCTGGCATGCGGGCATACGGGCCGGCCGGGCACGGGCCTGCACCCGTTGCGTGGCCAGAACAATGTGCAGGGTGCCTCCGATGCCGGGCTGATCCCCATGGTATTGCCCGACTACCAACCGGTAGGAGATGCCCAGCTACGGGCCGCTTTCGAAGAACTCTGGGGCACTGAACTTGACCCGGAGCCCGGGCTCACCGTGGTGGAGATTATGGATGCCATCACGGCGGGCAGAATAAAGGGCATGTACATCCTCGGCGAGAACCCCGCCATGTCAGATCCGGATCTGACCCACGCCAGGGCCGCGCTGGCTGCGCTTGAGCATCTGGTGGTACAGGATCTGTTCGTCACCGAGACCGCCCAGTTCGCCGACGTTATTCTGCCTGCGGCCGCCTGGTCGGAAAAATCAGGTACCGTCACCAACACCAACCGGCAGGTGCAAATGGGCCGTGCTGCGCTGTCGCCGCCAGGGGAGGCAAGACCTGACTGGTGGATTATTCAGGAAATGGCCCGGCGTTTCGGACTGGGTTGGGACTATCACGGCCCGGAGCAAGTGTTCGCTGAGATGAAGCAGGGCATGCATTCATTGGATCACATCTCCTGGTCCCGACTGGAACGCGAAGGTTCTGTGACCTATCCCTGCTCCGCCGATGATGCGCCAGGGCAGGACGTTGTCTTCTCGGATGCCTTCCCGCGAGCCGGGGGCCGGGGCAGATTTTCGCCGGCCTGGCCACTGCCGCCGGACGAGCCGGTGGATGAAGCCTATCCCATCGTGTTGACCACCGGGCGATTGCTTGAACACTGGCACACCGGTGCCATGACCCGTCGCAGCCGGGTACTGGATGAGCGGGAGCCTGAAGCGGCCGCTTTTCTGGCATCAGCGGAATTGGATCGCTTGGGCGTAACACCGGGTGATGCAATCAAGATTGCCACCCGGCGTGGCAGCATCACCCTGACGGCGCGGGCCGATCAGGCTATGCCCGAGGGCATGGTGTTCGTGCCCTTCGCCTTTGTGGAGGCAGCCGCCAACCTGCTCACCAACCCGGCCCTGGACCCGGACGGGAAGATTCCGGAGTTCAAGTATGCTGCATGTCGGTTGAGCGCCATTCCACCCGATTCCGGCCAGCCTCTTTAGCGGCATAAAGCGCTTTATCCGCGCGCTTGATGGCCGGCTTTAATGAGCTTTCATCCGAACGCACCAGAGTCACCCCCAAAGAAGTTGTGTAAGCCAAACTGCCATCCTCCGATGTATCAATGCCAACCTCTGCCGGGTTAGTCTCGACGGCTGCCCGAAGCCGCTCTGCCACCATCAAGGCTTGTTCTTTACTGGTGTTGGGCAGTAGAACGGTGAATTCCTCACCGCCCATACGGCAAAGGATATCGCCGTCACGTAATTCGGTTTGAGCCGTTTTTGCGAACTCCTGGAGTACCCGGTCACCCACATCGTGGCCATAGTCGTCATTGATTCGCTTGAACCGGTCCAGGTCTGCGGCAATCAGGGCAAGAGGCTCGCCGCTCCGGCGGGCCCGGGGTATTTCCAGTTCCGCCTGGGTTTCCAGGAATCTCCGGTTCCCCAGACCTGTCAGGGGATCTGTCATAGCCTGCGTGGTCAGCAGGTCTTCCAGTTGTTTACGATCGGTAAGATCGAACACCATGGCCCTGCTGTACTGGAAACCGTTGGCGTTTGTCTGGGCTGTGGCTTCGATGGCGACGGGGAGTTTCTCGCCGTTTTTGCACATCAGTTCAATCTCGGCGGAGCCTTCATGGCCGTCAGCCAGCACCGCCTTGAAGGCCTCGTCGAAAGCGTCCCGGGTTTCCGGGCTGACCAGGTCCCGGTAGTAGCGCTTTCCAACCAACTCGTCCCGGGAATAACCCAGCCACTGAAGTTCCTTGCGGTTGATCTTCTGTATGACGCCCTGTTCATCCAGGGAGTGGTAGCCACAGGGTGCGTTCTCGTAGAGGTCCGTCAGTTCACGGGCGTAGGATCTCGCGTTTTGAGACAGGTTCTGCGCCTTTTCTTTCAAAGAGCGCTGGTGGTGGTTGCTCAGTACCCAGAACACACTGAACCCGATGGCTAATCCGTAGGTCAGAACCACCAGGCTCGTTTTCCATGGACTTTCTGCTATCAGGAACGCCGCGTCGGGGCGGGGTACGCTTATCGCGATGCGCCAGGGCTGGCTGCCCGGCACACTGAGAACCTGCATGGCCGCAGTACGGAAATGATGGATACGAAGGTCATGGGTCTGGAAAACCACAAGTTGGTCATCCAGTAGTAATTCACCCCGGTTACGGGGCTCCATTTCGCGCCAGATTCCGGGCGTATGGTCCTTCAGAGAGTCTCCAAAGGCGATTGGGCCATGGTTGCCGGGTAGCAGGGAATGCCCTTTTCTATCAACAAGAAGGGCAGACGCGTTTGTATGTGCGCCCATTGCATGGGGAAGGGTGCTCAGCAGGTAGTTCCAGTTCAGGGTTAGCAACAACACTCCCAGTTGCTCGCCTTCCGAGTCCACAATCGGCGTCGAAATATCAATAACGTATATCTCCTGTCCGCTCCGGGAGGGATCCGGGTAGGGCGCCGAGAGATAGAGGCTGCGAGAGTTCATTGTCATGGCTTCTCTAAAATACAGCTGATTCTGGTGCAGGATCTCAGCCTCCGGAGTGTCTTCGGTAGACAGGCGTTCCTGCCCTTCGGTATCCATCACCACCAGTCGGGTGTAGCGCCCGAAGTGAGTCAGCAGGGTACTGAGCATGCCGCGTATCTGATCTTCGTTCTGGTCAGACCAAACATCCTGATAAGGGTTCTGTGTCTGCCGTATCCGATCGAGGTGCTGCCGGACACTGGGGAACTCTGCAATCGCAAGGGCATGGTTGAGGCTTTCATTCATGCCTTGAAGCAAGGCATCGTATTCGGCTTCAAGCAGTGTCTTAGCCGTGAGGCGCGAGCTCTCAAACCGGGTTGTGGTGTTCGACCAGGTAATCGGGATGAGCACAAGGGTGACCAGCACAATGGCTAGAACACTTGCTATTACAAGGCGGTGGGTGAGGGACCTAGGTATCCTCATTCGTTGGAGTTGGCCGGCAAAATTTCAGGTAGTAAGCATAATTCGGCAAGGGGCATTGGTCGGGCAAACAGGTAACCCTGCAGAATGTCACAGTGCCGTCGGGCCAGGTCTTCTTGCTGCTCCCGCGTTTCGATGCCTTCAGCCACAACCATCATATCCATGTGGTGAGCCATAGTGATCACCCCTTGAACAATCGCAGCAATGCGTCGGTCTGTAGCCGTATTCTGTACGAAGCTTCGATCCAGTTTCACTTTGTGTGTCGGCAGGTCCCGCAAATAGCTCAGGCTGGAAAACCCGGTTCCGAAGTCATCCAAAGCCACGCGGATGCCCCGGTCTTTAAGAGCTTCCATCAACTTGATGACGTGCTCGACACCGTCGATCAATACACTTTCAGTGACTTCCAGTTCCAGTAACTGGGGCGAAAGGCCGGTCTCTTCCAGAATCCGGAAGACGTCGTCCAGAAATCCATCGCGAATAAACTGCAACGATGAAATGTTGACGGCCACACGCAGGCTGCGCTCCCGCCGCCCATTGAACTCGGCCATTTCCTGACAGGCTTGCCGAAGAACCCAGAGCCCTAGCGGTACAATCTGCCCGGTCTGCTCTGCCAGCGGGATAAATTCGGCAGGCGACACCATGCCCCGGACTGGATGGTGCCAGCGCACCAGGGCTTCGACACTTCGCCTGCGGCCGGTCACAGCATCTACTAAGGGTTGGTAATACAGCTCGAACTGGTTTTCTTTCAAAGCTGTTTGTAGTTCATGTCGCAGGGTGACGCTGTGTCGGGAGTGTTCGGCTTTATCCGCGCCATACCATTGCCAGGTATTGCGGCCCTGTCGCTTGGCCCGGTCCAGTGCCAGGTCGGCAAACTGCAGCAGTTGGTGGGGCTGTACGGCCTTATCACTGTTGCTTGCAATGCCGATACTGGCACTGATGTGAATCATTTGCTGATCCACTTCAATAGGTTCGCCAAGGGATTGCAAAACCTTCTCTGCCAGTTGAATGATAGCGTTGCGGCCAGGGCAGTCAGGAAGAACAATACCAAATTCGTCCCCAACCAATCGGGCAATCGTGGCCCGTTCGGGCATCACGGCCTTAAGGCGTTGGGCTACAGCCTGCAAAATCCGGTTGCCGATCCGGTGTCCCAGCCCCTCATTGATTGGTTTGAATCCATCCAGGTCCAGATAGAACATAGCGAGCATGTCTGTCCCGGATGTATGCCCGAGAAGTTCTTCAAGGGTTTCGGTAAAAGCCGCCTGATTGGGCAGGCCGGTCAGGAGGTCGTGGGTGGCCTGGAACCGTATCTTGGCTTCCTGCTCTTTTTGCTGCGAGATGTCCTGCTGGATGCCTATAAAATGTGTGCATTCTCCAGTCGTATCCAGGACTGGCCGGATGATCAGGTGGTTCCAGAATGGAGTTCCATCTTTCCGATAGTTGAGCAGGGTGACATCAACATCCGTCTTCTGCTCCAGGCCGAGACGAACAGCCTTGATGGCCTTCGGATCCGTGTCTGAGCCTTGAAGAAAACGGGAGTTCTGGCCTAAAACCTCTTCTCGGGGGTAACCGGTGATCTCACAGAACGCTGGATTCACGTAAACCACGGGATGATCTGGTTGTTGGGCATCCGCCATCAAAATCCCGTGGGGACTGGCTTCAATGCCTCGCTGCAACTGGTGCAGTTCTGCTTCTTGTGCTTTGCGAGCCGTGAGATCCCGGTGCCGGAGAATAGTCAGCGCTGCCAGTGCTGCACCACGGCTCAGGTTCCTTTGTGCACCGTTAGTGGGGGAGACCGCCGAGCGATAGTAGGATGCAAAGGTGCCCAACAGCGCGCCGTCGGCAGTCAGAATGGGCACGGACCAGCAGGCGCGGAGCCCTTCAGTTTCTGCAAGATGGTGGTACCCATCCCATTTCGGATCATTCTGGATATTATCCGTAACCACGGGATCCCGTAAATAAGCCGCCGAACCACAGGTTCCCTGATCTGGCCCAATTGGGATGTTCTGCATTTGATCCACGTAGTCCGGAGAGAACTGATTACTCGGCACCATGCTCAGGGTTTGCGTGTCGGGGTCACACCGCATAATAGAAACCAGGGCGCCGGGCATCATCAGCGAGACCCAGTCTGTGATCGCTGCCAGTGTTTCCTCAAGCGGGTGCTGCTGAGCGATCAATTCATGGATGTTTTGCTGCATTTCCAGCAGAGAAAAATCGTGAGACTGCATACCGAGGGTTACTCTGGGAACTAGAAAGGGCAGTGTCGCCACCACAAGCTCGGGGTGTGATGTGACTCACATTCTGTAGACGATCATGGTTTTCATCAATAGGTGTCGTGTGTCGTTCTTGTGAAAACTTGCAAAAGGGATATATCGATTTGTAATCAGGATAGAGAGGCAGGTTCCAACAAGGCAATCCAGGCCTCTAACTGTTAGTATTGGCGCCACCGGAACCGCATCATCAGAGTGTAACCCCATGACAACCAAAGCCTTCGAAGCCCTGGCCTGCCCGTTAGACGGCGAGCCGCTATATCGAGAATCTTCTTCCTGGCGTTGCGCCAATGGCCATAACTTTGATGTGGCACGGCAGGGGTATGTGCATTTGTTACCGGTACAGAAGAAGCGCTCGAAAGACCCCGGTGACAGCAAGGAGATGGTTGCGGCCCGCCAGCGTTTTCTTGGGGCCGGTTATTACCAGCCGATAGCCGAGGCGGTTTCAGCAGCGGTTTTGAAGGATGTATCGGAAGGCAGTCACCTTGATTGCCTGGATGCTGGCTGCGGTGAAGGTTATTACCTGCGCCAGCTGGCGTCTGCAGCGGGTGGTAGGGTGTCACTGGCGGTGCTTGGGCTGGATATTTCCAAGTGGGCGGTTCTCGCTGCAGCCAGGAAGGATCGCGCTCCGAACTGGGTGGTTGGCAGCAATGCCAATCTGCCGGTGCAGCCTGCGTCTCTGGACCGGGTGCTTTGCATGTTCGGCTTTCCGGTATATGCCGAGTTTGCCCGGGGCCTGAAACCGGGAGGCAAGCTGATTCAGGTAGATGCCGGGCAGGATCATTTGCGGGAACTGCGGGAGATTATTTATCCGCAGGTGCGCGCAGAGTCGAAAAAGGTGGATGAGGTGCCGGAAGGTTTCCGTCGAGTGGAAACGCAGGATTTGCGCTTCACCCTGCATCTGGAAGGTGCGGAGCCGATTGCTGACCTGCTGGCCATGACTCCCCACCTGTACCGCGCCAGTGCCGAGGGCAGGGCGCGGGCGGCACAACTGGACAGCATCTCCCTGACGGTCGATGTGTGCCTGCAAACCTTCGAGCGTTACGCCCCGGCAGGCTGATCGGCGCCGTCCATTCCCACGCGGGTGCCACGGGCTTTCAGCCGGTAAAACTCTTCAACAATGCCGGCCATGGCGTCCGGGCAGTATTCCCGCAGGCCGCCCAGCATCAGGCGCTTGGATACTTCGCCGGCGGCTTTGCCGGATGACATCAGCTGATAGTCCAGGGTTACGTTGCCCCGTTTGCCTGCCACTTCCAGGTCGGCCTTGCTTAATTCCAGGTCCGGTTGCTGGAGTTCCAGCTGGTTCAGGGCCAGGCTCATGCTTTCGTACATCACCATCGGGCGATCCGGGTTAAACATCACCCCGTGGGATTCCATCAGCGGCTTGAGGGTGTGAGGAAAGTTTTTGCCGGAAGCCGCCACGTAGCAGCGGGTAAATTCCTCGATGCCCCGTTCATCGCGGGTAATGTCGCCGCTGCGGGTTACCTCCAGGTACACCTTGCCACCCTCATCGACCACTTCGATGGTGCCGCCGTTGTCGCTCTCGCGGAATTCCAGTGGAACCTCGGCGCCCAGGAGGTTGCGAAACCGGAAGGTCATGTTTTCAGACAGCCCGAAGCGGGACACCACAAGCGCGAACAGGAGGTCTCCGGGCACACAGAAACGCCGGGCATCCGGATCGTGGATGGGGTTGAAGTCGCCGGCCACTTCCTTGGCAAAGAAACTGGCCTGGGGTGCGGTAATAACGATGCGTCCGTCCTGGACGGAAAAGAACTGTTCTGAAAACATGCTTTGCCTTTTCTGATTTGCAGCAGCCGGGGGAATCTGGCCGATAGTACAATCCGCGGCCATTCTATGCCTCGCATGGCCAGACCGGTAGCCCGACCATGGTACTACGCAGGAACCGAGGGCACGAACCCCGGGAATCGGCGTCAGGCAATGTGCTCCATCAGTGTTTCCAATTCATGGAACAGTTGGTCGCTCAGTACATCCAGTGCGTTCATCAGGGTAGGGACCTGGTCGCCTTTTGTCGTTGCCGTCATGCACCGGCACGCAGCACCAGGGCAATAACGCAAAAAAGGCAGCCGAAGCTGCCTTTTTCATATCGTATTGGGCTGTTATTTACAGACCAACTACGTTTTCCGCCTGAGGACCTTTCTGGCCCTGAGATACGGTAAATTCAACCTGCTGGCCTTCTGCCAGAGTCTTGAAGCCGCCGCCCTGAATGGAGCTGTAGTGAACAAAAACGTCCGGGCCGCCTTCACGAGTGATAAAACCAAAACCTTTAGCTTCGTTGAAGAACTTAACAGTACCGGTAACAGTAGACATATTTTACTATCCTGAATTCAATCATTTTATGTGCTGTCCAACATCGTTGTGAGGCGGGATCAGCGGTGTGCGGAAACAAAAAACTGGCGTGATCAAAAACAGGACGAGAACTACTTGCTACAACAGCGGTACGTCTTATTGATGAATGCTTTGCTAAATCTTTCCAACGACCGCCACTTTACTCTTGCCAGCCCGGAATGCAAAGCTATTTTTTATAAGCAATAGCACTCATTAGAAAAAGTAACGGTTTCGGGAATTGTACTCATCGCCATTGCAAGGAACACAGTACAATACTGTAAGCCTTTATAACCGGAGCCCAACGCTGATGCCGATGGACCCAATCGAAGAACGCCGCCTTGCCGCCCTGACCAGGCTGGGCATCCTGGATACGCCACCCGAGGAGCGGTTTGACCGCCTGGTGCGTATTGCCCGGAAGGTATACAACGTAAAGATTGCCCTGTTCTCGATCGTGGACGAGGAACGCCAGTGGTTCAAGTCTAAGGAGGGGCTGGATGTCCGTGAAACCCATCGCTCCTTCGCGTTTTGTGACCATGCCATCAGGCAGGAAAAGCCCTTTATTGTTGAAGATGCCAGCAAAGATCCTCGTTTTCGCAACAATCCACTGGTAACCGGCGGGCCGCAAATCCGCTTCTATGCCGGTATTCCGGTCAGGGAGCCCGGGGGCTACAAGCTTGGCACTGTCTGCATTATTGACGACAAACCCAGGGACATCCGGGAAGTTGACCTGGATGTGCTTCGAACACTGGCCAGCCTGATTGAAGACGAACTGGAACGGGCCTATGCGGCAGTTAGTGGTGACGACGAGGTGCGTTTTACCCACATTACCCGGGCTATCCAGCGGGCGCAGAATGCCTTCCTGACCAATGACAGCGACCGGGCTGCCTTTGAATTGATGCTGTCGGATTTGCTGGCCATCACCGGCAGCCAGTTCGGCTTTATTGGTGAGGTGTTGCGAAAGGAAGATGACACGCCCTACCTGAAGGTTGAAGCCATCACCAATATTGCCTGGAGCCCGGAAACCCAGGGGCTATTCCAGCAGGTGGAGCGCAGGGGCATGTTGTTTGAGCGGCTCGACAACCTGTTGGGTGCGCCCATGGTGTCCGGTGCCGTGGTGGTGGCTCACGATTACAGCAGCGATCCCCGCAAAGGCGGCCTGCCTCCGGGGCACCCCCCGATCCGTTGCTACATTGGCATGCCGGTGTATTCCAAGAGTGAGATGATTGGCCTGGTGGGCCTGGCCAACCGCGATGCCGGTTATACTGAAGAAATGTCTGACCGGCTTGCACCCTTGTTGCAGACCGTGGGCACCTTGCTGGAGCGCAAGCGCCTGTACCGCGAGCGCCAGGAACATCAGACCAGCCTTGAGAAAGCCGCCAACTACGACGCACTGACCGGGCTGCCGAACCGCCGCAGGCTGACAGAGCTGTTTACCCAGGAACTGTACGAGGCGGACCAGCGTAAAGGCACGGTGTCGGTCTGTTTCCTGGACCTGGACGGGTTCAAGGAAATCAACGACGAGCACGGTCACTCCGTGGGCGATGCCGTGCTGCGGGCGGTAGCCGAACGCCTGAAAACCATTGTTCGCAGCCACGATGTGATTGCCCGGCTCGGTGGCGACGAGTTTGTGGCCATTTTGCGGGATGTGAATGACAGCCGCGTCTATTCCCGGATTCTGGAAGCCATCCGCCAGCCGGTGAATTACCGCCATTACGTGCTGCAGTTGTCCTGCAGTATGGGCATTACCGTATACCCGGATGACGATGTGGAACCGGACATGCTGCTCCGGCACGCAGACCAGGCTATGTATGCTGCCAAGGAGGCCGGTAAGAATGCCTTCAAGATGTTTGACCTTGAGTCACACTTTACCCGCAAGGAGCGGGTGAGGGTGCTCGAACAGATCGGGCCAGCGCTGGCCCGGGACGAGCTGGAGCTCTATTTCCAGCCCAAGGTGGACTTCAATCGCTGCACGGTTGAGGGGTTCGAGGCACTGATCCGCTGGAACCATCCGGACGACGGCCTGCTGCTGCCTTGTCGTTTTCTGGACCACATCGAGTACACGGAATACGCCAGCCAGGTTGGTCGGTTTGTGCTCGGCGAAGCCATCAAAAGGTTATTGCACTGCAACGAGCAGGGTTTGCCGTATTCGATCAGCGTCAACCTGAGTCCGTCCTATTTTCTGGGGCAGGCTTTCCTGCCTGACCTGAAAGCAGGGCTGGGGCAATTGCCAGACGGCATCCGGCACCGGCTCATACTGGAAGTGCTGGAAACCACGGCGCTGGATGATACCCGCAAAGTGATCGATATCCTGAAAGTCTGCCAGGCCATGGGCGTTGAGGTTTCCATGGATGATTTCGGCACCGGGTATTCGTCGCTCGATTATTTCCGCCGGTTGCCGGTGCAGGAAATCAAGATCGACCGCACGTTCGTTGGCGATATGGTGAGCGACCGGGAAGATGAAATGGTGGTTAAAGCCATTCTGGGCCTGTCGAAAAGCTTTGGCCGCCGGGTGATCGCTGAAGGGGTGGAAACCCGCGAAGTTCACGAACGGCTGGTGCGGCTCGGCTGCGATCTCGGGCAGGGCTATTTCTATGCCGAGCCTATGCCTTTTGACAACGCGTTGGAATGGGCCCGGAATTTCAGCTGGCCGGCAATGTAAAGGTTTGGCAAAAGCCTGACTTCGCTCTTTTTTTCGATGCGCGGCTTCTCTATGGTTGCCTCTGGTTGTTCACCCATGGAGAAGGTCAATGGCGTCTGGTTCCCCTAAGCGCGGAGTCAAATGGTTTGCAGTATTGCTGGTGGTTGCCGCTGCCGGGTTTGCTGCCTGGTGGTTTACCGGCGATGCCCGTAAAGCCCCCGAGCCCCTGAATACGGTTGAAGTCACCCGCGGTGACATCCAGCTGCTGGTCAGCGCCACCGGGGTGCTGGAGCCCAGTAACTATGTGGATGTGGGTGCACAGGTCTCGGGCCAGCTGGAAACCATCCATGTTCGTGTCGGCCAGAACGTCAAGGAAGGGGACTTGCTGGCGGAGATTGACCCTACGGTCTACACCGCCAAGGTAGACGCCACCCGGGCACAGCTGAAGAATCAGCAGGCCCAGATTGCCGACCGCAAGGCCCAGTTACGGCTTGCCGAAATCCAGTTCCAGCGCCAGCAGAACCTCTACCGGGAGGAAGCAACTACCCGGGAATCCCTGCAAACCGCCGAGGCAACCCTGGCCTCTGCAAAGGCCCAGCTGGCAATGCTGGAAGCCCAGATTGAACAGACCTCCTCAACCCTGCGTGCCGAAGAAGCCAATCTTGGCTACGCCCGAATCTATGCCCCCATGGACGGCACCGTGGTATCCATCGAAGCCCGCCAGGGCCAGACCCTGAACGCCAGCCAGACCGCGCCTGTACTCATGCGCATCGCCAACCTGGCCACCATGCGGGTGCGGGCCCAGGTTTCGGAAGCGGATATTGGCAAACTGGAACCGGGCATGCGGGTGTACTTCACCACCCTGGGCGATCCGGATTTCAAGTTATACGGCGAACTCGACTACATCGAACCGACACCGGAAGTGACCAATAACGTGGTGCTATACAACGCCTTGTTTGAGGCAGATAACCCGCAGGGCAAATTGTTGCCCAACATGACCGCCCAGGTGTTCTTTATCCAGAAAGAGGCCCTGAATGTATTGCGGGTGCCTGCCAGTGCGGTGCAGGGCAACACGGTGCAGGTTCTTGATGCTGCCGGCAATCCGCAAGCACAGACAGTCACCACCGGCATCTCTAACCGGGTGCAGACTGAAATTCTGAGCGGGCTGGAAGAGGGTCAGGAAGTGGTCCTGGTATCCCGCGACCCCCGCAGCGGTGCCGGCGGTAACCCGTCTTTCCGGGGCATGCTGAGATGACCGGCAATACCCCGCTGATTGAACTGAAAGGCATCACCCGCTCGTTCGGGCAAGGGGATCTGGCGGTGCCTGTGCTGAAGGGGATCGACCTGAAGATCTGGCCGGGCGAATTCGTGGCCATCATGGGCCCGTCCGGTTCCGGCAAGTCGACCCTGATGAACATTCTCGGATGCCTGGACCAGCCGAGTTCCGGTGAATACTGGTTTGACGGCCGGGATGTCTCGGCCCTCAGCAGGGATGAACTGGCCTTGCTACGACGGGAAGCCTTCGGCTTTGTGTTCCAGAGTTACAACCTGTTGCCGGGTATAACGGCCCGGGAAAACGTGGAAATTCCGGCCATCTACGCGGGCATGGCTCCCGCCAGGCGCCACCAGCGGGCGGATGAACTGCTGACCGGGTTGGGGCTGGGCGAACGGCTGACCCATCGGCCGTCTGAGTTGTCCGGGGGCCAGCAACAGCGGGTATCTATTGCCCGGGCGTTGATGAACGGCGGCCAGATAATCTTTGCCGATGAGCCCACCGGTGCCCTGGACAGCAAAAGCAGCCAGGAAGTGATCCGGTTGCTGACTGACCTATCCGCCCAGGGGCACACGGTTATCCTGATTACCCATGACCAGGACGTAGCGGATGTGGCCCGGCGCCAGATCCACATTGCCGACGGCGAGGTGGTGCGGGATACCGGCGTGGAAACCACAACCAGAACGGCACCGGTTAAGGCGGCCGATATTCGCAATGGCGCCGTGCTGAGCGATTGGCAGGAAGCCCTGAAAAGCGCCCTGCGGTCGCTTCGCAGCAACCTGTTCCGTACTGCGCTTACCTTGCTTGGCATTGTTATTGGCGTGGCGTCGGTCATCACCATGCTGGCCATCGGTGAAGGCGCCAAGAAAGATGTGGTCGATCGAATCAGTACCATGGGCAGCGATCTGTTACTGGTTCGCCCCGGCGGCCCGGACCAGCGGGGAGGGCGCTGGTCTGTTACCACGCTGGTGGCAGATGACTATCGTGCAATCAACGAGATAGAAGGTGTTCTTGCCGCAATACCTGAACTGACGGGCGGCCAGACCTTACGCTACTCAAACCGGGATCACCAGGCGGAAATCAACGCCACCTCGTTCCAGTTCCCGGTGGCACGGCAGTGGCCGGTGGCGGAAGGCACCTTCTTCAGCGCACAGGATGAAGCCAACTATGCCGCCGTTGCGGTGCTGGGGACATCCACCGCACAGGTGTTGTTTCCGGATGAAAGTCCGTTGGGCAAGCACCTGATGGTGAACAACGTGTTGTTCCAGGTGATTGGCGTGATGGAGGAGAAAGGAGCATCCCCCATGGGCCAGGACCAGGACGAAGTGGTGTTTGTGCCCTATACCACCGGCAGCTTGCGGATTTTCGGGCAAACCCATCTCCGGAATATTACCGTAGCGGTGGCGGATATCGACCGCATGGCGGAGATTGAGGCCATCATCCACGATACCTTGCTGGCCCGCCATGGCGGTGTTGAAGACTTCACCATCCGCAACATGGCGTCGCTGATTGACACCATTTCCGAAACCCAGAATACGCTGACCTGGCTGCTGGGCTCCATTGCCGCTATCTCGTTGCTGGTGGGCGGCATTGGCGTGATGAACATCATGCTGGTAAGCGTGACCGAACGCACCCGGGAAATCGGCATCCGCATGGCCACCGGTGCCCGGGCCTGGAACATTCTGCAACAGTTTTTGACGGAAGCCTGGCTGGTGTCGGCGATTGGCGGGCTGATCGGCGTGGGGCTGGGCATTGCCGCTACCCAGCTTATCGGCTCATTCGGTACGCCGGTGCATATGACGGTTCTGCCCATGGTGCTGGCTTTCAGTTGTGCCTTCGCCACCGGCCTGATTTTCGGTTTTCTGCCGGCCAGAAAGGCTGCGCGGCTCGATCCTGTTCATGCGCTGGCTTCGGAGTAATGCCATGATCTTTCGCACTAGCCCTTTGTGGTCCGTTTTATTGCTGGCAGGCTGCGCCGGTTTCCAGCCCCAGCCTGTTGAGCAGCCGCTAACGCCACCCGCTCAATGGCACCAGGAAACAAATGCCGGCGAAACGGTGGATGCTGACTGGTGGCAGGCCTTTGGTGACGAACAGCTGAACCGGTTGGTCAACCGTGCCTATGCCAACAATCCGGGCCTTGCCGCAACGGCACAGGCCGTTATCCAGGCCGACCTTCAGCTGCGTAATGCCGGGGCAGCACTGTTGCCAACAGTCGGCGCATCCGGCAGCGCCGGTAAGCAGGCCAGTCAGGTGTCTGGGCAGGACAGGGTAACCGGGGGCTCAACCAGCCTGGGTGTGTCTGTAGATTATGAGGTGGATCTTTGGGGCCGCTTGTCGGCCGCACAATCCGCGGCCCTGGCCGATTTTGAGGCTACCCGTTACGACTACGATGCTGCCAGGATAACCCTAGCCGCGTCTGTGGCCAGCACCTGGTTCGAATGGCAGGAGTTACAGCAGCGGGTTGAGGTAGCCCGAAAGAACCTGGAACTGGGCGAACAGACCCTGAAACTGGTTGAGGCTCGCTACCGAAACGGTGTGGCGGACCGTTCCGAGCTGTCACGGCAGCAAACGGCCGTGCTGAACCTCAAAAATGCCGTGCCTCCGCTGGAATACCAGGCCCGGCAGCACCTGGCGGCACTTCGCTTATTGACCGGTGACTATCCGTTTACCGAGGCTGAGCCCAGGGCCGCACTTCTGGATGTGTCGGTGCCGGCGATCGACCCTCAAACCCCTGCCAGTATCGTTACCCGCCGGCCGGACCTGGCTGCCGGGGAAGCGCGTTTAGCCGCCGCCAGTGCCAACATCGAGCAGGCCAGGGCCGCACTGCTACCCTCGCTATCCCTGAGTGGTGCAGTGCGTGCGTCGACCGACAGCTTTTTCAGCCTGTCGGACCCGCTGCGAACGGCAAGCGCCGTGCTGGGGTTAAGTCAGACCCTGTTTGATGGCGGGCAGCGCCGCAATACCATGGAGATTTCCGAATCCCGCCGGGTTGCCTTGCTGGAAACCTACCGGGCCAGTTTATTGACGGCTTTCCAGGAAGTGGGCGATGCCCTGGATCGGGAGGCACTGTACAAAGGGCAGGAAACACGGCTCCAAAGCATTCTGGAGCAGGCGGAAGAAACGTTGCGGTTAACGGAAATCCGCTACCGGGAAGGGGCGGATGACTTGCTCACCCTGCTCGAGAGCCAGCGCAGCGTATTCGATGCCCGCCAGCAACTGAGCCAGGTTCGGCTGAACCGGCTGATTGCCGCAGTGGATCTGTACAAGGCGCTCGGTGGCGGTTGGGTGCCGGAGGCATCCGGCCCTAAGGCCTGAGTTGCTGTTCGAGCCTTTCGTTCAGTTTGCGCCAGTGTTCAAGCTTTTCCGCATCACCGACCCGTTTGCGCACCCCGGACTGCTGGTTCAGCCATAAGCCCTCACCGTTAAAACTGTAAACCGGTTCCAGGTCAGGGCGTTGCGACGCAGGCTTAATGTGATTTATCAGGTTGTCGAGAACCAGCGGCTCGGCATCAGGCGTCTTGTACCAGGCCAGCACCATGTGGGCCTGGTTAAGTTCCAGGGCTTTAACATAGACAATGCGCAGCTGTTCGTCGGGCACCCCCATGGCACGCAGGGTCAGGTACTTGGCGATGGAGAAATCCTCGCAGTCGCCGCCGTTGGTGGTCAGCAGTTCCACCGGGGTCGCCCAGTAGTCTTCCTCGCCCCAGTGGCTTTGGTCACTGACAAACTCCGCCCGGTTGAAAAAGGAGTTGACCAGGTGCAGCTTGCGATCGATGGGGGCGTTGATAGCCAGGCCATGCAGCCGTTGCCAGTTTTGTAACCGTTGCTGCGCTTCCAGGCCAAATTCCTGAAGCACGTAGTCCATCAAGCGATCGCTCAGATTAATGGCGCTTGCGAGGGAAATGCCGAGAATCACCGGCAACAGTAATGGGACCAGAAAGGAGCGGCGAACACGTTGAACGATGACCGCTGCCATGGCCGGCCTCAGTTGTTGTTCTGCAGGCGTTGTCGTAATTGCTCCAGCCGCTGGCGGATTTCCTCACGGCGCTGCTGGTCACTGGCGGAGCTGCTGTTATTGGCGGCGGGGCGGGGAGCTGCCTGGCGAACCGGCTGGGTCTCCATGGCGGGCTCCGGTTGGTTGGAACTGGCGACTTCAAAGCGGGTGCGGTCTTCGTTTTCCGGGAAGTAGAGGTTTTCCAGCTTGCCGGCCCGTTCGATAACAACCCGGTTGGCGAATACGGTACGGAGCCTGGCGTTGCCGGGTAATTCGTCACCCACCAGGTAGGCTTCGGTGTCGTTTTTGTCGTCTTCAATCAGGGCGCTGCCCGGGAAATCACCGTCTGCGGCCAGCACACCGCGCAGAGACAGCCGCAGGTTGGTTTCCGGCAGGTTTTCAGTATCGGTTACCGCCGGGCCATCGCCACTGGTGCGGGTGCCAAACAGCGAAAGGCTTGCCAGGTCAACGGCTGGCACTTCCGGACCACTGCTTTCGGGGCCATTTGCAGCCGTTGCTACCGGCGCAGCCTGGCGGGTTTCAGACTGCCAGAACCGGTAGCCTTGCCAGCCTGTGAGGGCGACCATGGCCAGTGCGGCTGCCAGCGCAAGTAACAGTGGAATCCTTCGGTCAAGTGCAAACATCGGCGTTCCTGATTGCGATAAAAGTCGAAAATCCTAAAAAGCCCACAGGTTATCAGACTGCAATGAATTAGTGGCAGTATAGTGTACAGAGTTGTTCAGTGGTTCCCATTCCTGTGGTACCTTTTCGGGCATTGCTGCCAGCGCCAGGAACCTGGCCTATAACAACAATCGTGACCTGACGGATTTAAACGAGGAAGAGCTTGACCACCGAGACCGAAATTCAGCCGCAGGATGCTCCGCTGGGCCGACTTCCCTTTACCTTTGCCAAGCGCAACGGGGTGATCCTTACCCGCAACGACGATGGCGAGGCGGTCATTCTGGTAAAACCGGGAGCTTCCCACACTGCGCTGGCCGAGGCCAACCGGATCAGTGGTGGCCGGGCCCGCTTTACCACTATTGAAGCCGACCGCTTTGACCAGGCGCTGAACGCTGCCTACCAGAACGATTCCGCCGAAGCCATGCAGATGGTCGAAGGTATCGGCGATGATATGGACCTGGCCTCGCTGGCCGATTCCGTGCCGGAAACCGAAGACCTGCTGGAGCAGGAAGACGACGCGCCGATTATCCGGCTGATCAACGCCATCCTCACCGAGGCGGTGAAAACCAATGCCTCGGACGTGCACATTGAAACCTACGAAAAGCAGCTGGTTGTGCGGTTCCGTATCGATGGCGTGTTACGGGAAGTGGTGCAGCCCAAGCGGGCCCTGGCTCCGTTGCTGGTGTCTCGAATCAAGGTTATGGCGAAGCTGGATATTGCCGAAAAGCGGGTGCCCCAGGATGGCCGTATTGCCCTTCGGGTAGCGGGCCGGGAAGTGGATATCCGGGTGTCTACCATGCCGTCGTCCAGTGGCGAGCGGGTTGTGCTGCGTCTGCTCGACAAGCAGGCAGGCACCATTCGCCTGGAGTCCCTCGGCATGGCCGGGCAAGACCTCAAGGTTCTGCGCAAGCTGATTCACCGGCCCTACGGCATCATGCTGGTCACCGGCCCGACGGGTTCCGGTAAATCCACTACGCTGTACGCCTCGCTGCAGGAAATTAACGACCGCACCCGCAATATTCTGACCGTTGAAGACCCCATCGAATACAACTTGCCGGGCATCGGCCAGACCCAGGTAAACCCCAAGGTTGATATGACCTTTGCCCGTGGCCTGCGTGCCATTCTCCGGCAAGATCCGGATGTGGTGATGATTGGTGAAATCCGGGACCTGGAAACCGCCGAGATCGCCGTGCAGGCGAGTTTGACCGGCCACCTGGTGCTGTCCACCCTGCACACCAACACCGCTGTGGGCGCCATTACCCGTTTGATGGACATGGGCATCGAGCCGTTCCTGATTTCCTCCAGCCTGGTGGGCATTGTCGCCCAGCGGCTGGTGCGGGTGCTGTGTACCCACTGCCGGGATCCCTATATCCCGACTGAAGAGCATTGCCAGTTCCTGCAGCAGGACCCGGCCAATCCGCCAACGATTTTCCGCGCCAAGGGTTGTGAGCATTGCAACCAACTGGGCTACCGCGGGCGTATCGGTATCTATGAGGTGGTGGAAATAACGGAAGAGATCAGCAGCCTGATCCATAAACGGGCAGGGGAGCTCGACCTGGAGCGGGAAGCACGGCTGCACAGCCCCAGCATTCATGCCGACGGCGTTCAGAAAATCCTGAATGGCGTAACCACCGTGGAAGAAGTTCTGCGCGTAACCCACCGGAGCCAGTAATCCATGCCAGCGTACGAATACAAGGCACTGGACCCCAGGGGCAAGCAGAAGCAAGGGGTATTGGAAGCGGACGCGCCCAGGGCGGTACGCCAGCAACTTCGCGAAAAAGGCTTTACGCCACTGGCGGTAACGCCGGCGGTCGAAAAACAGGCCCGCAACAACCCGCTGAGCAGTCGTGGTTCCCTGAGCGCGGCAGACCTTGCCCTGGTAACCCGGCAGCTGGCAACGCTGATTCAGTCGGGTATCCCCATCGAACAGGCCTTGAGTGCTGCCGCCCAGCAGTCCAACAAGCCTCGCATTCGCAGTATGCTCATCGCCATCCGGGCCAAGGTCATGGAAGGCTACACACTGGCGGACAGTTTCGGGGAGTTCCCCAAAGCCTTTCCCCGTTTGTACCGTTCAACAGTAGCTGCCGGTGAACATGCCGGGCACCTGGACCTGGTACTGAACCGGCTTGCGGACTACACCGAAAGCCGCCAGGAAGCGCGACAGAAAATCCAGCTGGCAGCCATCTATCCGATCATTCTGAGTGTGGTGGCCATCGCCATTGTGGTGTTTCTGCTCACCTACGTGGTGCCGGATATCATCGAAGTATTCCTCAAGCAGGGCCAGGACCTGCCGGGGCTGACGGTAGCGATGCTGTCGGTTTCGGAATTTCTCGGCTCTTACGGTGTCTATCTTCTGATACTGCTGGTGATTGCCATCATCGGCTTCCGGGTGGCGCTCACCAAACCGGCATTCCGGATGAAATTCCACAAGCAGCTGCTGCACTTGCCGCTGTTTGCCGGCATGGTTCGGGGCGTTAACACGGCGCGCTATGCCAGCACACTCAGCATTCTGACGACCAGTGGCGTGCCCCTGGTCGAAGCCATGAAAATCGCCGGCGAGGTGTTATCCAACGATTACCTGCGCCGGGAACTGCGGGAAGCGGCACGAAAGGTCAGTGAAGGTGGCTCGTTACACCGCTCGCTGGACCAGACCGGCTATTTCCCGCCCATGATGTTGCACATGATTGCCAGTGGCGAGGCCAGTGGTGAGCTCGACAGCATGCTCGAGCGCACCGCGCGCATGCAGGAGAACACGCTGCAGTCCAAGATTGCCGCGATTGTCGGGTTATTCGAGCCACTGATGCTGCTGGTGATGGGCGTGGTGGTACTGATTATCGTACTGGCCATCATGCTGCCGATTCTTAACATGAGTAACCTGGTGGGCTGACAGCCCCACCGCACAGAAGTAAAACAGGGAAAACACAGGTCTGACATGAGTGAAACTATGAAAAACATCGACAACGCCAACATTGCACGCAGCCGGGGCTTCACCCTGATTGAAATCATGGTGGTTATGGTCATCCTGGGCTTGCTGGTGGCCATCGTGGCGCCGAACATCATGGGCCGCAGTGACCAGGCCAAGGTAACCGTTGCCGAAACCCAGTTGAGTAACATTGCCAACGCACTCGACCTGTACCGCCTGGATAACAGCCATTACCCGTCTACCCAGCAGGGCCTGGAAGCACTGGTGAGCAAGCCCAGTGGCAGCCCGGAACCGAAAAACTGGAATGCCGACGGTTACCTGAAGGGCGTGCCGGAAGATCCCTGGGGCAACCAGTACCAGTACGTGAGCCCGGGCCGGGAAGGCCCCTATGATCTGTACTCCTACGGTTCTGACGGCAACGAAGGCGGTGAGGGCGATGCAGCCGATATCAGCGCCTGGAACACCGGGAAGTAAGCGATTGTGCGCAACAGGGCGAACCAAGCCGGCTTTACGCTGATCGAAATACTGGTTGTCCTGATTATTGTCGGGCTGCTGGCGGCCCTTGCTGTGTTCAATATGGCCGGCAGCTCCCAGCAGCGCGAACTGGAAAGCCAGGTAAGGGACCTTTACCTGTTGATGCAGACCGCCTCGGAGCAGGCGGTTCTGAACAACCTGGAGCTGGGTTTGTTGTTTGAGGAAGACGGCTACCGCTTTGTCGCCTTCCAGGACGAATCCGGGGAATGGAAACCACCTGCCGAGCGCATGTACCGCAAACGAACCCTGCCGGAATGGCTGACGGTTACCCAATACGTCGAGAACGACGCCCCGCGCCTGACCAGTGCCGAAGATGAACTCCGGCCAGACCTTGTGTTCTTCTCCAGTGGCGAAACCACGCCGTTCGAAATCGAATTTACCATGGGCCGTGAGACTGACAGCATGCATGTGCTTGCCTCTGACGGCATTTCGCCTATGGAATGGCGACAGCCGGGTGCCGGGGAAGACGAATGGTAAACCGGAACCGTGGCTTTACCTTGCTGGAAGTTCTGGTGGCACTGCTGGTGTTCGGCCTGATTGCCACAGCGGCAGCGGAGGTGGGCAGCAATTACATTTCCAGCTTCGAGCGGGTGCGGGACAAAACCCTGGCCGGCTGGCTGGCCGAAAACCGCGTGAATGAACTGCGCCTGCAGGAACAGCTGCCAGATATCTCGGATAACTCTGAAGATACCGACTACGGCAACTACCGCTGGCGAGTAACTACCGTGGTGCTGGGTACCGCCGAGCCGACCATGCGCCGGGTGGAAGTGACCGTGGCCAAGTACCCGGATGGCCAGAGCAATCCGTTTTCCGTGCACACACTCTCTGCCTTTCTGGGGGAGAAATGACGCCGCTTAAAGAACCGGTGCTGCCGCACCAGCAGGGCTTCACCCTGATGGAAGTGCTGATTGCCGTCACCATTACGGCGGTCATTGGCCTTGGCGTGTGGCAGGTGGTGAACGGCGTAGTCAATTCCCGGGACCGGGTGAACGAGCTTGCCGAGCAGTTCGATGGCTTGCAGAAGGCCATGTTGCTGCTGGAACGGGATATCACCCAGGTTGTTAACCGGCCGGTACGGGATGTGTACGGCGACTTTTCACCCGCACTGACCACCCGGGACGACGCCTTTGCCCTGATGATTACCCGGCAGGGCTGGCGCAATCCCCTGGGGCTGCGGCGCAGTGGTCTGCAGCGGTCGGCCTGGGAGTTTACCGGTAGCGAACTGCGCCGGCGTTACTGGCCGGTGGTGGATGAAGGCCAGGAGGATTCCAGCCGGGACCTGCTGCTGCTTGAGAACGTGACTGAATTCGAAATCCGTTTTATCGATGCCGATGGTAACCGCCATGAACAATGGCCCGATGACGAAGCCCTGGCGGGTTTGTCTCCGGGTGCCCGGCCCGATATCGCCTTGCCCCGGGGCATGGAAGTTACCCTGGAGCACGAGCGCTTTGGTGAACTGGTGAGAACTTTTACCCTGCCGGATTTTGATCCCCAGCAAGCCCAGGGCGTGATCAACCAGCAACTTGAAGCCGCAGAGTCCGACACGGATGAAGAAGAAGCGGAAGAACAGGCCGCTACCCAAGACGGAGGGGGTAGCTGATGCTTTTCCGGAACCAGAAAGGCGTGGCGCTGATCATGGTGCTGCTGGCCATGGCCCTGGTGGTCATGCTGGCCTCCGGTATGACCCGTCAGCAAAGCCTTCGGGTCTTCAAGGCCGGCCACTACCTGGCCCAGCAGCAAGGTTACAACATTGCCCTCGGCGCCGAGGAATTCGCCCGCCGGATCCTGGTGAGGGATTTCGAGGAAGACCGGGAAAACAGCCTGATGGTCGACAGCCCCGACGAGTTCTGGGCCATGAACGCTGCCATACTGCCGCTGGATGAAAACGGTGTGGCCGAAGTACAGATTGACGACCTGGGTGGGCGGATAAACCTGAACGACCTGGTGACCACCAACGGGCAGGTGGATACACTCACCAAAGACCGCCTGACCCGGCTGTTCGTAGCCCTGGGGATTACCGGGCTGAACGTGGATGCGCTGATTGACTGGATCGATTCGGACGACCAGACCGTGAGCGCCTACGGTGCCGAAGATGGCCAGTACCTGATGGCCGATCAACCGTTCCGAACCGCAAACCAGCCCTTTGTCTCTACCACCGAATTGCGGCTGATCGAGGGCATGACCGAAGAAATCTATGTGGCATTAAGGCCCCATGTGACAGCGGTTCCGGTCAGTGGAATTGGTATCAATGTAAACTCGGCTACGGTGCCGGTGCTGATGTCGCTGCACAATGAGCTGAACGAGGCCCAGGCGCAGTCTATCGTGGCCCAGCGTGAAGAGGAGCGTTTCGAGGATCTCCAGGATTTTCTCGCACTGTCCGAGTTTTCCGGCCTCGGCCTGAAGCCCGCCGGCCTTACGCTGCAAACGCGGTTTTTTGAAGTTGTATCACGGATTACCTACGATAATCGTGTCGTTAATATGGTCAGTACGGTGTTTCGCAATCCCGAGGGTGAAGTCCGGACAGTTCACAGGGATACCGGACAGAAAAACCGGATCACAAAAGAACCCTTTACGTTCTCAGAAGGATAACCATGTCTTACCGCCTGTACGCACGGCCGTTGCCGCCGTTTGCGGATCCGGAGCAGAATCCGGACGCCCAGCTGTTTGACTGGGTTCTGCAGGATGCCAGTGGTGATACCCAGGCCCATGGCGAGGCCAGCACCCGCGCACACATCGAGCAGACCCTGGCGCAGAACGCGCTGGAAAAAGTCATTCTCATCGGGCTGATTCCCGGTGATGAGACCACCTTCTGTGTGGCGGATATCCCCGCCAGGCAGAGCCGTTTTATACAGCAGGCTCTGCCGTTTGCGGTAGAAGAACAGGTGGCGCAGGACATCGAAACGGTGCACCTGGCCCTCGGCCGCCACACGCCGGACGGCTACCAGGTAGCGGCTATCGACAATCTGCAAATGGCGCGCTGGCAGCAACTGTTCAGCGGTTGGCAACACGTCCGCCTGGATGCCATCTATCCGGATGCGGCACTGCTGCCAGCCACCGAGGGAGGCTGGAGCCTGTGCCTGGATGGCGAGTCTGTGATGCTGCTGAGCCAGCGTGGCGAATGGCTGCGCATGCAGGCCGACAACCTGCCACTGTTTGCCATGACCATGGCGACGCCGTCGGAAGACGAGGTAGTGGCGGAAATTCCGGTACAGGTGTTTGGTACTGAAACAGACCTGGACAGCTGGCAGGGCGCAATCAGTGAATTCTCCGGCAGCAGTGGCCGGTTGCAGGTACAAACCAAACCATTGGAATTCTCGGTGCTGGAACTGCTGGCGTGGGCTCACCATCAACATCTGTCCCAGCCGGTCAACCTTTGTCAGGGTGCGTTTTCTGTAAAGACTTCCGGTGCCAGCCCGCTCAAGCCCTGGAAGCCGCTGATTGCGGTTGCCGCCGTCTGGTTTGTGGTTCAGGTGGCGCTGGAGGTGGGTATGGGCTTCTATCACCAGCAAAAGGCTGAGGAACTGCAGGGACAGGCCATGGCTGTCTACCGGGAAGCCTTTCCTGGCGACCGTCGAACCCATGCCGGCAATGTGCGCCGGGTGATTGAAGGCCAGTTGCGGGTTGCGGGGTCGGGTAGCCAGGATGTTGATTTTATCACGCTGATGAAATTTACCGGTGACCAGTACAGCCGTGTACCAAATGCCAGCGCCATTACCTTTAACTCCATCAACTACAGCCGAACCCGTGGCGAGTTGGTGGTGGATGTGCGGGCCGACAATTACGACCGCCTGAGCCGTTTACGTAACGGCCTGGCCAATCAGGGGCTGCAGGCCCAGATTGGCTCGGTGGTGAATGAAGCAACAGGCGCCCGTGGCCGGCTGACTGTTTCCGGAGGTTAAGAACATGTGGGCAAGAATCAAGGATCAGCCGGCGGTCGGCAAACTGATTGCAAAGTACGACCAGCTGCCTTCCCGGGACCGGCAGGCACTGGTCGTGCTAGTGGTGGCTTTGCTGCTGGCCGTGCTGTATTTCGCAGTTTGGGCTCCGGCATCTGCGTTCAACGAAAAAGCCCGGGCAAGCCGTGAGAATGCCGGCGAATTGTTGGCCTGGATGCAGGCGAATGAAGCCACAATCAAACGGCTGGGCTCCACCGGGGCACCGGCGAGTGGCTCGGCTAACGCAGACAAGCCTGAAAGCGGCCGGGAGCTGATGGCCCTGGTTACCCGGTCTGCCGGTGAAGCGGGGCTGGCGCTTCAACGCTTTGAGCCCAGTGGCGATAGTGCAATCCGCGTGTGGCTGGAAGGCGTACCGTTTGCCGAAGTCGCTGCCTGGCTCGAGAGAATGAACGGAAACCATGGCGTGATTATTGACCAGGCTTCCATGGATCGTGGTAATGAATCGGGAATGGTGTCCGTACGACTGACTCTTGCGATATGATTGGCTGGTAACTGATAGTATCCGATACAGATTCATCATGTAGAACGGGAGATACAGTGTCTGACAGCCACGATTTTGACCTGATAGTGATCGGCGCCGGCTCTGGTGGAGTGCGGCTGGCAAGAATGTCTGCCCAACGGGGCGCGCGGGTAGCGGTTGTGGAATCCCGCCACCTGGGCGGTACCTGTGTGAATATTGGTTGTGTTCCGAAAAAACTGTTTGTTTACGGGGCACACGTCAGGGAAGAGCTGGAAGACGCCGCCGGCTATGGCTGGAACATTCCCACAGACGACGTAAGCTTCGACTGGCCCACGCTGGTGGCCAACAAGAATGCCGAAATCGAGCGCCTGAACGGCATCTATGGCCGGCTGCTGGAAAACGCCGGTGTTGAAATTATCAACGGCACGGCCAGCCTTCAGGGCCCCAACACCGTTGCCGTCGGTGACAAGACCTACAGCGCAAAACACATTACCGTAGCCACCGGTAGCTGGCCGGTAGTGCCGGATATCCCCGGCAAGGAATGCCTGCTCACCTCCAATGACATGTTCTACCTGCCTCAGTTGCCACGTCACGCGGTGATCTGGGGTGGCGGCTATATTGCCGTTGAATTCGCCGGCATTCTGGCGGGGCTGGGTGTGGAAACCACCTTGCTGTACCGGGGTGACCTGTTCCTGCGCGGTTTCGATGGCGACGTTCGCCGCTTTACCGAAACGGAAATGCGCAAGAAAGGCGTGGATCTGCGCTTTGGCGTAACCATCAACTCGGTGGAATCCAGAGACGACCACTACCAGGTCAACCTCAGTAATGGCGACACCCTTGAAACCGGATTGGTTATGGCGGCAACGGGCCGTCGTGCGCTGGTGGACGGGCTTGGTCTGACCGATCTCGGTGTGGAGCTGACGGCGTCGGGCCATGTGAAGGTGGATGACCACTTCCAGACTGCCGTCCCGTCTGTGTATGCGCTGGGTGATGTGATCGGAACGCCGCAGCTGACCCCGGTCGCCCTGGCGCAGGCCATGGTGCTGTCACGCCGTTTGTTTGGCGATGGTCAGGGCGACATGGATTACAGCGCTATCCCGACGGCAGTGTTCTGCCAGCCGAATATCGGTACCGTGGGCCTGACTGAAGAAGAGGCGAGGGAAGCGGGCCATCAGGTGAGTGTTTTCCGGTCAGAATTCCGGCCTATGAAATACACCCTGAGTGGCCGTGAAGAGCGCTGCCTGATGAAGCTCGTGGTCGATAAAGAGACCGACAAGGTGCTGGGCGCCCACATGGTCGGCCCGGATGCCGGTGAAATCACCCAGGGCCTGGCGGTGGCCATCAAGGCCGGAGCCACCAAGGCCCAGTTCGATTCCACCATCGGCATTCACCCTACCTCTGCGGAGGAGTTTGTCACCATGCGGGAGCCGGTGGCTTAATCCTCACCGGATAGCTGGAAGGGCAGGTCAAAGCGGAAATAGGCTCCCTGTCCAAGGTCGGTATCGACCTGGACGTGGCCTCCCATCAGCTCTACCAGCCGCTGCACCATGGATAAACCCAGCCCGCTGCTGGCCTGCATGCGGGTTGCGGTTCCTGCCAGCGACTGCTCATAGTGCGGCAACAGGTTGTCGAGCCTCTGGCCGGCATTGTTCGAGCCGGAATCACTGACGGTGCAGTTGAGCACCGCTTGCTTGCCATCAGCGGATGACCAGCTCGCCCTGACGCTGATATAGCCGTCTGTGGTGTATTTGAGTGAGTTGCCCAGCAAGCCCGCCAGAACCTGCCGAACCCGGGCAGAATCCCCAAGAACCAGGGCCTTTTCCGGCCAGCTTCCCTGAAAGTGCAGCTCCAGCATCAGCCCTTGTTGCTCGGCCGCAAGGCGGTACGAAGCCGCACAGTTACTGATCAGGTTGCGCAGGTCGAACTCCTGGTGCGCCAGTTCAAAGTGACCGTTTTCCATCTGCGCGAAGTCCAGCATGTCGGAAATAACCGTCATCAAATCCTGGGTAGACTTACGGGCAGTTTCCAGATAATCCATCTGTTGTTTGCTCAACGGCTCCTGGTGCACCAGGTCAATCATACCCAGCACACCTTTCAGGGGTGTTCGCAATTCCTGGCTCATGCCGGCCAGGAACTCCGACTTGGCCTCGCTGGCGTGTTCGGCCTTTTCCCTGGCGGTTTCCGAGAGGGCGAGGGTCTTTTCCCGGGATTCCCGGGCCTGTCCCAGATGCAGGGCCAGTTGGTTCAGCTGCTGCTGAATACTGGCAATTTCGCGGCCTCCGCCGTGAGTTTCGATGGGCTGTTCTTCGTAATCCCCCTGCATCAACAGGTTCACCCGGCCGGATAACTGGTTGATGGCACGGAAAATGGCGCTGAGGAAATGATTCACCAACAGCATGGTGAATAACAGCATGGCAATGCCCACCGACAACGACGACCACAGCACTTCCTGCTGTCTTTCTTCCAGGATCCGGGGGCTGACAGCCACCTCAAGGGTGCCCACACGCAGTGAGCCGGTGCTGAAGTTCCACTGGCCCGCCAGCCAGTCCGCGCCTGAGGAAAGCTCGACCGGTTCCTGCAGTATCTCTGCGGAATAGATCATTGGTGAGCCCGCGGTGCGATCACCAGATTCGGTGCTATTGCCAACAAATCCGATTTCTTCGCCAACCACATCCGTTACCCGGAGCCATTCCGCCTTGCTGCGCCTGAGCGACTGCCGCAGCACCTGTTCCAGGGCCCCGCGGTTACCGGAAACCACGGCGTATTCCAGGGCCGGTGCCAGGCTGTCCGCGAACAGCTGGCTGCTTTCAGCCAGGTCACGGCGTGAATCTTCCAGCCGGGCGGAGGTAAAGAACGCCATCAGCACCACAAACATCACGGCAGCGGGCAAGACTCCGATCAATAACCGGCGGGACAGCGACATGCCGGACTTATGCTCCGGGCGACTCATTCTCCAGCCTCCTGCTGTTCCTGGATGAAGCGGTCAACCGCCTGTGCAATCCATTCCCGGTCGGGCAGGGGAATGTTCAGAGAGCGTGCGACCTGCTGGTTGACCTCTACGCGATATTCATCCGGATAGGCGGGTGCCGGCAGCTTTCCGGTTTCAAAGAATGCCAGCAAATACTCCGCGGTCTGTTTTGCCATGGTCGTAAAAGGTGCGTAGCTGGAGGCCAGGGCGCCGGCCTTGACGTAGGCCTGGCTGGGGCCGATCAGGATTCGGTTACGGCGGTAGGCGGTCAGCAGGATATGTTTGATGTTCCGGGGGTTGTAGATCTTGTCATCCAGCCCCGCCAGTACAAAGTCACCGTAGGTCAGGGCGCGGTTAAGGCTTGGAATCAGCTGGTCGTCGCTGCTGACGATAAACATTCGGCCTTCCAGCCCGTATGCTGGCAACTGTTCGATCAAAGGCTCATACATGTCTGCTGAATCAAGCGTGGCCAGCACGCTGACGCGGGTAGCTTGGGGCAGGATCGCCTTGCCTGTCAGCGCCTGGCGCAGTAGCGGGACGTCGTAGAACACCGCGGTCAGCTGCTCCCCGGTCTTGTCCAGGTAATTCGATATCGCCCGCTTTTCCACCAGTAAGGCGATAATCGGTGCCGTGATTTCCTTATCCAGGAGCCCCGAAAAGGCTGCGGGCCCTATGGCTATAACCGGTCTGCCCGAGGCTACGGGCAAATGCTTTGCTTCAAGGGGCACCAGGTCAACCCGGCCATCCAGCTCCTTGCTGACCAGGTTGGTCATATGCTGGTCCAGCGCGGCATTGCCTGAGCCTTCAATATAGGCCACCGGTTGGGTAACGGTGGCCGCCTGGACAACCGAAGCCGTCCACAAGGAACAGAGCAACAGCCATAAGGCCATGCCAAGCGAATGTCGTAAAGTTTTATGCACGGTTATTGTCATACCTTCCTGGCTGGTGTCGACATGCATCATGGGTGCGTTCTGTTTCCATCAGAACCGGAGGCCGGCTTCGACAAAGAACTGGTTATGGTCTTCGATATTATTGTCGGAGCTTAGCTCCGGATCCCGGTTCAGGTAGTGCTGCACGGTGAATGCCAGTTCGGCGCTGTATCGCGGGCCGAAAAAGCTCTTGCTGACCCGGGTGTCTATACGTTCAAACTGGGTATTGAACTCGTCTGCCCAGTAAAACGCCGAGGCGAACCGGAACCCCAGTGGCAAATTCTGGATGGCGGCAAGGCTGCCTGAATGGCGCACAGACATGCGGGTGAGCAGGGCTGCTGCCTTGTCCTGGGTATCGGTGTCGACATTGCCGTCCGCCCCGATAATCGGAGTGCCCGAGTACCATGTGTCCTGGTCCAGGTAGCCGTAGCTGGCCCGGAGGGTGGTGCCCGGGAAGTCCAGCGATGCCTCGACCTCGAAACCTTTCTGGTCGACCGCCACGTTGTTGTCGATGGTCCATTCTTTGAGCTGAATGACTCCGCTGATCATATCCCTGAGCTCGTCCTTGAAACCTCTGACCTCCAGTGAAAACAATGCGGAATCCATCGGGAACTGGCCAAAATAACTTATTTCACGGGAGGTTATGCGCTCTTCCTGCAAGTCTTTGCCAAGAGTTAAAACATCCAGGTCTTCCGCAGCTGCATAGGTATCAACCCGAAAACCCTCGAGGTCTGAATAGATCGCCGGCCGCACATTCGAGAGTGTGTAACCCCAGTCGGGGTTCTGTTCGAATTCATCCGGTGTACGCACGGCTTCGGAATAGACCAGTCGCAGCGCATGGCGGTTGCTCAGCGTGAAGTTGGCGGCAACGCGAGGTGAGAAATAACCTTCGTCGGTGGTGCTGGTGTGTTCCCAGTTGCCGCCGGCGTTCAGGGTCATAAAGGAGATCGGCGTGTATTCCAGGTTACCGAAGTAGCGGGACTGATAGCTGTTGCCACGGCCGTTGAAGTAGGTTTCCGAGCGATAGGTGTCTTTGCGGAAGCCAGCGCCAGAAACAAGCTTCAGGTTGTCGCTGAACAGCAGGGTGTCCTGAAGCTCAAATTCCAGGCGGGTGTCTTCGGAGTTGGCGTTTACCGTAGTAAAGGCCATTTCTCCGCCGCTGCTGGTAAAGCACAGTCGTTCACGGTCATCTCCATTGTCGAAGTAGGTATATTGGTAAAGCGGAGTTCCGTCGCGCAGGCACTGGGCAGTATTGTCGGGGAAGGAAACGGCGTAGGCCTGCCGGCGATCAAAATTCTCGACGGCTGCCTGGATGTGGAAAAAGTGCCGGTCTGACGTGGCATAGTTAAACCGGGTTTGCAGGTAGAAATCCCTGACCTCGATATCCGGGTTTTCCAGCGGCTCCAGATCGCCGCTTTTGAAGCGATCCTGGTAATTGGTGCCATCGACCACACCACCGCGAAGCTCCAGGTTTGCCTGGCTGTTCAATTGCAGGCGGGAGTCGTAGGTAAACGAGTTGATGTCGTGGCCGTCGTCAAACGGTTCCTTTTCGCCCCCTTCGATCTGATAGTCGAAGCCGTCAAACTTGCGCTTTTCGTAAGTCAGGCGCCAGTCATAGTCAGACCCCGTATGACCGACAGACCCGAAGGTTCTCAGGTGCCCCCGCGAGCCCCGGGTAACCTTGAACTCGGCGCCACCGGTGTCAGCCGGGTCCCGGGTAATGATATTGATGGTACCGAGAAACGCATTAATGCCGTAGGCGGCCGAGTTTGGACCCCTGGCTACTTCGATGCGCTCAATCATCTCCAGCGGCACCGGCATGGTTTCCCAGTCCATATCCGACAGGGTGGCCCGGTGCGCCGTGCGGCCATCCACCAGAACCTGCATGCGGCGCTGCTCGTAGTGAACAGTGCCGTGGTAAGTGGTTACCGGTGTGTGGCTGCCAACAAAATTGACCACCATGCCAGGCACCAGGCGGAACACTTCGTACAGGTTAACAATGCCCAGGTTGCGAATCAGGTCGCCATCGATCACGGTGGTGCTGCCGGGCACCCGGGTTTTGGGCTGGCGCAACCGGGTAGTGGTAAGCACTTCCGGGATGTCTTCATTGAAACCGGCATAGAAACCATTGCTGAATTCCTGCTCGCTTTGGGCAAGGGCCTGTGGCGCAGCCGCAGCGGTTATGGAAACAGCTAACAAGCCGAGCGTGAATCGGGCTGAAAGTGCCGGTTTTCGGGGCAGGGTTGCTGCCAGGTAATTCGTAATGGGCATGGGTGTCGTTCTATAATTTGCCGAGCAGGCAGATTAGTTGCGTTTATTGCCTAATCGTAGGGTAGATCGGGCGATTTGTCTCGAGAAACATTACAAATCTTCCATGACCGGAGTTGCGAATTTATGAATTGTTGGGACATTCTGGGTATCGAGCCAACCGATAACCGGGAGCGGATACGGCAGGCATACGAACAACAGATGAAGTTCGCCTCTGACCACGAAGCCGAAGCCCTCAGGCAGGCCTACCAGGAAGCAACGGGCCGTGCCCCGTCGGCGGCAAAGGCACCGTCTGAGCCTGAATCACGGCCTGAGCCTCGGGTTGCTGCTGCAGATGCCCCGGAATCGACAGCCCCAATGGATGGTAACGACGCCCAGATCGTCCGTGAGGTGATTATCCAGGTTCGTGCACTGCTGAACGATAACTATCGACAGCAGGATGTAAATATCTGGAAGGCGATACTGTGTGAACCGCCAGCAGATCAGATGCCGTTACGGCGCGAGATTGCCAGCCAGCTGGAGCACCAGGTGCGGCCCATGGCCGAAAACGGCAGTTTCCCGGCACCGGTTGCCCGCTTTCTGGGGGACTGGTTTGAATGGTTCAGCGTGCAGGAAGCCAATCCGGAACCGGATGAGAGAAACTATCCGGAATCCGGAATGGCCGATGACCAGGGTTTTGACAACCAGGCCGAACAGCCGCCGCAGATGATGAATTTCTGGCCGGCGGTGATCGGCTGGATTGTCGGGCTGGCTATTCTGGCCGCATTATTCGGTGGTATGGGCGGCGGCTGAGGCCTGCTCGATCTTTACCCGGTACCTCTGGGCCAGGATGGCCCCTACAATCACCTGGATCTGGTTGTAGCACATAATGGGCAGCACGATCATGCCAAACCCGGGGTGGCCGGAGAACAGCACCTTGGCCATCGGCAGTCCTGACGCCAGGCTCTTCTTGGAGCCACAGAACACCACCGCGGCTTCGTCTTCCAGGCTGAAGCCCAGTTTTCTCACCATCAGCCTTGCAATCAGCATAAACAGCGCCAGCAACCCGAAGCAGAGGACAATCGCCAGCACAATGGCCTGAACCGGCAGGTTCTGCCAGAGCCCGCTGACCACAGAATGGGAGAAGGCGGAATAGACGATAATCCAGATAACGCACTGATCGTAGCGTGCCATCAGCTTCTCGTTCCTGCCCAGGAACCCGCCCAGCCAGGGCCGCAGGGCGTGGCCCACCGCAAACGGCAAGAGCAACTGAAGGATAATGTCCTTGAGTGCTTCAAGCACCGCAAATTCGCCGGTGCCAGACGTGGAAACCAGCAACAGCAACAGAAACGGTGTCAGCATCATGCCAAACACATTGGAGGCGGCCGCACTGCAGATGGCTGCCGGCACATTGCCCCGGGCCATAGCGGTGTAGGCAATGGAAGAGGACACCGCTGAAGGCAGTACCCCCAGATAGAGGAATCCCAGCCCCAGGTCTTTCGGCATCCAGTCCGGTGCTATGCCGCTAAGTGCGTTGACCGGAAGTACTGCCAGCGGAAAGAACACAAAGGTGAGGGAAGTGATCAGGATGTGCAGCCGCCAGTGGGTGGCGCCGTCAATAATCTGTTGTCGTGACAGTGCCGCACCGTGAAAAAAGAACAGCAGCGCAACCGCAATGGTGCCGGTGGTGGCCAGGGCATCGGCCGCACTTCCGGTTACCGGCAGGAAAGATGCCAGGACAATGGCGCCCAGCAACAACAATGTGAAGGTATCGATCCGGAACTTCACCGCTTAATCCTCCCCGGTCAGGGCTTTCAGGCTTGGAGTGAGCAGGGCGCGGGACAGCGCCTCGGCCTTGGCTGCATCTTTACGGCGGATAGCCGCCAGCAGCAGTTCATGGTCTTCCTGGGAGGGTTCCGGAAGGTCCGAGTCGGTTTCTGTCTGTTCAATAGTCTGACTGACGGCGTGGGAAAAGTAGTCGTAGAGCTCAATCAGTGCCGAATTGCCGGACGCCCGTACCAGCGCGTGGTGAAAGTGCTCGTCGTGCTGTATGCGCTCGGCAACCCGCTCTCCGGCGGCAGCCCGTGCGTCCAGGGCACTGGTCATGGCCTTCAGGTCCTGCTCGGTTCTCCGCCCGGCGGCGAGCCTGGCCGCTTCGGTTTCCAGCATGATCCGAACCTCTATCTGCTCCGCCAGTTTGCTGCGGGCAATGCGCCGGAGCGTCTCTCCGGCATCCCGATTGGCCCTTACGTAGGTACCGTCGCCCTGGCGGGTTTCCAGCATGCCAACGTGAACAAGTACCCGGACCGCTTCCCGGATGGTGTTACGGCTGATACCCAGAGCCTCCGAAAGCTCTGCTTCTACAGGTAAGCGAGTACCTACTGGCCATTCACCGCTTTCAATATTCTGACGAAGGCTTTCAATGGCCGTTTCCACCAGAGAGCCTTTTCGGATCGGTTTGAGCATTGTGGATCATCCTTCAACATGATGAACCAATCATCCTATGAATTTACGATAAGTTCAAGCCGTGCAGGGCATCGGCTTGAGTGGGAGTCAGGTGTTTTCGGAACGGGGTTTCAGGAACTGATAGTCGGCTGTATCGACAAACCGCGTGGCAAAGCGGTAACTGAAGGTAAAGCCTGGCCAGTTCACAGTGTTGCGACCGTGCTCATCCAGATACCAGGAGGTACAGCCGGCCTCCCACACGCTGCCGTCCAGCCCTCTTTGTACCACCTGGCTGTAACGGCTCTGGCGGTCTTCCCGCACATCCATTGCCTGCCCCGGATAACGGGACAGCGCCCTGAGCGCGCTCAGCACGTAGCGGAACTGGGATTCCAGCATGTACAGAATAGAGTTATGGGCCAGGTTAGTATTGGGGCCATACAACATGAACAGGTTCGGAAATCCGCTTACGGTGATGCCTTTGAATGCCTTGCTGCCATTGGCCCAGGCCTCGTTCAGGGACACGCCGTTGCGACCGGTGATGTGGATGGGCGAAAGGAATTCGGTGGCCCGGAAGCCGGTGCCGAAAATGATCACATCCGCAGGCCGGTGTTCACCGGTTTCCGACACCACGCCCGTTTCGTCAAACCGGGTGATGCCACCGGTGATCAGGTTCACGTGGGGCTCGTTTACGGCCCGGTACCAGTCGTTGGAAATCAGGATGCGCTTGCAGCCAATCCGGTATTCCGGAATCAATTCGGCGAGTTTATCCGGGTCAGTTACCCAGCGGCGCGCTTCGTTGCGGGCGCGATTGGCAAAGAACTCGAGTAATCCCGAGAACCGGGTGAACGCCAGGGCGCGCACTTCGTTCTTCAGGTAAATCATCCCGCGATACAGCCGGTCCCACAGAGGCAACTTGGCGAACAGTGTTTGTTCCAGCGGGGTGAAGGTTTTGTCCGGTTTGGGCAGCACCCACGCGGCAGAGCGCTGGTAAAGGTCCAGATGGGCCGCCTTCGCGGTGATTTCCGGCACAAACTGGATGGCACTGGCGCCGGTGCCAATGACTGCAACCCGTTTGCCCTCCAGGTTGATGTCGTGATTCCAGCGGGCGGAATGGAAACTCTCACCGCCGAAATCCTCCAGGCCTGGAATATCCGGCATGGCAGGGCGGTTAAGCTGACCGGTTGCGGTAATCAGTACATCGGACCGGAAAGTGTCGCCGGCGCCGGTGGTTATCTGCCATTGGTTGGTCTGTTCATCAAACTCGGCGGATTCCACCGTCTGATTAAAGCGGATCAGGGGCTCGAGGTTGTGTTTGCGAACGCAGGATTCGATGTAATCCAGAATCTCGGGCTGGGTGCCGAATTTCCGGGTCCAGTCGTGTTTGGGCTCAAACGAGTAGGAATACAGGTGCGATTGCACGTCGCAGGCAGCGCCGGGGTAGGTGTTGTCCCGCCAGGTTCCGCCCACGGCCCCCGCTTTTTCCAGCAGGGTAATGTCGCGGATACCCGCTTTCTGCAGCTGGATGGCCATGCCAATGCCACCAAAACCGGTGCCGATGATAATAACCGAAGGGGATTTGTGCTGCTGTTTCCGGCGTCGTGTCATGGATACTGCTTCCTGGACGTTTGTTTTTATATGACACGACTATAACCGGCTAACGCCGGAACCAAAAGACTGTTTCAATCAGATCCGATGGCCGGGACGCTCACATATTGGCAGCGCTGGCATGGGCCGTGCTGTGCCAGTCGACGGTTTCCGGCTGGGCGCTGTCTCCGGCAAACAGGTGACCCACCGCAGGGATGGCGTACCACAATTCACCCCGGGTGGGGTTATGGCGGGCAAACTCGCCATGGCTCATGCCCACTTCCCAGATTTCATTGCTTTCCCAGCCTTCAGGAGCCAGCTCGATGCGCACCTCCGAACCAATCAGGCTGATGGCTTCGATCCGCAGCGGCAAGCGGGCGTGGGCGGCCGGAGCCTTGGCCAGCTGCACTTCATGGGGGCGAAGGTACAACTGGGCCTCCTGGTTATTTACCACACCGGGCAAGGCTACCCGTGCGTTGCCCTGCACCAGGCTCTGGCCTTTCACGACACCGGACAGCACGTTTACGTGACCGAGGAAGTCGAACACAAAGCGGCTTTCGGGGCGGCCATACAGGCCAGTCGGACTGTTGACCTGCTCCACCTTGCCCTGACTCATTACGACCACCTGGTCAGACAGTTCCAGTGCTTCTTCCTGATCGTGGGTTACAAAGATACTGGTGAAGTGGAATTCATCGTGCAAGGCACGCAGCCAGCGGCGCAGATCCTTACGCACCTTGGCGTCCAGCGCGCCAAACGGCTCGTCCAGCAGCAGGATGCGTGGCTTGGTAGCCAGGGCCCGCGCCAGCGCGACACGCTGCTTCTGGCCACCGGACAACTGGGCCGGATAGCGGTCTGCCAGCTGTGGCAGCTGAATCATTTCCAGCAGTTTCGCTACCCGTTCGTTGATTTCCTGCTTCGAGGGCCGGCTCCTGCGGGGCAGGGATTCCAGGCCGAAGGCGATGTTCTGGGCGACCGTAAGGTGCTTGAACAGGGCGTAGTGCTGGAAAACAAAACCGATGTTTCTGTCCCGAACGTGCAGGTTACTGACATCGTCGCCACCAAACAGCACCCGGCCGGAATCCGACGATTCCAGCCCGGCAATAATCCGCAGCAAGGTGGTCTTGCCGGAACCGGATGGCCCGAGCAGGGCGGTCAGTTTGCCTTCCGGTATATCCAGCGAGACATCGTTCAGGGCCTGGAACTTGCCGAAAGATTTCTTGATGCGATCGATTGTGATGCTCATATCATGCACCTCCTGTTTTCGGCGCCGGGTGTTCAATTCGGGACTGTCGCCATTCCACAATGGCCTTGGCGATCAGTGTCAGTATGGCAATAGCCGCCAGCAGCGAGGCCGCGGCAAACGCGCCGGCCACGTTGTAATCCTGATAAAGCAGTTCAACATGCAGCGGTAAGGTATTGGTTTGTCCGCGAACATTACCGGACACCACAGACACTGCACCAAACTCGCCCACGGCCCGGGCGTTGGTGAGCACCACGCCGTAAATCAGTGCCCATTTGATGTTGGGCAGGGTGATCTTGCGGAAAATCCGCCAGCCGGATGCGCCCAGAACCACGCCGGCTTCTTCCTCTTCACTGCCTTGTTGCTGCATCAGAGGAATCAGTTCCCGGGCCACGAAGGGGCAGGTTACAAACACCGTAACCATGACAATGCCGGGCCAGGCAAACATCAGCTGAACATCGTGGCTGCTCAGCCAGCCACCCAGCCAGCCGTTGCGTCCATACAGCAGCAGGTAAAGCAAACCGGCCACCACCGGAGACACGGCAAAGGGAATATCAATCAGGGTGATCAGCAGTTTGCGGCCGGGAAAGCGGAACCGGGTAACGGCCCAGGCCAGTGCCGTGCCGAACACCAGGTTCAGCGGCACCGTCAGCAGGGCCACCAGCAGCGTCAGCCCGATGGCGTGCAGGCTGTATTCGTCCAGAATGTTATCGCTGAAGGTGCTCCAGCCGGCACTCAGCGCTTCGGTAAAGATCACCACCACCGGAATGACCAGCAGGATCACGGTCAGGCTCACCGCCAGGCCGATCAGGCTGCGGCGAACCCAGGGCTGGTCACCGACTCTGTGCTGTTCCGCCGACATCTATCGACCCTCCAGCCGGCGCAGATACCGGCCTTGCCACAAGTTGATGGCGAACAGCAGCACCAGGGAGACCAACAAGACCATAGAGGCAATGGCACTGGCGGCGGCGTAGTCGTATTCCTGCAGGCGCACGAAGATCATCAGGCTGGTCACTTCGCTGACATAGGGGGTGTTGCCGGCAATAAAGATAATGGCGCCGAACTCACCCAGGCTGCGGGTGAAGGACAAGGCAATGCCGGTCACCAGGGCTGGCCACAGGGGCGGGAAAATCACTTTCCGGAAAACCCGGGAATCCGAGGCACCAAGGCTGACAGCGGCCTCTTCATCCGCCGGAGATAATTCTTCAAGTACCGGTTGAACGGTGCGCACCACAAACGGAATGCTGGTGAAGGCCATGGCAACCACGATACCCAGCGGGGTAAAGGCAACCTCAATACCGGCTTTTGCCAGCGCCTGGCCATACCAGCCGTTCTGGGCGAACAGGGTAGCCAGTGTGATGCCGGCAACCGCCGTGGGCAGGGCGAAGGGCAGGTCGACAACCGCATCGATCAGCCGCTTGCCGGGGAATTCATAGCGCACCAGCACCCAGGCCAGGAGCAACCCGAACAGACCGTTGAACAACGAGGCTGCCAGCGCGGTCCAGAGAGTCACCTTGTAGGACTCGACTACCCGGGGATCGGTGATGGTGAATACAAACTGATCCCAGGTCATGCCGGAAGTTTCCACGACCAGTCCGGTCAGGGGCAACAGCAATACGAGGCTGACAAAGAACAGAGAAATACCGAGGCTCAGACCAAACCCCGGTAACACCCGTTTGCTTCGACCGGCAAAGCGCCGCACGGGGGCGGCGCCTGCTTGAGCGGATACCGACATGCTCGCCTCTTACCGCCGACGCTGCAGCTGGTCGAGTTTGCCGCCACTGGTGAAGTGAACCTTCATGGCGTTTTCCCAGCCACCGGCGATTTCATCGATGGACTTGAGCTTGAGCTCCTTGAAGCGGTCGGCGTTCTCGGCTTTCACAACCTCATTGTGAACCCGGTAGTTAAAGCCGGCCAGCAGGCGCTGGGATTCTTCAGAATACAGGTGGGTCAGGTATTCCTTCGCCAGTTCTTCGGTGCCGTTCTGCCTTACGTAGTCATCAATCCAGGTGACCGGGAACTCGGCCAGAAAGCTCACGTTAGGGGTGACTACTTCGTACTCATCGCCCAGACGGTCGGCCAGGTTGAGTACTTCGGATTCAAAGGTCAGCAGCGCATCGCCAATGCCACGCTCAACGAAGGTGGTGGTGGCTCCACGGCCGCCGCTGTCGAATACCCGTACCTGGCCAAGGAAATCTGCCAGGAACTGGTCAACCTTGTCCTGATCGTCGCCGAAGGTGTCCTGGGCATAACCCAGCGCGGCCAGGTAGGTGTAACGGCCGTTACCGGAGGTTTTCGGGTTCGGCATTACCAGGGCCACGTCTTCGCGAACCAGATCATCCCAGTTCTGGATGTTCTTCGGATTGTCCTTGCGAACAAGGAACGCCATGGTGGAATAGTAGGGGGAGCTGTTGTTGGGCAGGCGCTCGGCCCAGTTTTCGGGGATCAGGTTGCCGCGTTCGTGCAGGATGTCGATGTCTGTTACCTGATTGAAGGTAGCTACATCGGCTTTCAGGCCCTGAATGATGGCCTGGGCCTGCTTGGACGAACCGGCATGGGACTGGTTAACTTCAAGGGTTTCACCGGTCTTTTCCTGCCAGTGCTTCTTGAATTCCACGTTGTAGGCGGCGAACAGCTCGCGGGCAATATCGTAAGAGGTATTGAGTAGCTCCCGGTCAGCGGCAAGGGCTGGTTGGGCGGAGAGCAGGGCAGCGCCCAGTGCAAATCCTTTTAGCAGGTGTTTCATGGAAAGCTCCTCAGATTGGAATCAGTGAATCTGAGGAGCAATCTAGCAAAGGTTTCTAAGAACTAAAAATACTAAAAATAAATAATCAAAGTGCCTCAGGGAATATGCGTCAGTACTTCAACAGGGCGGAACCCCAGGTAAAGCCACCGCCAAACGCTTCCAGCAACACCACCTGGCCACGTTGAATGCGGCCATCCCGAACGGCTTCGTCCAGCGCCAGGGGCACAGAGGCGGCGGAGGTGTTGCCATGGCGGTTAACGGTGACCACAACCTGGTCCATCGACATACCGAGCTTGCGGGCGGTGGCGGAAATAATCCGCAGGTTGGCCTGGTGCGGCACCAGCCAGTCAATGTCGGATTTCTCCATCTGGTTGGCTTCCAGGGTTTCATCGACGATCCGGCCCAGAGTGTTTACCGCCACCTTGAACACTTCGTTACCCTTCATCTCCACAAACGCCTTGCCGGCCTTGACCGCATCGAAGTCGTTGGCGACACCGCAGGGCACGTGCAGCAGCTCTTCATAGCGGCCATCCGCGTGCAGGTGTGTAGACAGAATGCCGGTTTCTTCACTGGCCTCGAGAATAACCGCGCCGGCGCCATCGCCGAACAATACGCAGGTGCCCCGGTCGTCCCAGTCGAGAATGCGGGAGAATACCTCGGCTCCGATCACCAGCGCCTTCTTGCTGGAGCCGGTGCGGATGAACTTTTCTGCAGTGGCCAGGGCGTACACAAAGCCGCTGCACACGGCCTGGATATCGAACGCGGGGCAGCCCTCGATGCCAAGGCGGGCCTGCAGAATACAGGCACAGCTGGGGAAGACTTTATCGGGCGTGGTGGTGGCAAACACAATCAGGTCGATGTCTTTGGCATCGATGCCCGCGGCTTCAATGGCCCTCAGGGCAGCCTGTTCGGCAAGGTCTACGGTGGTCTGGCCGGGCAGGGCGATATGGCGTTGTTCGATGCCGGTGCGTTCACGGATCCACTGGTCAGAGGTGTCTACCCGCTGTTCCAGGTCCTTGTTGGTCACAATGTTGTCCGGCAGGTAGGAGCCGGTTCCGGCAATGCGTGCAAAGGTCATTCGGCTTGTCCAGGGTCAGAGTCGATAACAATAGACCCATGCTAACCCTTTGCAACCGGATTGGTTATTAGCGGATTGTCAAAGACCGCCCGGGCAGGATATTTCCCGCCCGGGCGCTTTCGGCGGGCTGATCAGCCCTGTTTGAGCGTCTTCATATCAATCACGAAACGGTACTTCACGTCGCCTTTTTTCATGCGCTCGTAGGCTTCATTGATGTTGCGGATGTCCAGCATCTCGATATCACAGGTGATGTCGTGCTCGGCACAGAAATCCAGCACCTCCTGGGTTTCCGGCATGCCACCGATCAGGGAACCGGCAATCACCCGGCGCTTGGTAACCAGCAGCCCGGCTTGCAGCGCTGGCTCAACCGGCGTCAGCAGGCCCACCAGAATATGGGTGCCATCGTGCTTCAGGCATTTCAGGTAGGGGTTCAGGTCGTGGGCCACCGGAATGGTGTCGAGCAGGAAGTCGAAGGAGTTGGCCGCTGCCTTCATCTGCGCCTCATCGGTAGAGATGATCACATGGTCTGCGCCCTGCTTCTTCGCTTCCGCCACCTTGGCCTCGGAGCGGGTGAAGATAGTCACTTCCGCGCCCAGCGCCTTGGCGAATTTCACACCCATGTGGCCAAGGCCGCCCATGCCCAGAACGCCGACCTTGTGGCCCTTGCCGACGTTGAAGTACTTCAGGGGCGAGTAGGTGGTGATGCCCGCACACAGAATCGGTGCGGCGGCGGCCGGGTCCAGTTTCTCTGGCACGCGAACCACAAAGCGTTCGCTGACCACGATTCGTTCCGAGTAGCCGCCGTGGGTAACGGTGCCATCGTGCCGGTCCAGGCTGCCATAGGTCATGGTAGAGCCTTCATCGCAATATTGCTCCAGCCCGGATTCGCAGGCGGAACAGGTACGGCAGCTGTCTACCATACAGCCCACGCCTACCAGGTCACCCTCTTTGTAGGCTTTTACATGCGGACCTACGGCGGTTACCCGGCCCACAATCTCGTGCCCGGGAATAACCGGATACTTCGAGCCGCCCCAATCGTTCTCGACGGTGTGGAGATCGCTGTGGCAGACACCGCAGTAGTCGATTTCGATGGCTACGTCGTCGGCACGCAGCTCCCGGCGGTCAATGGCGTAGGGGGCCAGGCCGGAATCCGGCGCAGTGGCCGCGTATGCTTTGGTATTTGCCATTCGATTACTCCTTTTCGGTTTTAATACAGGGGTCACGGTACCGGTACGATATGACCGTTATCGTATGTTACCCGACATTCGTCGATTGTAACCTACGTATTCCAGACCATCAGGGATGACCAGATGACACAGATGAAATCTCTCAGGGCGTTCGGCGTTGCCGGGTCCCTGGCCTTGGCCGGGCTGGTAGCCGGCTGTATGCCCGGCACCATCGCCACCGGCGTGGGTACCGGCTTTGTGTATAAACAGAAGCAGGACCACAAACACCGCCATGAAGTAGAGCGGGCCGTCGATCAATATGTGCAGGACCATGCCAACTCACCCTGCCGGCACGGCGAAGACCGGGTGATGGAATCCGCCACAGAGATCCTCAGGGAATACCGGCTGACCGGTGTGAATGAAGTGCTCAGCCGCCTTGAACGGATTTACAAAGACGATAGCCAGCCGGACCAGGTCAGGGCCGGGGCGCTGTACAACATGGCTGTACTGGAATCCCGCCGCAAAGAGCCGAACAAGGTGCGGGCAAGGGAGTATTTCAAACGCCTTTATGTAGAGTTCCCGAACGAATACCGCTGCATCTTTGCAGAGTCTGACTGGCGGGATTCGATGATAGAACAGCAATTGCTTCTGCCCGGAGAAACCGTGGAGTCCTTTTTGCGTGATGCCCGTGAGGATGTAGAGCACATGCAGCAGTAGGAGTACACTGGCCAAAAGGCTTTGATGAACAAACTCCTACAACCGACTCGGGCGGGCACAGGCTATGAAGGTAATTGTTATCGGCGCAGGCATTATGGGTGTCACCCTTGCCACACTGGCAAAGGAACTGGCACCCGAGCTGGATATCACCGTACTGGAACGGCTGGATGGCCCGGGAGCAGGCAACTCCTGGGTGTTCAACAACGCAGGAACCGGCCACGAAGCCAACTGCGAGCTCAACTACACCCCGGTGGATGGCGAGGTTATTTCTGTTGAGAAAGCCCTGAAAATCCACGCCCAGTTCAACGTGGCCAAGCAATTCTGGGCCTACCTGGTAGAAAAGGGTGCCATTAAAGACCCCTCTACGTTCATCAACCAGACCAAGCACTGCACCCTGGTCTCGGAATCCTTCATTGAAGAGCTGGCGCTTCGGCACAAGGAAATGTCTGGCCATCATTTCTTCGAAAGTATGCGGTATTCCGATGATTTTGATGAGATAAAAAGCTGGATCCCTTTCACCATGGAAGGCCGGCCGCGCCATGAAAAGATGGCTGCCACGGTGATTGAAACCGGCACGGATGTGAACTTCGGCTCTCTGACAGAACAAATGGCTGCGTACGCTGACCGGGATTTGGGCGTGGCCATTGAGTACGGTGTACACGTAAAGCGGGCACACCGCAGCCCCGCCGGTAGCTGGGTGCTGGAAACCGAGCGCAACGGTACGTCCACCCAATATAAAGCTGACGTACTGTTTGTTGGCGCCGGCGGTGGCGCCTTCCCGCTCCTGAAACGGAGCCATCTTCCGTTTGCCAGGCGCTTTGCCGGCTTCCCGGTGGGTGGCCGTTTCCTGCAGGCGCCGGTTACGCCGGAGCAGGCGGACCAATACCGCGCCAAAACCTATGGCCGGGCAGAAGTGGGCGCACCCCCGATGTCTGTTCCGCACCTGGATCTGCGGGTGGCCAATGGCCAGCATTACCTGTTATTCGGGCCGTTTGCCTCGTTTAAGCCGGTTCTTGAGAAAGGACGGGGCTTTGTTGATTACCTCCGTTCCATGCGCCTGCACGACATTCCGGGCCTGTTGAGCGTGGCCATAGAGAACTTCCCGCTGGTGAAATACCTGGTCTCCGAAACCTTCAAAGGCGAGCAGAGCATGCTGGATTCGCTGGAGAAGTTTGCCCCCGGGCTTGGTGACAAGTTCAACTGGCAAGCCGTGGAAGCCGGGCAGCGGGTACAGATCATTAAAGATGGCGACCTGCAGATGGGCACGGAGATAATCGTCTCCAGCGACAAGACCTATGGCACCTTGCTGGGTGCATCGCCCGGAGCCTCGGTTTCGCCGGAAGTGATGTTGCGCGCACTGGAACAGTTGATGCCGGCGCGGTTAAACACAGAGAAAGCCAGGAGCAAGCTAAAAGAAATCTTTCCGGAAGATAACCTGGAAATCCTTGCCAACGATGCCGAGCGCTACCGCGAAATTCGTGACGGGGTAAACCAATCGCTGGGCATCGTTTAACAGAACCAGCAGTTACACCCGCCGGCGACGGCCTTCTGTTCGCCTGCGGGCCTGTTCCGAGTTTACGTAGACGGATTCCGTGAAGGTGGCATTGGTGTGGCCGAGCTCTTCACTGATGTGGCGGATATCCGCTCCGGCCTCAATGGCCTGGCTGGCACCGGTGTGGCGCAGATAGTGGGTTTCGGAGCGAATCGCCAGCATCTGCCTGGCTTCATCCATGAACCCTTCACGTTCCATACGGTCCGCGGTGGCGACCATGGCTTGTTCGTAGATCCGTTGCACCTGGCGCTTGCCGATGGCATCGCCCTTGGCTGAGGGCAGAATGGGCGTGGATTCTCCGGGCACCGGCAACGGAGAGGGCAGCCCAAGATGGCCTCGCCAGCGCTTCAGGTAATCCAGGTAGGCGTCTGGCAGGGTAACTTGCCGGGTTTTGTCGCCTTTACCGAACACCGAATACACCCAGTAGGGTTCGCCATCGACAATGGTTCGGCGGAAATCACCAAAGCAGGGGGTACGCACCTGGTTCCGGTCCACCGGCCGCAGTGCCAGTTCGCTGACCCGCAGAAACAGGCTTTTCATGGTCACGATCACAAACAGGTTACGCTCGAATTTCGGGTTGCTGTCCGCCAGTTCGGTGAGGGTTTCCAGCAGGAACGACCATTGCCAGTCTGTCAGACGCCGCACTTCGGCGTCCCGGTCCTGGTTGAGGCTGGGTTTGGCGTTCCGGTCGCGCTTGCGGACATCAATCATCGGATTTTTGGGCAGATAATCGTGGGCCACCAGGTATTTGAAGAAGGTCTGCAGTGCCGTGCGGCTGGCGTTCAGGCTGGCCTGGGTAACAGAGTAGGGCGCCTGTACGGCTTTGGATCGGAGCGCCATGGGTCGCCAGTCCGGATTGGAACGACGCAGGTCCGCTTGTGAGACAAATGCCGAATGGATCCCACGGGATATCCAGGGAGCCGGAGGGGTTTTCAGAAAGGCAAAGTAGCCTGTGATCAGGTCGCTGTCTGCCTGGGCAAGGTGACGGCGGGCAATCAGCCAGGTGTAGTTGAGAAAACGCTGGATTTCGCTTCGAAAACGGTTGTATGTGCCGGAAACATCGCTGTATTTTTCGAGGAAGCGGCGGGCGGTGTAGAAGTCCTGACGGGCTTTATCCGGGGTGACGGGTACCGCATCCAGCGCTGCACGCAGATCGGGATACAGCGCAAGCTCGGCCTGTTCGTGGATGAGATCAGCAGTGTCAAACAGCGGAAAACCGGGAAATCCGGGCCTGGCGTTCATCTGGGCAGCCTTGTTTGCGAAGTGTGTTGTACGGTCGGGAAGCCTGAAATGTCCAATACTCCTAAATATTGGACATAATGAGAGTTTATACAATTCAGTGAGTTATCGCCAATTCTTCATGCAGTAACTCTCAAGCGTTTCGGCGCCTCAGGAATTTCTCTGCTTCAGTTGATGCGACGATAATGGAGTTTCACAGCGAGTTATGGATATAAAAAACGGCTTATCGGGATTGGTAACCGCCGCTGCGTTCTCGGTGTGCCTGTTTGCGTTTCCAGGTATTTCAGGTGCAGAGACGCTATGGGATAAACAACCTGCGGTCGTGGAGTTTTCTGTGCCCGTCGAACGGGTGGAGAAAGCGTCGATTTCGGAAGACGGGCTTCTATGGATTATTCTCGACGACCAGGGCCGAACTGAACTCCACGACATGACCAGGGCAAATCTGGGCCAGCCCGTGCAGATTGTGATGGCCGGCAAGGTTGTTCTGCGTTTTACCGTTATCACAGAGCTAGAAAGTGGCCGGCTGCGTGTGCAGAATCCCCACCAGGGCCTGATTGAAGCTTTAGAGGCATTTCTGTGAAATACGGCGGGGCCTGTGTTTGCCATTCTGACGACATGAAGGGCTTACCTGTTTGAACAGATACCCCCCATACCGTACTGCGTATAATGTATATTATGTTAAATGTAGTATAGAGATCTGCCCACTCACACTTTGTGATAAGCGCCATACAGGTTTAGAATCGCCAACGACTTTCCCGGCGGCTCATTCAGGGGCAGCTATTCCTTTTCTGCGGTTCAGGATCCTAATATGCCTGTTCTTGATGCTGTTCTGATTGCGGTTGCGGTACTTGCGCTTCTTGGCGTGATTTTCGAAGAAGTCATCCACGTTAATAAGGCAAAGACGACCCTGTTTTTTGGCACCCTGAGTTGGGTGTTGCTGTTTCTTTTCAGTGTCAGCCCGGATGAAACTGCCGCGGTCTCTGCCGGGCTGTCTGAAAGTATTGCCGAGATTGCCGGGCTCTGGTTGTTCCTGGTGGCGGCCATGACCTTCGTGGCTTACCTGAACAAGAAAGGCATGATCGAGAACATGATCTATCTGATCATGCCACGCAAAGTGACGGAACGCCGGTTGCTGTTTCTCACCGGCCTGTTCTGTTTTGTGTTCTCGTCCCTGGCGGACAATATCACCGCTACCCTCGTTTCCTGCTCACTGATCCTGTCCCTGAACCTTGAACTCAAGAAACGCCTGCAATTTATTGTTCTGGTTGTGTTTGCGGTGAACTCCGGTGGTGTCTCGCTGATTACCGGCGACGTAACCACGCTGATGATCTTCCTGGCCGACAAGGTAGAGATTCTGACATTGCTGACGCTGGCCATTCCGGCTTCGATCACGGTGTTTATCCTGGCGGTGCTCCTCTCCGGCGGGCTGTCCGGAACGGTGACGCTGCAAGCCAGCTCCAATGAAGTGCGAAAGGTTGATGTGGTCATCGCGATTCTGTTCCTGGCGACCATTATCGGCACCATCAGCGGAAATGCCCTGTTTGGCATCCCGCCGGTTCTTACCTTTCTGTTCGGTCTTTCTATCATGTTCCTGGTGTCCCGGTTCATGAGCAGCGACGAAGACCTGGACCCGATCCTGGAGTACATCCGGGTGATCGAGTTCGAAACCCTGCTGTTTTTCCTCGGTATTCTGTTGCTGGTGGGTATGCTCAAGGAAATCCACGCGCTGGATTCGCTGGTTGCCATCTATGACGTACTGCCGCCGGTCTACGCCAACTATCTGATGGGCATTTTCTCGGCCATTATCGACAACGTTCCGCTGACCGCTGCACTGCTGAAATCCGGGATTGATATGAGCCCTGCGGAATGGATGGGGCTTACCTACGCCGTGGGCGTGGGCGGTTCTTTGCTGGTGATCGGCTCTGCCGCAGGCATTGTGGCCATGAGCAAGATTCAGGGACTCACCTTTGGCACCTACATGCGCTACGCCCTTCACTTGCTGGCTGCCTATACGCTGGGCTATGGCGGGGTGTTGTTACTCGGATCCTTTATTAACGGCTGAGCATGAAAAAGCCCGCGGGAAGAGGCTTCCGGCGGGCTTTGAGCCGTTGGGCGCGGGGTTAGAAATTGACCTGCATGCCGATGCCCAGGCCGTCCACGGTTACATCGTTATCATCGTAGTAACGCATGTACTCCAGGTTCGCGGACAGGTTCGGGGCGAAGGCGAAGTTCACGCCAGCGCCATAAGAAAAGTCGGAGTCGTCGTCCTTGGCATTACCTGCCTCAGCTTCGATACGGGTGAAACCCAGCACCCCGTAAGGCGTAATCGGGCTCTCATTTACCATGTTGAAGGTGGCGTAGCCGCCGAAGAAGTTGTCCAGTTTAACGTCAACGCCCCGAACGGTATCGTCATCTACACCAAAACCCGCGCGAGCTTCCACTCCAAAGTATTCGGTGGCCATTACACCAACCTTGCCGGACAGTGTTCCCGCGTCGGCATCACCAATTCCTTCAAAATCCGCGTTCATAAACGTGTAATTCGCACCCGCATACAAACCTCCAACGCCAGATTTGTACATATCCTGGGCCGATGCGGCGCCAGCCATGGCAATGCCGGCCGTAGCCACAGACGCAATCAGAACATTCTTTTTGATAGTCATAGCGTTTCTCCTTGGTGAAAAACGGAGCTGTGTTGCACTCCTGTTATCAACTTGCACCAACTCAACGGCAGTGGCCATAGTAAGGTTCCGCATTTACCCGGAATTTACAGTGTTTTAATTTGCCGGTAATCCTGCGCCACGCGGGCTGTTACCTTGCGGATACAGGGCACCGCGGGTATCCTGACGGCCTCTCACTGTCAGCTGGTACGGGCGCACCTTGAGAAATCTAAATCCTGTTATTTTTATTGTCAGCGTGATGTTTGTACTTTTGAGTGCTTTCATGACGTTACCGGTGTTTCTCCTGGCTGGAACGCCCTCTGGCGCGCCTAATGCCATGGCGTTTGCAGAGTCTGCTGCGATCGTCTGTGTGCTGGGTATTCTGGGTATCCTGCTTACCCGCAACAATAATCGGGAGCTCAAGCCCCGATACATGTTTGTTCTGACCGTATCCAGCTGGTTTATTATCGCCCTGCTCTCGTCCCTGCCTTTTTATCTGAGCGATAACGGTATTTCTGCTGCCGATGCGGTGTTTGAAGGCACCTCCGGCATTACCACCACGGGCGCTACCGTGTTCAGCGGGCTGGACAACTTTGACCGGGACCTGCTGCTCTGGCGTTCCATTCTGCAATGGCTCGGTGGCATCGGGATTATCGGTATGTTCGTTGCCGTTCTGCCGTTCCTGCGGGTGGGCGGAATGCGCCTGTTTGCGACCGAATCCTCGGAGTGGACTGACAAGGCCCTGCCCCGGATGAAAACCCTCAGCCGTGGCCTTCTGTTCGTTTATTTGGTGTTCACGGTCATCGCAGTAACGACCTATTGGTTATCCGGTATGAGCCTGTTTGATGCGTTCAACCACGGTTTGACCAGTATCGCTACCGGTGGCTTCTCCACCTCCGACATGTCCATGGGCAAGTTCAACGACTTGATCCTTATGGAAGCAACCTTCTTTATGATGCTCGGCAGCTTGCCGTTCTTCCTGTTTGTGCGGGAAATGCACGGCCAGCACTTTGTGCTGTTCAAGGATCAGCAGGTACGCCTGTTCCTGGCGATTCTGCTGGTAGTGCCACTGTTGCTCACGCTGCACCGGTGGTGGGTATCGCCGGTAGCATTCGACCCCTTCCATAACTATGTTTCCACGCTGTTCAACGTTACCTCGGTGGTGAGTACCTCCGGTTACGCCTCGGAAGACTATTCAGCCTGGGGCCCGCTGGCGTTCGTCGCCTTCTTCTTCCTGATGTTTGTCGGCGGTTGTTCCGGCTCTACGGCCGGCGGTATGAAGATTTTCCGCTTCCAGCTGTCTCTGATCATCCTGCGGGAGCAGCTGATGCGCCTGTTGCACCCCCGCGCGGTGTTTACCCGGAATTACAACGGCCGGGCGGTCAGCGACGAGATTATCTCCTCGATGATCGCCTATACCTTTATTTTCCTGCTGTGCCTGCTGATTATTACGGTACTGCTGGCATCCCTGCAGCTGGACTTTGTCACTTCGCTGTCGGGCGCGCTGACATCGCTCACCAACGTTGGGCCTGGACTGGGCGACATTATCGGCCCGGCCGGTAACTTCGGCCCGCTGCCGGATGCCGCCAAGTGGATTCTTTCGGTGGGTATGCTGATGGGCCGGCTGGAGATTCTCAGCGTGGTGATTGTGTTATCACCGGGATTCTGGCGCGGCTGATTCTATCGGTACCAAAGGATGTGGCTGTCTTCAAGCGGCAGGTTCAGGCGGGCATCCTTTACCCGGATTCTCGGAGTGAAGTGGCCTGCCGGGCGCGGGGGCACGGTTGCCCGATACAGATAGCTGTCTTCTGATCCCTCCAGTGCATGCTCCATAGCCATGGGTTGCACCAGTCTTGGCCCGAACTCCGACGCTTCCGCCACCAGTTCCACCGTCAGTTGTTCATGGCCCAGGCCATCCAGGTAAACGCAGAGTGAAAAGGTCTGGCTGTTGTCACCCGTCTGTTCGGTCAGTTCGCCAAACCTGAGTTTTGGCCAGTGCCGGCAGACGTTCTTTCGGTTGGCGACCAGCTCGGCCGCGATTTCCGGAGTGCGCTCGTTACCCTGGGCCGCCATCGGCAGGTAAAAGTCGGAAACATACTCCCGCACCATGCGGTTTGCCGAATAGCGGGCGGTCAGCTGGTCCATACTGGCACGGATGCGTTGCAGCCAGGTACCGGGCAAGCCCTTGTCATCCAGGTGGTAGAATTCCGGAATCACCTGCTGTTCCAGCAGTTCATAAAGTTCCCGGGCATCCGAGTCGTCATGGCTGCCATCCAGTGCCAGTTCTTCAAAGCTGGCCCCGGGCCGTATCGCCCAGCCAACCTGATCGTTCCAGGCTTCCGCCCACCATCCATCAAACTGGGAAAGGTTGAGTCCGCCGTTCACCAGAACTTTCATGCCACTGGTGCCACAGGCTTCCCACGGGTGGCTCGGGGTGTTCAGCCACACATCAACGCCCTGAATCAGCTGGCCGGCCACGGCAAGGTCGTAGTCTTCAATGAACACTACCTTGCCTTCCACTTCCGGGCGCTGCGAAAAGGCTTTCCAGCGCCGGATCAGTTCCTTGCCAACCTTGTCCTTCGGATGTGCCTTGCCAGCCAGCACAATCTGCAGGGGCCGGTCACGGTTGGTCAGTAACCGGACCAGCCTTTCCGGGTCTTTCAGCAACAGGTCCGGGCGTTTGTAGGCCGTGAACCGCCGTGCGAAACCCAGTGTCAGGGTTTCTGCATCCAGCAACAGGCCGCAGGCGGCGTCCGGGTTGCTGCCGTAGTTGTGTTCGCAATGTTGTGCGTGCAGGCGTTTGCGCAGATAACCCACCAGCCGGCGGCGCTGGCTGCGGCGCATTTCCCAGATAGACAGGTCATCAACGTCGCACATGGGTTCCGGTTCGAGCATTGGCTGGCGCCAGCGGTCCTTGCCACAGGCGCGAGTCCAGAGCTGGTCGGATTCCGGAGAATCCCAGCTCGGGGTATGGATTCCGTTGGTCACGTAGTCTGCAGGGACATCCGGCGTGGGCCAGCGACCAAACCAGGGCTGGAAGATGGTCTGAGTCACCTTTTGGTGTATCCGGCTGACACCGTTGAAGCGGCCGCTCATGCCCAGGGCCAGCCCCGCCATATTCAGGTCTGATGTGCCACCATTGGCGATGCCCAGCAGGTTCTCCAGGCGGTTGCCCTGCCCGGAAAGCCAGGGTTCCAGGTACAGGGCCGCCAGTGCGCGGGGAAAACGGTCGAACCCGGCGGCCACAGAAGTGTGGGTGGTAAACAGGTTAGTGGCCCGGGTGGCAACGCGGGCGACTTCGAAATCGGTTTGCTGGCTGCGCTGCCACTGGTGGGCCCGCTCTACCAGGGCCAGGGCGCTGTGGCCTTCGTTAATGTGGCAAAGTGCCGGTTTCCGATCCAGAAGCTCCAGCAAACGCCAGCCTCCGATGCCCAGAACCATTTCCTGTTGCAGGCGCTTTTCCGGGTCGCCACTGTAAAGTTCACTGGTGATACCCCGGTCGCCGGGTTCGTTGCGGGGGTCGTTACTGTCCAGCAGCAGGAGCTCGCAACGCCCCACCTGGCCTTTCCAGCCCCGAAGCCGAACCTCCCTTCCGGGAAAAGGCACGGTTACCCTCGCCCATTCGCCGTTGCTGTCCCGTAAGGGCGATACCGGCAACATGGTGGGATCGTTGTAGGGATGGAATTCGATCTGTTCGCCTGCCGTGTTCAGGGCTTGCCGGAAGTATCCTTGCTGATACAGCAGGCCCACGGCCATCACCGGAACACCGAGGTCACTGGAAGCTTTGAGGAAATCGCCAGCGAGTACTCCGAGCCCGCCACTGTACAGAGGCAGGGATTCGGAAACGCCATATTCCATGCAGAACCAGGCGATTCCGCCATCGAGATTGTTATTGCAGGAATCCGAATACCAGGTGGCAGCCCGGGTAAACTCTTCGTGCCGGCTGACCTGCTCCTGATAGAGCGTCAGGAAATCCGGATCCTGGGATAACGCCTGCAGGTGCTCCACTGCAACCCCGTTGAGCACCAGCCAGGCATTATGGGTGGCTTCCCAGGCTTCTTCGTCCAGGGCCCGCCATAACTGATCGCCGCCGTGATGCCAGGTCCAGCGCAGGTCCAGTGCCAGGGAGATAAGCCCCGACAACTGGTCTGGCAGGGCCCGCATGGAATAGGCGGCAAGTGTCATGGGCTGGCCTCAAGCCGTCAGTGTGCGGTGTAGCCACCGTCGATCACCAGCTCGCTGCCGGTTACAAACTTGGATTCATCCGACGCCAGGTAAACCACACCCCAGGCAATATCGTCCGGCTCGCCCATATGGCCCAGCGGGTGTAGGGCGGCGGTGGCGTTCCTGGCCTCTTCCGGATCCACTCCGGTGGTTTTCATGTGGCCCTCTACCATCGGTGTCCAGATAAAGCCGGGGTGTACAGAGTTCACCCGGATTCGGTCTTTGGCGTAGATCATGGCATCTGTCTTGGACATCAGCCGTACCGCACCCTTGGAGGCATGGTATGGCGGTGCGTCGGGTGCCCCTACCAGGCCATAAATGGAGGACAGGTTGACGATGCTGCCGCCTCCGGCTTTCAGCATGTGCGGAACCGAGTGCTTGGTGCAGAAAAACACACCCTTTACGTTGATATCCTGAACCTTGTCCCACTCTGCCTCGGTCACTTCGTGGGTCGGCTTGTTGGCACCGGAGATACCGGCATTGCTCACCATAACGTTGAGCTTGCCAAAGCGCTCGGCCACGCCATCCAGCGCTGCTTTCACCTGGCTTTCATCGGCCACGTCACAATGCCAGTAAGCGACCCGGAAACCTTTTTTGGTGAGTTCCTGCACTAGGGCTTCGCCTTCTTTATCAAGCACGTCGAGCACACCTACTGCCGCGCCCTGCTCTACCATCCGTTCCACCATGGCCCGGCCCAGGCCCAATGCTCCGCCGGTTACCGCTGCTACCTTGCCTTCCAGTCTAGCCATTACTGTTTCTTCCTTTCGTTTCGGGTTTTCAGTGAATCTTGCGATGTCTGAGGGCTGCGCGGCCGTCTGCGTCTTTGTGGTCTTCCAGCCAGAGTATCAGCTCGGAAATGACCCTTGCGTCATTCTCTGCGCTGTCAAAATCGACGCCGAGCCCCTGGTCGGCCCTACGAACCACGTGGGCCTTCAGCGTATGGTGTTTATCGGGTTGCTCGGGAAACCGGAACGACAAGTGCAGGGCCTGGTTCAGCCGCACATCATCAAAGCCGGTGACAATAAAAAGCCCCCGCCTGGACGCATCTTTTATCGCCCCGGTGGCTACAGGCATACCACGCTTGTACACCAGTATAGGCAACTCCCCTTCAATTCGCTGGCTAAGACGGTGTTCCATTAGAGCCCCCTTTCACAAACTTTTGTTTTCTGGCGGATACAGGTTAGACCTGTTCATTCACCAGTTATATCTGTTTGTTTATTGATCAACTTGACTCTGATCAATAAATAACCGGAGCAACATTACCGCCCGTATAGCTGAACCGTTTCCCTGAGCCGGGCAATATCCACAAGCTCCTGATAATGCTCTGGAAGCTGCCATATCCAGTTGTTCTCGATGGTACCGGGGGTGTTGAATCGGGCATCAGAGCCCAGGCCCAGCAAGTCCTGTACGGGCACAACCACCAGCCCGGAGACCGATCCCATGGCAGCCTGGATAATTGGCCAGGGCATCTGCGCTGCCTCTTCGCCGGTAATTCTCAGGTAGTGGTTTACGTGTTGCCGCGTGCGCTCATCAAGGCTGTGGTACCAGCCCAGGGTGGTGTCGTTGTCGTGGGTTCCGGTGTACACCAGGTCTTCCGCCCTGTGGTTATGCAGCAGGTGTGGATTGCCCGGGCTGCCGTCAAAGCCGAACTGCAGAACCGTCATACCGGGCAACCGGAAACGGTGGCGCAACTGCTCCACATCGTCGCCGATAATGCCGAGATTCTCGGCTACCAGGGGAAGGTCCGGCAGTTCCCGGAAACAGGCCGACAGAAAGTCATCCCCCGGGCCTGGCACCCAGTAGCCGTTCACCGGCCGGGGGTCACTGGCAGGAATTTCCCAGAACGCCTGCAGGCCCCGGAAATGATCGATTCGCAACAGATCAAACTTTTCCCGCTGGCTGGCCAGGCGGCTGAGCCACCACCGGTAACCATCCCGCGCCATGGCCTGCCAGTTATAAAGCGGGTTACCCCAGTGCTGGCCGTCCGGCGAAAAATAATCCGGCGGAACGCCAGCCACTGCCAGCGGCTGACCGTTTTCATCCAGCTTGAACTGCTCCGGATTGGCCCAGACATCGGCGCTGTCATGGGCCGCAAAGATGGGAATGTCCCCGAACATCAGCACGCCCCGGTCCCGGGCGTATTGCCTGAGCGCATGCCATTGCCGGTGGAACAGGAACTGCTCGTATTTCACCTGTTCGATGGCTGATTCATTGGCCCGGGAAAACTCTGCCAGTGCACTGGAGTCGCGCCGTCGCAGGGGGTCGGGCCAGTCCGGCCAGGCTGTCCCCGGGTATCTGGCCCGGATGGCCATAAACAGTGCGTAGTCATCCAGCCAATGGCTGTGGCTGGCCAGAAATTGTGGCCAGGCATCGTCAATCTCCCGGCTTTCCAGCTTGCCGGGCAGTTCCCTGAAGTCGATCAGCTCCGGGTTACCGGCGTGGGCCGACAGCGACTGATAGGGTGAAAGATCCGGATGGGTCGGCCCGATAGGCAGCGTTTGCCACACCGTTACACCGGCCGCTGCAAGCCAGTCCACAAACCTGCGAGCGCTTTCGCCCAGCTTGCCGTGGCTGCCCGGCAAGGCTGTCGGGTGCAGCAGCACACCGGCACGGCGCCGGGAAAACACAGAAACGGGCGGCAGGGCTTGAGTCATGCATCCTCACCCGATTCGTGCCCCGGCCGCATGGCGCCGCCCCGGGCTGGCTCGCCACCGCCCTGGCTCAGGGGCTGGAACAGGCTCGGTGGTGCCGGGTATCCGATGGCATCGTACAGGTTGACCAGGTGGCGCCGGTAAAGGTGTTCGAAATCTTTCACCACAGCAGCCGGGTTGTAATCCCCGAACCACCAGAACCAGTCCGAACCCTCACACAAGCCCAGCTGCCGTGCAGCCGCCGCCTTCTGTTCTGCGTTTAACGAGCCGTTGTCCATCACCTTGTCGTAATGCTGCTTGGCTTCACACAGCAAATCCCAGGCACGGTTTTTGTCGGGGTCGCCAATCCAGGTTGAGAAGGTTCCGTAAATCCAGCTGCCGGCAACAAGGTGAGGCAGGCCCTCGGGCTGGCAGTCAGGAGTATCCAGGTAATCCCGGTAGGTGGTCAGTTTCAGATCCGGATGGTTCTCCAGAACCCGGTACAACTCGTCCAGAAAGTAGTAGCCGTTCTCCGGGTAGTATTCCCAGGCATTCTCTCCGTCCAGAATCACCGAAATCACCGCATTGGCATTGTTACGGTTGTCCTTCGCAATATTCTCCATGTGATGTACCAGGTCACCCACGGCATCCCGGGCGTGCCAGTTGGCATAGGTAAAGCCGATCAGGTCAGACAACCCGTCATCACGGAAAAACACGGTCAGCGGCTGTTCAGCGAACCGGAATGGCCGGTGGATACTGCCGCCGCCATCGTCGGCACCTTTGTTTCGGGCCAGTTTCATGCTGTTATGGATCACGGAATCGCCACTGGCGGTCCAGCGGAATCCATGGTCATTCAGAAGGGGTAACAGTGACTGGCTCAGCGCGCCTTCGGAAGCCCAGCAACCGGTGGGCTGTTTTCCGAAAAACCGCTGGAACACTTTCTTGCCCTCTTCCAGGTGCCATCCCGCCCGCTGATCTCCTCCGGGGTAGTGCCCGTGTTCGGGCAACCGGATATCAGGAATCGCTTCACTGGCGGATTTCAGGTCCAGCAGCAGCGGCATGATGGGGTGCGCCCAGGGGCTCATTGCCAGTTCTACCTGCCCGTTCTGCTCCAGGTGCCGGTATCTCGGGCCGATGCCTGCCAACAGCTCGGCAATGACATCCAGCACGGCCAGCCGGTCTTCCCGGGAATACTGATGGCCTTTTTCCTGCAGGCTGCGGATAACGGGGTGAGACCGGCGAACGGTTTCTCCCATCCAGCCAAGGTGGTACCACACCAGCAGGTCTTCCAGGAACTGGGCGGAGATATAGCGCTGTATATCCGGCCGGGCGCGATAGAAACCGGCCAGCTCAGACAGCCTGCGGTACGGGGGGAAACGCTTTATGATTCGGTCGGCATTGGCCCGAAGACACTTGTCCATCAGATCCAGGAAGCCGGGCGAACCGGGCTCCGGCAGGGACTCGCTCACCAGGGCTGCCAGTACCGGATCACCAATACCGGTGCCTTTATGTCGCCAGCACTCGATCTGCACCAGGTACTCTTCAATCTGTTCCAGCAGCACCGGCGCAAAGTTCACCACGGCCCGGGCATCCGGGTGGGCTTCCAGGTGGGCGGCCATGTCGGCGTAGTCTTTGATGCAATGCAGGTACACCCAGGGGAACAGGAATTCGCCGGTGCTCTGGTCCTGATAGTCCGGCTGATGCATGTGCCAGCAAAGCACGACCGGTGTGCGGTGGTCAGAGGCCATGGGGGTAGTCCTGCTCCAGCATCTCCGGGGTTACCAGCACAATGCCTTTGGGTGATACGTAGAAGCGTTTGGCATCCTGTTCTGTGTCATAGCCGATACGGGTCCCTTCCGGAATCCGGCAGCCCCGGTCGATGACCGCCCGGCGGATTTTGCAGTTTCGGGCAATATCCACATCGGGGAAAATAACCGTGTCTTCTACAGTACAAAAGGAATGGACAATCACCTTGGAAAACAGCAGTGAACGCTGCACCTGCGCGCCGGACACAATGCAGCCGCCGGCGACCATGGAATCTACGGCATAGCCCCGCCGGTTATCGTCATCAAACACAAACTTGGCCGGGGGCATCTGTTCCTGGTAGGTCCAGATGGGCCATTCCGAATCGTACAGGTTGAGTTCAGGGCTGACGCCGATCAGCTCCATATTCGCCTGCCAGAGCGAATCGATGGTGCCGACATCCCGCCAGTAGGCCGGTTTGTTGTTGACCGGGTCCCGGAACGGAAACGCAGACACCCGAAGGCGTTCGATAATGGACGGGATAATGTCCTTGCCGAAATCGTGGGATGACAGTGTGCTGAGTTCGTGGTCCCGCAGCAGCTCATCAAACAGGATTTTGGTACTAAACACGTAGATGCCCATTGAAGCCAGGGCTTTTTCCGGCTGCCCGGGCATGGGTTTGGGGTTGTCCGGCTTTTCAACAAACTCGGTAATCCGGAGCTTGTCGTCCACCGACATCACCCCGAAGGCCCTGGCGTCTTCCAGGGGCACTTCTATACAACCGACCGTAACGTCTGCCTCCTGCTCCACATGGGCGGCCAGCATGGTGCCGTAGTCCATCTTGTAAACGTGGTCACCCGCCAGGATCAGCACATACTCCGGATTGTGGCTGCGGATAATGTCGAGGTTCTGCAGTACTGCGTTGGCGGTGCCTTCGTACCAGGAGGTTTCGATGCGCTGCTGGGCTGGCAGCAGCTCCACAAACTCCCCCATTTCGCCCCGCAAAAAGCCCCAGCCCCGCTGGATATGGCGAATCAATGAGTGGGACTTGTACTGGGTAATCACACCCACCTGGTTGATGCCGGAGTTGATACAGTTGGAGAGTGGAAAATCGATAATCCGGAACTTGCCGCCGAAAGGCACTGCCGGCTTCGCCCGCCACTTGGTGAGGTCTTCCAGCCGGCTACCCCGGCCCCCGGCCAGCACCAGCGCGAGGGTTTGCCGTGTCAGGCGGCTGACGTAACGCTTTGCCATTTGCATAGTTCTGCTTCCCTGAAAACCCGCTTGGTCTTCTGCCCGTTCTGAGCGAACGGTAATAGACACTGCATTGACGATTTCTAAGATTCTAGAACACTACCATTCAATTATGACGTAATATTGTCTCAGGTCATTTTTCGATCAGCGGCAAAAACGTCCAATGGTCTAACCTCCAGCCGTACCATTCTGAACGGGAACCCGAGGACTATGGAAAGCCCCACCCTGAGCGAGTTCGACCTCTACCTGCTGGCCGAAGGCCGGCACTGGCATATCTATAATGTGCTTGGCGCACATCCCATGACCCATGAAGGCACCGAAGGTGTGCGTTTTGCGGTCTGGGCCCCCAGTGCCAAGGCTGTCAGTGTCGTCGGTGATTTCAATCACTGGCAGGCCGACGCAGACGCCATGCAGCTGCATGAAGGATTCGGCGTATGGTCTGTGTTCATACCGAAAGTCCAGGTTGACGCCCTGTACAAGTTTTCAATTACAACCCGCGACGGTCACCAGCTCACCAAAACGGATCCTTACGGCCAGGCCTTCGAACTCAGGCCGTCAACCGCCGCACGGGTTACCGAGCGCCGGGGCTATTGCTGGGAAGATGGCGACTGGCTGGAAAGCCGCAACCGGTTTGACTGGCAACGCAGCCCCATTTCCATTTACGAGGTGCATCCCGGTTCATGGCGCCACCACGGCTCCGGTCGCTGGCTGAGTTACCGGGAGCTGGCAGAGCAGCTGATTCCCTATGTACTGGAGACCGGCTTCACCCATATTGAATTGCTGCCGGTGACCGAGCATCCCCTGGATGAATCCTGGGGCTACCAGACCACCGGCTACTACGCGCCCACCAGCCGCTACGGCAGCCCGGATGACCTTCGTTACCTGATTGACCAGTGCCACCAACACAATATCGGGGTAATTCTCGACTGGGTTCCCGGACACTTTCCGGACGACGAACACGCCCTGGCAAAGTTCGACGGCACCGCCCTGTACGAACACGAAGACCCGCGCCGGGGCCGGCACCAGGACTGGGGCACGCTGATCTACAACTACAGCCGCCATGAAGTTAAAAACTTCCTGATTGGCAGTGCCCTGTTCTGGCTGGACACCTTCCATGTGGATGGCCTGCGGGTAGATGCCGTTGCCTCCATGCTGTACCTGAATTACTCCCGCAATGAAGAAGACTGGTTGCCGAACGAATACGGCGGCAACGAGAACCTGGAGGCTATTGCCTTCCTTCGGGAGCTCAACCAGGTGTGCCAGGGCCGCTTCCCCGGGGTGCTGATGATGGCGGAGGAATCCACCTCCTGGCCCCAGGTTACCCGGCCACCGGAAGTCGGCGGGCTTGGCTTCAACCTGAAGTGGAACATGGGCTGGATGCACGACACCCTGCACTACTTCCAGCAGGACCCTGTTTACCGGCAATTCCACCACGACAAGCTCACCTTCGGGCTGCTGTATGCCTTTTCCGAGAACTTCCTGCTGCCGCTGTCCCACGATGAAGTGGTACACGGCAAATCCAGCCTGATCCAGAAAATGCCCGGAGACGACTGGCAACAACGGGCATCGCTGCGGCTACTGTTCAGCTACATGTTCACCTACCCGGGTGCCAAGTTGCTGTTTATGGGCGGTGAGTTCGGCCAACGGCAGGAGTGGAGTGAAAAACGGGAGCTGGACTGGCACCTGCTGCAACACGAAGGGCATCAGGGCATCCACAAACTGGTGCAGGACCTTAACCGCCTGTACCGGGAACAACCTGCCCTGCACCGGCTGGACTACAATGCAGCCGGTTTTGAATGGATTGATTGCCACGACTCCACCCAGTCGGTGGTCAGCTACCTGCGCAAACCGGACCAGCACGGTGGCGAGGCCCTGGTGATCTTGGTCAACTTTACCCCCGTGCCCCGGCATCACTACCGGATTGGTGTTCCCCTGGCCGGCAACTGGCAGGAGATCTTCAATTCCGACTCCACCTACTACGGCGGCAGTAATCTGGGCAATCCGTTTACCCTGACTGCCACCGACACCCGCTGGATGGCCAGGCCGGCGTCGGTGGAGGTTACCCTGCCACCCTTGGGGCTGATTATTCTGAAGGCCGATGCATGACCCGAATTCTGTTTGCCACCAGCGAAGTCTTTCCCCTGGTAAAGACCGGCGGCCTGGCCGATGTGTCCGGCAGCCTGCCGGAAGCCCTGTGCCGGCTCGGCTACGATTGCCAGATCCTGCTACCGGGTTATCCCGCTGCACTCAAGGCGGCCCGGGACGCCGGTTCTCAGCGCAAGGCCCGCTTCCGTTTCGGCCAATACGATGTATCACTCTGGCAAACCCAGGTGCCGGAGACCCAGGTACTGCTCTGGCTGGTGGATTGTCCGGCCCTGTTCGACCGGCAAGGTGACAGCCCGTACCAGAACGAAAACGGTGAAGACTGGTGGGACAACGCCCATCGTTTTCACCTGTTTGCCCGTATCGGGGCCATGATGGCGCTGGGGCAACTGGGGTTATCCTGGAAGCCGGATATCGTGCATTGCAACGACTGGCAAACCGGCCTGATCCCCGTGTTCCTGCACAACGACAAGCACGCGCCCGCCACTGTCTTTACCATCCATAACCTGGCGTATCAGGGCCTTTTCTCGCATGAAACGTTCAGGGCGCTGGGGTTGCCGGATCATCTCTGGCGTTTTGACCAGCTGGAATTTCACGGCCAGTTTTCCTTTCTCAAGGGCGGCCTGGTGTTCAGCGATGCCATCACCACTGTCAGCCCGAGCTACGCCCGGGAAATCCGCACGCCGGAGTTTGGCTATGGGCTCGACGGTTTGCTGGAGCACCGGTCCCATGCTTTGACCGGCATATTGAACGGCATCGATAACCGTTACTGGAACCCGAAGTCAGACCAGCACCTGGATTTCCACTACAGCCCGGACGATACCTCCGGAAAAGCCCAGTGCCGGGCAGCCCTGCAGCGCAAACTGGGGCTGGAAGTCAACGGCGCTCCGGTGCTGGGATTTGTCGGGCGTCTGGTAGAACAGAAGGGGCTGGACTGGCTGCTGGAAGCACTGCCGACTTTACTGGAAAAGGGTTGTCAGTTTGCCATTCTCGGTTCCGGAGAGGCCCGTTACCAACAGGCGCTGCAACACCTGGCCCGGGACTGGCCCGAACAGTTGTCACTTACGCTGGGTTATAACGAGGCCCTGGCCCACGAAATAACCGCCGGCGCGGACATCTTCCTGATGCCATCCCGGTTTGAGCCCTGTGGCCTGAACCAGATGTACAGCCTGCGCTACGGCACTATTCCGGTGGTGCACGGCACGGGCGGGCTGAACGATACCGTACTGGACCCCGGCGAGGTGCCGGTACGGGACGCCAACGGATTTGTTTTCCGGGAGCCCAACGCCCACGGGCTGAAGCGCGCCGTGAACCGGGCGCTCGAAGCCCGCAAGCACCGGAAAACCTGGCAACAGCTGCAGCAAAACGGCATGACCGCAGATTACTCGTGGAAGCACCGGGCCGGCGAATACGCCGCCCTCTACAACAAGCTCAGGCATAACCAGTAACCACAGGGAGGTTCTGAACATGCACAAGGCGACGGAATTCCGGCTTGAAGCCCGCCCCCAACTGCCCGAAGCCCTGCATCGGCTGGGGGAGCTGGCAAACGACCTGTTTTACAGCTGGAACCACGGCGTAAGGGGGCTGTTTGCCCGTATTGATCTGCGCCTGTGGCAGAAAGTGGAGCACAACCCAAAGCTGTTTCTGCGGCGGGTATCCCAGCACCGGCTCGAAGAAGCCGCTGCCGACCGCGCCTTTCTCGCCGAATACCGTCGGGTGCTGTCCAGTTACGATGCCTACGTGGAGGCCGGGCCGGGTGCAGAAGTAGTGGAGCTGCTCAACCCCGAAACCAGCCTGGTGGCCTATTTTTGCGCCGAGTTCGGGTTTCACGAAAGCTTTCCGATCTATTCCGGTGGCCTGGGCATCCTGGCCGGTGACCACTGCAAGGCGGCCAGCGATCTCGGCTTGCCCTTTGTGGCCGTCGGGCTACTGTACCAGCAGGGCTATTTCATGCAGACCATTGATGCCCAGGGCCAGCAAGTAGCCCGGTATCAGTGCCACGACAGCGACGAGCTGCCCATCAGCCCGGTAGAACAGGATGGCGAGCAACTCAAGATTTCCGTGCCCTTCCCGGGGCGGGAGCTGTGGGCCCGGGTCTGGCAGGCGCGGGTTGGCCATATCCGCCTGTACCTGCTCGATGCCAATACACCAGAGAACAACGAGCAGGACCGGGAACTGACCCTGCAACTGTACGGCGGCGATTCAGACACCCGCATCAGCCAGGAAATCCTGCTGGGCATCGGGGGCACCCGGGCGCTGGCAGCATTGGGCATCAAGCCCACCGCCTGGCACATCAACGAAGGCCACGCCGCCTTCCAGATTCTGGAGCGCTGCCGGATGGCCATGGAGAACGGCCTCAGCTTCGAGGCCGCCCTGGAATCCGTTGCCGCCTGCACCCTGTTTACCACCCATACGCCGGTTCCCGCCGGCCATGACATTTTTCCCCGGGATTTGGTTGCCCATGCCCTGGGCCCGTATACGGAAACCGCAGGGCTGGATTTTGACCAGGTTTTCGAGCTGGGCAGCAAGAACGGCGATGGCACCTTCAACATGACCAGCCTGGGCTTGCGGGGCTCGCGGTTCCACAACGGTGTCAGCCGTATCCACGGCGGGGTCGCCTCAGAAATGGAAGGCAGCATCTGGCCGCAAATTCCTCCGGAAGAAAACCCCATCGGTTACATCACCAACGGCGTGCATGTTTCTACCTTCCTGGCGCCGGAATGGGCCAGCCTGTTTGATATGCAGGCGCCCACCTGGAAAAGCGAGCTGAGAAACCCGGATTTCTGGAATTTTGTCGACAGAATTCCGGATTATCACTACTGGAGCGTGCATAAAGCCCTGAAACAACAGATGGCAGAATTCATCGTGCGCCGGTTGAGGCGCCAGCATCAGCGCAACGGTACCGGCCATTCGGTCACCGAGCGCATGACCCGAAAGCTGGTATCCCCCGAAAAAGACGCCATGGTGATCGGCTTTGCCCGGCGCTTTGCCACCTACAAGCGGGCCACCCTGATATTTTCCGACCTGCCGCGGCTGGAACGGTTACTGACAGACCCTGACAACCCCGTAGTCCTGGTCTTCGCCGGCAAGGCCCATCCCAAGGACAACCCGGGGCAGCAACTGATCAAGGTCATCCACGACCTGTCCATGCAGCCGTCCCTGATGGGCCACATTATACTTCTGGAAGACTACGACCAGGCCATGGCGCGGCGGCTGTTAAGCGGCGTGGATGTCTGGCTGAATACGCCGGAATATCCGAAAGAGGCCAGCGGCACCTCCGGCGAGAAAGCCGCCATGAACGGCGCCCTCAACCTGAGCGTGCTGGATGGCTGGTGGGGCGAAGGTTACGACGGTAACAACGGCTGGGCCATTGCCCCCCGGGATATCCGTCTGGACCAGGAATTCCGCAACCGTGAAGAAGCCCGGGACCTGCTCGACTTACTGGAAATAGAAATTATCCCGCTGTACTACAAACGGGAAGCCCAAGGTTACTCGAAAGACTGGGTGGCCCGTTCCAAGGCGTCCATGAAAACCATTACGCCCCGGTTCAATTCCCAGCGCATGGTGATGGATTACGTACGGAACTATTACCAGCCGGCCAGCGCCCAGGGCCACCGCCTGGCAGCAAACAAAGGCGAACTGGCCAATGAGCTGGCGCAATGGAAGGCGCGGATACGGGCGGCCTGGCACGGGGTGAACATTCAGATGCACGGTTGTGTCACAGACCGCTGCAACTGGGATGAAGAAGTGGAGCTGAGCGTAGAAGTGGCCCTGAACGGGCTGGCACCGGAGGATATCCGGGTGGAATGTGTGGTGTCACCGGACTGTACCGGCAGCCACGGCGAGCCCGGGCCGGACAGTTTCATCCTGGAGCCGGCAGGTGACCAGGATGGCAAAACCCTGTTCTCCGCGCGCATCAAAGCGCCCTACCCGGGCCTGCAAACCCTGCGATTGAGGGCCTATCCCTACCATGACGCCCTCACCCATCCGCTGGAGATGGGCGCCATGCTCTGGGCCTAGGCTATTCTTCGGTTGGCGTCAGCGCCTCGCCGTTGTTATTGGCGGCCAGGGCGTTGACCACGGGATTGGCGTACATATCCAGCAGGTAAGGCCGGATAGCCGGATCACAGGCTTCCAGCCGGCGCTCCATTTCCGCACGGGCCGCATCCAGGTCCGCCGGCGACCAGGTTTCTGCCGTCACCACGCTTTCACTGACACTGCCCGGTGTTTCCCGGGCTTCCGGGTGAACGCCCCGCATCTGGTAAGCCACCAGGTTGGATGCATGCAGATGGTAATTGGCGTGCATTTCGTGGTCGATGCGGGCGGCCAGGGCTTTCGGATTGTCCGGTGCATCGGCAATAGGCGCACCGAAGTGCACATGCACATGCCCCTTGTAACCGGTCAGGCCTTTTACAATCTGCTCGGAATCTTCCCCTTCGGTTTTCTGGTAGCTGCCGGTACGGGCCTTCACTTCCAGCTCCCGGGCCTTGTCGGCATCGCAGGGGTCGTACTCGTAGGCAATAGACACCGGCACAATATGCAGCCGGTTCATGGCCTCGCCAAAGTCCAGCCCGGATTTTTTCCGGCTCATGTAGAACATCTTGATGATGGCAGGGTCCGTGGCGTCTATACCGTCCTTCGCGCGGCCTTCACGCTGGGCTATCCAGATGCTGTGGTTGGTGTCGATGCTGTGGTTGATAAACCCGGACAGCGTCAGGTAGGCATCGCGCATTTCCCGGGGGCTGGTCATGTTACGACGCACCACAAAGCTCTTGTTCAGGCGCATCATCTCTGCAAACACCCGGTTCTGCAGCAGATTGTCGCCAATGGCAATGCGGGTGGTCAGGAAACCGTTCTGGAACAGCAGGTAATTCACCACCATTGGGTCAAACACGATGTCCCTGTGGTTGGAGATAAACAAATGGGCGTTGGTCTTGCTCAGGTTCCCCAGGCCGCTGTGGGTTACCCGGGAGGTGGTGCTTTCAACCAGTTCGCCTACGTACTTTGACAGCTCCGCCTGCAGGTCATCCACCCGGTGATAGTGGCCGAAGTTGCCAACCAGCCAGCGCCGTACAAACATCCGCAAGACCGCCGGCGCCCACTTCGCCGCCAGGGGGGACTTGAAGCGGCCCACCATGTCGAGGAACTCCCGATCATTAACCAGGCGTTTGATGGCCGGCGCTGTCTCTTCATCCGAATAGGGACGGATTGCGTCAAATTCCTGCATGCAAGCCCTGTTGTTGTTCGAAGCGGTTAATCAAGTGGTTGGAAATTGGCGGTATTCTATCCTGTCTTGGCACTGATTTCCTCCACCGAAATGGCGGGGTTAACCAATCCCGCCGGCGGATCTGTTATCATCCCCGCCCTGAACATTTCCCGCCCACAGGCAAAGACCAGCATGTATCCGGACCAGGATTTTGACCAACTGACCCGCGAACCCCCTTCTGCCACCGGCCGAAGCCCGGAGCAGGTTCTGCACGAGGTATTCGGTTACGAAAGTTTCCGGCCGCTGCAGGGCGATATAGTGCAGGAAGTGGTGGGCGGTGGTGATGCCCTGGTACTGATGCCCACCGGCGGCGGTAAGTCCTTGTGTTATCAGGTGCCGGCGCTGGTTCGACCGGGTACGGCGGTGGTCATCTCGCCGCTGATCGCCCTGATGCAGGACCAGGTCGCCGCCCTGAAACAACTGGGCGTTAAAGCGGCGTTCCTGAATTCCACCATGGATTTCGAGCAGGCCCGGGCCACCGAATATGCCCTGATGACCGGCGAACTGGACCTGCTGTATTGCGCACCGGAACGGCTGATTCAGCCTCGTACCATTGAACTGCTGCACAACGCGTCGCTGTCGCTGTTTGCCATCGACGAAGCCCACTGTGTCTCCCAGTGGGGCCATGATTTCCGGTCTGACTACCTGCAACTGAGCATGCTGGCGGAAGAATTTCCCGGCATTCCCCGAATTGCCCTGACCGCAACCGCCGATGAGCGTACCCGAAAGGAAATAGCCGAGCGCCTGTCGCTGACCCAGGCCCGGCACTTCATCAGCGGTTTCGACCGCCCTAACATCCAGTATCGAATCACCCCGAAAACCAATGCCAATAAACAGTTACTGGACTTTATTAAAGCCGAACATGAAAGTGACTGCGGCATTGTTTACTGTCTTTCCCGGAACAAGGTAGACGCCACTGCCAAGCTGCTGGCCAGCAAAGGCTACCTGGCACTGCCCTACCACGCCGGCCTGACTGCCGAGGAACGAGCCAGGAACCAGGAACGCTTTCTGCGCGAAGATGGCGTAATCATTGTGGCGACCATCGCCTTTGGCATGGGCATCGACAAACCGGATGTCAGGTTTGTTGCCCACCTGGACCTTCCCAAGAGCCTGGAAGCCTACTACCAGGAAACCGGCCGGGCCGGTCGTGACGGCAAACCCTCGACGGCCTGGATGGTTTACGGCCTGCAGGATGTCATCAAACTGCGGCAGATGCTGGAAGCGTCCCCGGGCAACGACCAGTTTAAACGTGTCGAGCGGCAGAAGCTGGATGCCATGCTGGGCCTGTGTGAAGTCACTCAATGCCGCCGGCAGGTTCTGCTGCGCTACTTCGGTGACACCCTAGAGCAGCCCTGCGGTAACTGCGACACCTGCCTGAACCCGCCGGAAACCTGGGATGGCACGGTTGCTGTACAGAAAGCCCTTTCTTGCGTGTACCGTACCGGCCAGCGCTTTGGCGTCAACTATGTCATTGATGTGCTACGCGGCTCAGAGAACGAACGCATCCTGCAATCCGGCCACCAGGCCATTTCCACCTATGGCATCGGGCAGGATCTGTCGGCTACCGAATGGAAGTCGGTATTCCGGCAACTGGTGGCTAACGGATATCTCCGCGCAGATCCGGAAGGCTACGGCGCCCTGCAGCTGACCGAACGCTGTCGCCCCCTGCTCAAAGGTGAACAGCCTATCCAGCTGCGTAAAGACCCGGTACAGAAGAAGGGCTCCGGCAGCAAGTCATCCGGCAGTCGCACCAGCGGGCAGGATGTCCGGGACCAGATCACCGACCACGCTGGCTGGGACGCGTTACGGGCCTGCCGCAAGGAACTGGCAGACAAGCAGGGTGTGCCGCCCTATGTGATCTTCCACGACACCACCCTGTTCGAAATGCTCCAGCGCCGCCCTGGCAGCATCGAAGAGCTGGGCGAAATCAGCGGGGTTGGTGCCGCCAAGCTGGAGAAGTATGGCGAAACTTTCCTTCAGGCCATCGCCGAACTGGGCGCTGGCTAATCAAGCGAGGGCGGATTATTCCGCCTTGAAGCCCTTTTTCCGCACCCGGTCCGGCCCAACCTCCTCTATACTGTCGATCAAAGCCATGAATCTGGTGTCCTGGTTCCAGTTACCGCGAATTTGCGTTGCAAAATTGCCCGTAAAGCAACAACAATGCAAATCAGAACAATACAACGACATTTCACGCATCTTCCAGAAGGAAAGCCGACTTGGGTTGTACTCCCCTTTTCCGCGTCGTTTCTTTCGCGACCTGCCTGCTCGCAAGCCTGGTGCCCGCTACCCATGTAGTTGCCGAAACAACAGACAACCACCGGGAGCTCACCCTCTGGTACCGCAACTACGACAGCCCGGCAATTCGCAACCTGGTGTTGCTGGCCCTGGATAAAACCCCCGAGTACGGCAGCTACGAGTTACTTCGCAGTGTGGAGGTCAGCCAGGGGCGGGCATTGCTGGAACTGACCAAACGTAACAACCGTATCCTTGATATTGCCAACGTTGCCACCACGGCTGAACGGGAAGACAGCCTGAACCCGATCCCCGTTCCGGTAGATGGCGGCTTGCTGGGCTTTCGGGTTTGCCTGGTAATGCCGGAAAACCTGCCGAAGTTCAAAGATATTTCCAGCCTTGAAGACCTCAAAGCCCGTAAAATCAGTATTGGCCAGGGAACGCACTGGCCAGACACCCCGATTCTCGAGGCCAACGGGCTGAGAGTCATCACCAACCCCCGGTTCGAAGTGCTGTTCGGGATGCTGCTGAACCAACGTTTCGACTGCTTTGCGAGGGGAATCAGTGAAGTGCTTTTTGACCTCGAACAGCCTCGCGCCAGTGCCCTGGTGATTGAACCCGATCTTCTGATTGCTTACCCGCTACCTTCATACCTGTTTGCCGCAAAACACGATCACGACACCGCCTACCGGCTCCAGCTTGGCATTGAGCGCGCCATCAATGATGGCAGTTTTGCGGACTATCTGAACACATACTTCGGCCGCGCGATGAACGAACTTAACCTCAAGCATCGCACCATCATCACCCTCAAGAACCCGTACCTCAGTGATGAATCCAATGGTGTTGGCCGGAAAACGCTGGAAGAGCTGGACCGGCGTATCAAATACCTGGACCAATAGTCCCGGGCGAAGTATTCAGGAACCTCTGTTAAACTGATGCATCCTGAACCGTGCATCCGCTCGTCAAAAACGGAGAATCTCTGAATGGCCCACGAAGAACTGCACCTGAACCTGCGCAACCTCACCCTCGAGGATTACCCACAGCTCCAGGAACTGATGGACGATGTTTATGACGACATCGGCGGTGCATGGCCAAAAGAAACCATCAAGGCGCTGGTGGAACAATTCCCGGACGGCCAGATCTGTATTGAAGACAATGGCCACCTGGTAGCCGTAGCACTAACCGTAAGCGTTAAGTACGAGCGCTTCAGCAACCCCCACGCCTACGACGACCTGATCCTTCGCAACGAAAAGATCTGGCACAACCCCAATGGTGATTCCCTGTACGGGCTGGATGTGTTCATCCACCATGAATATCGCGGATATCGTCTGGGTCGGCGCTTGTATGAAGCCCGAAAGGAACTGTGTCGCTCCATGAACCTGCGTGCCATCCTGGCCGGCGGCCGAATTCCCAATTACTTCAAGTATTCCGAGCAGTACACCCCGGAAGAGTACATCCATCGGGTAGACCGCAAAGAGATCTACGATCCGATTCTGAGCTTCCAGCTCTCCAATGACTTCCAGGTTACCCGGCTGATGCACAAATACCTGCCGGAAGACGAGAAATCCATGGGCTATGCCACGCTCCTCGAGTGGCGAAACATCCTGTATACCCCGCCCTCTTCAGTACTGGACGTGAAGAAAACCCAGGTGCGTATGGGTGCAGTTCAGTGGCAGATGCGAGAGTTCACCTCGGTTGAGGAAGTGCTCAAGCAGGTAGAGTACTTCGTCGACGCGCTGTCGGACTACAAAAGCGATTTCGCCCTGTTCCCCGAGTTCTTCAACGCGCCGTTGATGGGCCTGACCGATCAGATGGACCAGACCCGCGCCGTTCGCTTCCTGGCCGGCTTTACCGAACAGTTCCGTAACGAAATGTCGGAAATGGCGGTCAGCTACAACATAAACATCATCACCGGCTCCATGCCGCTGATCGAGAACGACCGGGTATACAACGTCTCATACCTCTGCCACCGGGACGGTCGGGTTGATGAGCAGCGCAAGATTCACATCACACCCCATGAACGCCGTGACTGGGTGATCGAAGGAGGCAACAGCTTCGAGGTGTTCGAAACAGATGCCGGCCGCGTGGCTATCCAGATCTGCTACGACATCGAATTCCCGGAATTGGGTCGTATTGCAGCCAGCCAGAACGTCGATATTATCTGTGTGCCCTTCTGGACAGACACCAAGAACGGCTACCTGCGGGTGCGCCACTGCGCCCAGGCCCGGGCTATTGAAAACGAATGCTATGTGGTGATCACCGGCAGCGTGGGTAACTTGCCCAAGGTGGAAAACCTGGACGTTCAGTACGCCCAGTCATCCGTGTTCTCGCCTTCGGACTTCGCCTTCCCCCACGATGCCGTGATGGCGGAAACCACGCCAAACACCGAGATGATCATGTTCTCGGATATGGACCTGGAAAAGCTGAAACTGGTACGTAACGAAGGTTCTGTCACTAATCTTAAAGATCGCCGTGTTGATATGTACGAAATCAAAACCCGTTAACGGTAACGGATCTGGCCCGGAATCACCGGCCAGGCTTGAACCATTCCCTGAAAGGGTTACCGTAGACGGCTGACAGCATTGCCATAATTGCTTTCGCCGTCTATTGTTTGATCTATATACACATTCTGATGTACTGAAAAACGCAGAGATACAGGTTAATGAACGACCCACTACCGGATCTGGTTGCCCGCTTCCGTGTTCGCCAGGGACTGTTTCGTAAAGAAACCGTCGAGGCCCGCGTGTACGAGCTGGACAGCTATGGCTGCGTAATGAAAACCGACAAGGTTTTCGAGCCGGGCGATACTCTGGTTCTGGAGCTGGTAATGGATATGCCGTTTGAGGAAATCCGGGCCGAGGGTGTCTCCGGCCTGGTCACCGAAAAGAGAAAGCACTGTAGCAATTTCTTCTATTCGATTGATTTTTCTGACCTTAACACCAAAGACGCATCTCCCCTGTCAGAAAAACTCCGGCGCATTCACGAAGTACTTCTGAAAAAACAAAGCCTCAAATCCCGCCGTGCCCCGGGCCCCGTCGCGAGCATGAGGCAACTGGCCTGATACCCCGTAGTACTTACCAAGCATCCGTCTGCAAGGAGACGTCCCCATGGCAAAGAAAGCCAAACCGAGCGTAGATAAGATCGTCAAGAAGGTGAACAAAGAGTTCGAGAAAACCTCTGCCCAGATCGAGGGGCTGATTAGCGATGCCCTGCAACAGTTCGACCACCTGCAGCACCAGATTCAGGACCCCGTGCGCAAGCTGCTCAAAGACATGGACGAGCTGCGTGACCGGGAAATGAAGCGTTTTAACGAAGAGTTCGAGCGCCGGATGAACGAGTTCCACGAATTGCAGGCCACCCTGCTGGAGCGTGTGGGTATTGCCTCCAAGGAAGCCCGCAAAGCGGCGGACGAAACAGCCAGCAAGGCCAAGTCTGCGGCCAAATCCGCTACAGGCAGCAAGCCGGCTGCAAAAAAGGCGCCTGCCAAAAAGCCTGCCGCCAGGAAAGCTGCTACTCCGAAGGCAGCCAAGCCTGCGGACAAGTCTGATCTTACCCGCGTGAAGGGTATCGGACCGGCGACTGCGAAGAAGATGAAAGAAGCAGGCATTACTTCCATCGAGCAGATTGCCAACCCGAGCGCCGAAGACAAGCAGAAGCTGGAAGCCTTCAAGAGCATGAAAGGCTACAGCCAGCTGACCGCCGAGGCGAAAAAAGTACTGTAAAACGTACCTTAGCCTCGAATGTCGAGTACCCGCGCCAGAGCCTCGTCCAGGCTCTGGCGTTCTTTTTCAGGAGTGAAGGTTTCAGCGAGCGCCGACACAGCCGCTCTCAGTTTTGCCAGGTACTCCGGTTCCCGCTCTGCCCGGCTCATCAACTGGGCCAGTGCCTTGTCATCCCCAACCGGGAAATAGCCCGGATAATCCTCACCCAACAGCCCCTTATTGCCCGGAATATCCGACGCCAGAATGGGCAAACCTGCCCTGCAGGCTTCAGAGACCACATTCGCGCCACCTTCCATCACAGAGCTGATGACCATCACACTGCTCACGGCCATCAGGTTTTCCAGACCCGGTTTATCCAGCTCCCCTAACCAGTGAAAGCGCGGGTTATCCTTGCTTTCTGCCAGCACTTTCTCACACCACTCCTCGGTGTGCGGGCGGCCGGCACAATTAACGACAATGCTGGAATCTTCCGGCAGGTGGCGCGCGGCAAGGGCGGCCCGCAGACTGTCTTTTTCATCACGCAGGTGGCCGATCACACAGATATTGAACTGCCCTGATTCCGGCCGGGAGCCGCCACGCACGGCAGGCTGCGCCGCAGACTGGCGAAGAGTAACCAGTTTGTCGCGGAACGATTCCGGAATGTCCCGGCCTACCAGGTCGTGCAGACCTATCAGCAAATCCGCCGTGTCCATCGAAACCAAGGTAACCCCGGGATATTCATGCTGGTGATGATAAATATCGGTACCCGTCAGCACGACAATTAACGGCTTGTCCGGATTTTGCTCTCTCCATGCCTCTACCGCATGCGCACTGCGCCAGGCGTGAAGGGCGATCATAAGATCAGCCGTTTCTCCTTCATATTCGGTCAATACCTGGACCTGATGGCCGGATTGCTCCAGCAGTACCTGCCAGCGCAGGGCCGTGGCTCGATTGCCGGCCTTGGAGTCCGGGCCGGCAGGAGTGATGATCAGAATATGCATAAAGGGTGTCCGATAAATTTACCGAAATTCTGCACGGGCCAGTGCTCCGGGTAAAGGATTCCTGCGTATACCGGTTCAGACTTTCAGTAATTCACGGTATCCTGAGGCTGCCTTCGGCGCTCGCCGGGCCACCCAAACTCCCCGACACAAAGGAATGAATCAACATGGTCATCAAACATCTACGGAAATGGCTGGTTTCCGGCCTTCTGTCTTTTTCTGCCGTCACTGCCGTACAGGCACAAACCTTCGTGTTTACGGCTATTCCTGATGAGGATGAAACCAAGCTGGTAGAGCGCTTTCGCGGCGTGGCCGATTACCTTTCCGAGCAACTCGATGTAGACGTTCGTTATATCCCGGTGAAATCCTATGCGGCCGCGGTATCCGCCTTCCGCAACAACCAGGTGCAGCTGGCCTGGTTTGGCGGGCTGTCCGGTGTGCAGGCGCGGCGCCTGGTGCCGGGTTCTGAAGCCATCGCCCAGGGCGTGGAAGACGAAGCCTTTGTCACCTATTTCATCGCCAACACCAGCACCGAAATCGAGCCGGCAGGCAGCCTGGCGGACCTTGAGGACAACCTGCGTGGCAAAACCTTTACCTTTGGTTCCAAGGGTTCCACCTCCGGCCGCCTGATGCCCGAGTTCCACCTGCGCGACACCTTTGGTGAGGCACCGGAATCTGTATTTTCCCGTGTTGGTTTCAGCGGTAACCATACCCGTACTCTTCGCCTGGTAGAGGCTGGCACCTATGAAGTGGGCGCGCTCAACTTCCAGGTCTGGGAAAAAGAGCTGGCAGATGGAAACATCGATACCGATGCCGTTCAGGTTATCTGGAAAACCCCGGCGTACCCGGATTACCAGTGGACCATCCGCGGTGACGTGAACGAGCGGTTCGGTGAAGGTTTCAAAGACAAGGTGACCAAGGCCCTGCTGGAACTGGACGATCCGGCACTGCTTGAAAGCTTCCCCCGTTCCGGCTTTATTCCGGCGTCTAACGATGATTACGAGCCCATTCGCAAGACCGCTGAAAACATCGGAATCCTCGATTGATGCCAGGATTTGATTTTCATGGTCTGACAGCCAGCTTTAACGGAGAGCGGGTGATTGGCCCGCTCTCCCTGCACGTAAATGAAGGCGAGCATGTGGCGCTGGTCGGCAAAAGTGGCGCCGGCAAGTCTACGCTGATCCGTTTGCTTTACGACCGGCTTGAGAGTGAGGCATCCCTGATTCCGCAAGGCCTGGGGTTGGTGAACGCGCTGCCGGTATTTCATAACGTGTTTATGGGACAACTGGACCGACATCCCGGCTGGTATAACGCCCTGACCCTGATTCGCCCGTTCCGTCGCGACCGAGACGCCGTAAAGGCCTTGCTCAAAGAACTGGAAATTCCCGAGAAACAGTGGATACCGGCAGCTGCACTGTCTGGCGGGCAACGCCAGCGGGTGGCCATTGCCCGGGCCATCTACCGGCAGGCCCCTGTGCTGTTAGCGGATGAGCCCATTTCGGCACTGGATGGCCCCATGGCGCACCTGGTCATGAAAACCCTCACCAACCGGTTCTCCACCTCGATTATTGCCTTGCACGATGTGGACATGGCACTGCGTTACTGTAACCGGATCATCGGCATTCAGGACGGCAGGGTAGCGCTGGACGAAGCGGCTTCCTCGCTTGTCGCATCCGACATCATGTCGCTGTATTAACGGGCCAGAACCAGTTTATGTTTTCCTACCCCACCGTCAGAGCCAGTTTCATCTTCCTTGCCATTGCGCTCGGAGGTTTGCTGGTGGCCGATATTGCTATCACCACCGCCAACCCCTGGCAGGATCTCGGCCGGTTCTTTCTGGGCGTAGCTACCCCCAACTTTTTCAGCACCGAAGGCCTGATGACCGCCCTGCTGCGCACGGTAGCGTTCGCCTTCGTGGGTGTAACCATCGGCAGCCTGGCAGGATTTCTGCTGGCGCTGGGTTATCGGTTTCTGCCGGTTCGAATCTTCTGTGCCTTTATCCGCTCGATTCATGAGCTGTTCTGGGCGCTGATCTTCCTGCAGTTCTTCGGTTTCCACCCACTGACCGGCGTGCTGGCCATTGCCATCCCCTATTCGGGTATCTTTGCCAAGGTGTACTCGGAGATCTTTGAAGAGTCTGATCCGGAGCCCGGCCGCCTGCTGCCTCCTGGCACTGGTTCGGTGTCAGCCTTTCTGTATGCCCGTATTCCGGATTGCTGGGAACAGATCCGCACCTACACTTCTTACCGCCTGGAATGCGGCCTGCGCTCCTCGGCTATTCTCGGTTTCGTGGGTTTGCCTACGCTGGGGTTCTACCTGGAATCGTCATTCTCCCAGGGCATGTATTCCGATGCCGGCGCCATGCTGATTCTGTTCTATATCCTGATTGCCACCCTGCCCCTGTGGGTTCGGCCGAAATTGCTGCCGTTCTACATTCTGGCCGCTCCGTTCTTTCTGGGAGACGGGTTCCCCATTGTCTGGGGCAACGTGGAGCGGTTCTTCACCGAAGACATCATCCCGGCGCCGCTGCGTAATGGCGAGGGTCTTGCCGGCCTGTCTGCCTGGTTCGGAGATGTGATGGTCACCGAGGCACTGCCGGGCATCTGGAACACCATTGTCCTTACCCAGATTGCCCTGGTGGCTACGGGTATTATTTCCCTGCTGGCATTCCCGCTGATTTCCAACCACTTTGGTGGCCCGGTGCGCCGTACCTCCGGCCATGTGTTGCTGGTGATTGCCCGCTCCACGCCGGAATACATCCTGGCTTACATCCTGTTGCAACTCTGGGGGCCGTCCATGCTGCCGGCGGTGGTGGCACTGGCCCTGCACAACGGTGGCATTATCGGCCACCTGATCGGTCGCCAGACCAACACCATTCAGTTGCGCCCGGATGCGCCCATCGGCTTCACCCGGTACAGCTGGGAACTGGTTCCCCGGGTTTACCGGTCCTTCCTGGCCTTTCTGTTCTACCGCTGGGAAATCATCATGCGGGAAACAGCCATCCTGGGCATCCTGGGCATCTACACGCTGGGCTTCTATGTCGACAGCGCCATACAGAACATCCGTTTCGACCGGGCCATGGTGCTGATACTGATCACCGCCCTGCTGAACATCGGCGTTGATGCACTGGGCCGCTACATTCGCCGGAAACTGGCCCTGCAGACCATGCAAACCTGCTGATCAGCTGAGACCAGCATCACAATTCCCGCGCCTGAAATGCCGGTACTGCCAGAATTGGGAAGCCGGTTACCTTGCCGATCGTTACATATCGTTACAATGCCTTATCGTTCTAATTTCAGGAATGCGAGGCAAGATACCCTTCATGGTCAACGGACTGGTCACTGTTACTGAACTCGGCTTGCTGGCACTGGTCGGCATTCTGGCAATCCGGATGGCTGCCCTGTCCCGGGGAGAAGCACTTCAACTGGCAGGTGGTATAGCAGAGCCGGAAACACCCGGCCCGGTGGCAACGCGCACGGCGCGTACCGGCAAGCAGGTGAAAATTGCCTCCGCCCATGGCACCGAACTGCGCACCCAGCTGCACATTCTGGCGGGGCTCCAGGAGCGGGATTGTCGGGATAAGGGGCTTTTGCTGGCCGAGGCGCCAGTGGCGGTGCGGCTGTATGCAGCCGCCTGGTTGTATGGGGCCGGTTGTGCACTGAGCCGCCAACCGGTGCGCCATTCCGATGCCCTGGCAGGCATGGTGGCACGCATTGTCAGCCGTAAAACAGGCATTCGCCAACCGGAAGCATTGCAGGCTATCAGCACCCTCACCTCCAGTTCCGTGTTACTGGCCTGCTACCGGGCCGGCCTTGAAGGCGCTGAACACTGGCAGCAACATCAGTATGTGCCGGCTCACTCCAGCCTTTATGATGCAGCCACCAGCAACGCGTTTATCTGACGGCTTCAACTTCCCAATTACTACCAAGGTTAATCGCTGTGGTGCCGGTTTCATCCTCTGCAGGCACTCCGGCGATCACCGGCCGGGTAAATCCGCCGTCGTCAGTGTGCTGCATGGAGTCGACATCCACAGACCGTACCAGCCATGATTTCCCGCCTGCGTTCACACGCGCCCGGTGGGTGAGCCCGAAGACAAAGCGGCAGTAATCGAGTTTCAGCTGAAGCAAATCCTGTTCTGCCTTGAGAATCTTTCTGAGCAGAACCTTTTGAACACTTTCCCCGTAATCCATCACATTTCCCTGGAGATTGTTGTATTTTCCAGGAATTTAACTATTTCTCCGCACGAAAGACCAGTGTTGACGGCACATTCTCGATTAAATCCTGGCCATCCTGAAAATCGATTCTCCAGATCATTTCACTGCCAGTGGTACAGAACGGCGCGGTAAACCTGGCCCGGTATTCCAGCGATTCTTCCCGTACCAGCGGCACCGGGTACTCGCCCATGTACATGTTTTCGCCCCTTAGTACCGCCAGAAAGCGATCCGGCGCTTCCGGCACGGTCACCTGGAGCTGGTACTCCACGCCCTGGTCTCCTTCCGGGCCGGGGGTCAGCATGACCTGCCACTGGCCTTGATCCGTTTGCCAGCTGCAAGGGCCTGCAAGCAGGTCGCACGGTGGTTTCTGCTCCTCGTTGCTGGCTTCGTTCAGGTAGTCGGGAGCCAATGCCAGTATCGCTACAGCAGCGATCAGTAAACCCCCTGTTACGATGGCTCGTATCATATCAGCAGCCTCTCATCCCCTTTTTGAAGGGGGCATTATGGGCATAAATGCCGACATGGCAAAGGTTTCTAAACCGCGGCCAGCATGAGAAAATGCCCGGCTTTCAGGCTTGAATCACCCAAGAAACAGGATACCGCTGTGCAACCGGACATCTCCGTAAAGCACCTGAACAAGATCTACGAAGACGGCTTTCAGGCCCTGAAAGACGTTAACCTGGAAATCTACCCGGGAGAGATCTTCGCCCTGCTTGGCCCCAATGGTGCGGGCAAAACCACGATGATTTCCATCATCTGCGGGATAGTGAACAAGAGCAACGGTGAAGTAACCGCGGCCGGCCACGATATCGTGAAAAACTACCGCAAGGCCCGCGAAGCCATCGGCCTGGTGCCCCAGGAGCTGAATACCGATTCCTTTGAAACCGTATGGGACGCGGTGTCGTTCAGCCGCGGCCTGTTCGGCAAGGCCCCGAAACCGGCCCACATAGAGAAGGTACTGAAAGACCTCTCCCTGTGGGACAAGCGCAACAACCGCATCATGTCGCTGTCTGGCGGCATGAAACGCCGGGTGATGATTGCCAAGGCCCTGTCCCACGAGCCTCGCATCCTGTTTCTGGACGAGCCCACGGCCGGCGTGGATGTAGAGCTTCGCCGCGACATGTGGGAGATGGTCCGGAAACTCCGCGAGAACGGCACCACCATTATCCTGACCACCCATTACATTGAAGAAGCCGAGGAAATGGCGGACCGCATCGGGGTGATTCGCCAGGGCCAGATTATCCTGGTGGAAGACAAGGACACCCTGATGTCCAAGCTGGGCAAAAAAGAACTGCGCCTGCAGCTGCAGCACAAGCTCGACAAGGTGCCAGGCGAACTCACCCTGGAGCCCATCGAGCTTTCGGAAGACGGCCACGAGCTGATCTACACCTTTGACTCCCAGCAACAGCAAGCCGGCGTTGCCCGCTTACTTCGGACCCTGGGGGATCTGGGCATCGAGTACCGGGACCTGCAAACCCGGGAAAGCTCCCTGGAAGAGATTTTTGTGGGCCTGGTGCACGAATAAGCCGCCCGAACGGAGAGAGCAGAATGAATCTTTACGGTGTAAAAGCCATCTACAAGTTCGAAATGGCACGCATGAAGCGGACCATCATGCAAAGCGTGCTGTCGCCGGTGATCTCAACCTGCCTGTACTTCGTGGTATTCGGTTCTGCCATCGGCTCCCGCATGGGCGATATCGACGGCATCGACTACGGCGCCTACATCATCCCGGGGCTGCTGATGCTGTCCCTGCTGATGCAGAGCATCTCCAACGCCTCTTTCGGCATCTATATGCCAAAGTTTTCCGGCACCATCTATGAAGTGCTGTCTGCGCCAGTGTCCTATGCCGAGATCGTTCTGGGCTACGTCGGCGCTGCGGCCACCAAGGCAGTTATTCTTGGGCTGATTATCCTGGCGACCGCACGGCTGTTTGTCGATTACTCGGTACTGCACCCCGTGTCGATGCTGGCCTTCCTGGTGCTGACGGCGGTGACCTTCAGCCTGTTCGGGTTCATCATTGGCATCTGGGCCGACGGTTTCGAGAAGTTGCAGATCGTGCCCATGATGATCGTAACCCCGCTGGTGTTCCTTGGCGGCACCTTCTACTCCATCGATATGCTGCCCCAGGTCTGGCAGACCATCAGCCTGTTCAATCCGGTGGTGTATTTGATCAGTGGCTTCCGCTGGGCTTTCTATGGCGTATCTGATGTGCACGTGGGCATCAGCGTTGCCATGACCCTGGTATTCCTGGCCATGTGCATGACCACCGTCTGGTGGATCTTCAAAACCGGATACCGGCTGCGTTCGTGATGTTTCGTGTATTGCTGGCAACCTGTGCCCTGGTGGCGCTGGCCGCCTGCGGCGCGGCAGACGCCCGGGACGAACAACCCTTGCCGGTGATTGAGACCTGTTTTGTAACCGCTGATCGCTCCTACCCGGTCATGCTTGAGGTAGCCAGCGAACCGGAGCAGCGGCGCCGGGGCCTGATGGGCCGGGAACACCTGCAGGACAACGCCGGCATGCTGTTCGAGTACCAGCAGCTGCGACCGGCCGACCACGGATTCTGGATGTACCAGACCCTGATCCCACTCGACATCGCCTATCTGGGTGCACAGGGCGAGATAGTAAGCCTGCGGCAAATGCACCCTTGTGCATCCTCCCGCAGCAGCGACTGCCCGGCTTATCCGGCCGGCAAGCCCTTCCTGAGCGCGGTTGAAATGAATGCCGGCTACTTCCATGAACGCGGCATTGGCACCGGTGACCGGCTGGTATGGCCAGCCAACGGTGCCTGCAAGCCCTGAAACAACTCCGGCTATTTGTGCTGCCAGTTCGGATCCCGCTTATCCAGGAACGCTGAAATACCTTCCTGTGCATCTTCAGCTGTCATATTGGTGGCCATCACCCTGGCGGTGTAATCGTAGGCATCGGCCAGGGGCATTTCCAGCTGCCGATAAAACGCCTCTTTACCGATCTTCAGGGTGTGGCCAGATTTACCGGCAATGGTTGCGGCCATGTTGTAGACAGTCTCATCCAGGGCTTCCGGTTCCACTACCCGGTTCACCAGCCCGATATGCTCAGCGGTTTCCGCATCAATCATTTCGCCGGTCAACAACATTTCCATAGCATGTTTGCGGGAAACATTGCGCGACAGCGCCACCATTGGCGTGGAGCAGAACAGACCGATGTTCACACCCGGCGTGGCAAACCGGCTGCCCCGCTCCGCTACCGCCAGGTCACAGCTGGCCACCAGCTGACACCCTGCAGCCGTTGCCACACCGGCTACCCGGGCGATCACCGGCTTCGGCAGGTTCACAATCTGTTGCATCACCTTGCTGCACTGCTGGAACAGAGCCAGCTGAAATTCGTGGCTGTCGAATTTATCCCGCATCTCCCGCAGGTCGTGGCCGGCGCAAAACACATGGCCGGCGGAAGCCAGCACCACTACCCGGCTGCTGTCATCCCGGGCGATTTTCTCAAGGGCTGAAGACAACCCTTCCAGCATGGCCATCGACAGGCTGTTCCGGCGTTCCGGCTGGTTCAGGGTCAGCGTGGTAATACCATTTTCTGTACGGACTCGCACTGGGCGTTCTTGCGCGGCGGACATAATTCAGAACTCCTTGATGGCTATCGTCCCAGTATTGCCAACAGCTGCCAGCCTGTCGAACAGACTTTGGGCGTATACAAATAGTTGCAATTTGCGGCTATTACCGAGTATTCGCAGGCAACCCCGACCGGTACGATGAATGTTTAAAACAAGCAAGCCTGAAGCGTCTTAAAACATCGAACAGGTAAACGCAGTATGAAGCAAGTCCGCCACTCACTGGCCTCCAGGTTTGTTCTGTTTCTGGCGGGCCTTCTTGTACTGGCCATGATCGCCCTGCTTCTGATCGAAAGAGTTGTATTCCAGCCGGTCCTCATGAAAGCCGAGAACCAGCAAGCTGGCCAGGAACTCGCGCGCATCGAAAATTCGCTGGCGCAGAACCACAATGCGCTGACCGCCCAAACCCGGGACTGGGCGCACTGGGATGACACTTACCAGTTCATCCAGGATGCAAACAGCGACTACGCCACCAGTAACTTCAGCCGGGAGATGTTCGAAGACCTGCACGACCAGGCCATGATCTTCATCAGTGAAGACCAGCAACCAATGTGGATTGCCGGCATTGATCCGGATACGAACACCTACGGCACCTGCACCTCGGCAACGGGCGACTGCAGCTGGGCGGCACCGCTCATCGCTGAGGTTCAGCCGTTTCTGGGCGAGGTAGAAGCAACGGGGCTGTCACTGAGCTTTGCCTCCCCGTGGCCTGCACTCGCTGCGATAGCACCAATATTGCAAACCGACAGGACAGGCCCGTCCCGGGGCTGGCTTATCAAGCTTCGGCTTATTGACGAACGGCTGACGGATTTGCTCGAGGAGCAGACCGGGCTACCGGTACAGATTTCCACACGGCCAGCCCCAGCCGATACGGAACGGAAAATTGCTCTTGAGCGAGGGCCAGAACTGCTGCATGCCGCCAAGCCCCTGTTAACCCATTCCCGTGGGCCCGAGCTGGTGTTGAGTACTGAAATTCCGAGAGACCGCGTAAAAAGGGCGTCGCGAAATTTTCGCTATTCACTCGCCTGGACGGCCGTTTTGCTGGCCGTTGTGATCGGGGTGGTGCTGGCACTGCTATATGGCCTGGTACTGAAGCCACTGGGCCTGTTCACCCGCTTTGTTACCGGGAAACAGGGCGAGAATTCCCTTGCCCAGCGCGAGAACCTGGCAGACGTACCAGGCAGCCTGTTGCAGCGGAAAGACGAGTTCGGCACCCTCGCTCGCCACGCCCAGAGGTTGATCAGCCAGCAACGGGAACAGTCAAAAATGTTGCTGGACCTGTCCCAGCACGATCCGCTGACAGGCCTGGCCAATCGCCGACTGTTCGATGCCAGCTTGCAACAAAGCCTGTCGGATGAACCGGAAAAGCCGACCTCCGTGTTGATGCTGGATATTGACCATTTCAAACTTTATAACGACCGCTATGGCCATCCGGAAGGTGACAGATGTCTCGCCAGCGTTGCGGAGTGCATGGAGCAAACCGTCAAGCCCCATGGCTTTCTGGTTGCCCGCACCGGCGGTGAGGAATTCAGTGTGCTGATGCCCGAAACAGGGTTGGAACAAGCCAGAACCTGTGCCGAAGAACTCCGTAAAGCCATCGCAGGCCTGAAACTGCCCCACGCAGACTCTCCAGTGAGCGATGTCGTCACCGTGAGTGTCGGTGTTGCCAGTAGTGTAAACGTGGACAATGTTTCCGGCTCCACACTCATGCGCAGCGCAGACCTGGCGTTGTATGAGGCGAAGGATCAAGGCCGGAACCGGGTTGCCTGCTTTGGTGAGGATGCGGCAAACATTTTCGGCTGAAGGGCCGGGGAAATCAGGATGGTGCTCCGGGCCGGAATCGAACCGGCACGACCTTGCGGTCGAGAGATTTTAAGTCTCTTGTGTCTACCAATTTCACCACCGGAGCATCGGGGGAAAACTGAAGGCCGGAATTGTATAAGGCCCGGATGGCTAACGCAATTCCGCTTTCAGAATCGCTCAGTAATTAAGCAATTTCCGGCAGGGACTCAGGTTATTCGGGCTTGGTTGCCCTGCCTTTGTAGATATAACCGGCAATTTTCGGTGCATTGGGCATATACAGATTCTCCAGCTCCTGAATCTCAAAGCCGGCATGTTCAATCAATTCCGCGATGTGCCGGTTCAGGTGGCAGCCGCCGGCCAGCTTTCGCCATCCCGGTGTTATCCGGTGCTGCCATTTGCGCGTGGTGTCGTGTGGGGCTTCTCCGTGTTCCAGGAACAGCAGGTCGCCACCGGGCTTGAGTACCCGCTTCATCTGCAGCAAGGCCGTGTGCCAGTCCGGAATGGTGCACAGGGTAAAGGTAAGCAGAACGGTATCGACCGAGTTGTCCTGCAGCGGAATCTTCTCACCCGGCAGATCCAGCAACTCTACCCGCACCGGTGACCGGCCCAGGTTCGGCAAGGCTTTGCGCCGCATGCCTTCCGATGGCTCCAGCCCGTACACCATCTCTACGAGGTCCTGATTATAGAATTCCAGGTTAATACCCGAGCCCATTCCCACTTCCAGCACACGGCCGCGAGCCCTTGGCACAAGTTGGCTGCGCAGTTTCATCACCTGGCCCATGGAGCAGGCCTTGTCGATAATGTGGGGAAGAATCCGGTCTTCATAGAAGCTCATAGGTTCACCGTCATTGTTTTATATCAAAGGTGCGACAAACTGCCCTATTTCTTTCTGCTACAATTCCCGTAGCATCATAATCAACTGCCGGTAATAACAACATAGCAAAATCGCCTAAGGCAGCGGCCGGGCAGGTTAGCACCTGTCTGTTGTGACTTGTGAAAGTTACCGGAGGTTCCTGTGGAACTAGATCCCCTCATCCTATCGCGAATCCAGTTCGCGTTTGTCGTGTCATTTCACGCCATTTTCCCGGTATTTACCATCGGGCTTGCATCTTATATAGCCGTTCTGGAAGGTCTTGCCTTCAAAACCCGTAACCCGGTTTGGACGAAGCTTTCCGGATTCTGGACAAAGGTCTTCGCCGTTGTCTTCGGGATGGGGGTGGTCTCCGGGATCGTGATGTCGTTCCAGTTCGGTACCAACTGGAGTAACTTCTCCCAGGCTTCTGCCAACTTCCTTGGCCCGATTCTGAGCTATGAGGTTATCACGGCCTTCTTCCTGGAAGCGGCGTTCCTCGGGGTTCTGCTGTTCGGGCGCAACAAGGTTCCTGCGGGCGTTCACCTGTTTGCGGCCATTATGGTTGCCACCGGCACGTTCATTTCCTCGTTCTGGATACTGTCGGCCAACAGCTGGATGCAAACTCCGGCGGGCACTGAACTGCGCGACGGTGTGTTCCATGTGGTGTCATGGAGCGAAGCCATCTTCAACCCGTCATTCCCCTACCGCTTTATGCACATGGGCCTGGCTTCATTCCTGACCGGCAGCTTTGTAGTGGCCGGTGTGAGTGCCTGGTACCTGCTCAAGGGCCGGGAGGTAGAAGCCAACCGCAAGGCGCTGTCCATGTGCCTGTGGCTGCTGCTGTTTATTGCCCCGGCCCAGTTGGTGGTCGGTGACTTCCATGGCCTGAACACACTGGAACACCAGCCTGCGAAAGTGGCTGCGATGGAGGGCAACTGGGAAACCTCTTCCAATGTGCCACTGTTGCTGTTCGCCATTCCGGACCAGGAAGCACAAACCAACCATTTTGAAATCGGCATCCCCAGCCTAGCCAGCATGATTCTCACCCACGAGTGGGATGGTGTGGTACCTGGCCTGAAGGATGTTCCCAGAGAAGAGCAGCCTCCGGTGGCGATTGTGTTCTGGTCGTTCCGGGTGATGGTTGGCCTGGGTATGCTGATGATCCTGTTCGCGGTAACCGGGCTGGTGCTTCGGGCCGGCGGCCGCTACTACAAGGCCCGCTGGTTCCTGCAGGGGCTGCGCGCCATGAGCATTGCGCCCTTCTTCGCGGTACTGACCGGCTGGTTCGTAACCGAAGTTGGCCGGGCTCCCTGGCTTGTATACGGCATTATGAACCAGGCTGATTCGGTAACACCCTCGCTGACCGGGGGCATGGCGCTGTTCACCCTCATCGGTTACATCCTGGTGTACGCAGCGGTGTTCTCCGCCGGTGTTTACTACCTGATGCGGGTATTGTTCGTCGGCCTGGAAGGCGATGAAGACGATGCCGACCATGAAGCCGATCGCCCTGCCCGCCCACTCTCGGCGGCCCATGTTCCGTTCGAGATCGAATCCGGCAAGGGTGCGGTTAACCACGCAAAACCCGTTAACGAAGGAGGGCAATCCTGATGGAACTGTTTGATCTGGCCCTCATCTGGGCGTTTATTATCGGCTTCGGCATCATCATGTATGTGCTGATGGACGGCTTCGACCTGGGCGTGGGCATTCTCTTTCCCTTCGCCCCCTCTGAAGAAGACCGCGACACCATGATGAACTCGGTGGCACCGGTTTGGGACGGCAACGAAACCTGGCTGGTGCTGGGCGGTGCCGGGCTGCTGGCCGCCTTCCCTATGGTGTACACCATCTTGTTGCCTGCGCTCTACATTGGCGTGTTCCTGCTGCTTGCCGGGCTGATTTTCCGGGGTGTGGCGTTCGAATTCCGGTTCAAGGCGCGCACGTCCCGCTACCTGTGGAACTGGTCGTTTGCCGGCGGTTCCACCGTCGCCACCTTCGCCCAGGGGGCGGTGGTTGGTGCCTATATTCAGGGTTTCAACACGGTTGATGGCGTGTATGTGGGTGGCGCGCTGGACTGGCTTACCCCGTTCACCGTATTGACCGGCCTCGGCACTCTGGCAGGCTATGCCCTGCTCGGCTCCACCTGGCTGATCCTGAAAACCGAAGGCCGCCTGCAAGACTGGGCTTACCGGGTAACAACGCCGCTGCTGTTCGCCGTGCTGGCCATCTTCGCCATTATCAGCGTGTGGACACCGTTTGTGGACGACATGGTGCGTGAACGCTGGTTTGACCACATCGGTATCATCTGGATCCTTCCGGCCCTGACACTGTTGTGCGCCTTCCAGATCTGGCGCTCTGTGCGCAACCGCTTCGAAGGCATGCCCTTCGTGGCCACAATGGGGCTGTTCATCACAACCTATCTGGGGCTTGTGGTCAGCCGCTGGCCCTATATGGTGCCGCCCAACTACACCCTGTGGGATGCAGCGTCTGCCTATGAATCCCAGCTGTTCCTGCTCCTGGGCCTGCTGTTCGTAATTCCCATTGTGCTGGTATACACCGCCTGGACGTACTGGGTATTCCGCGGCAAGGTGCGGGCCGGCGAAGGGTATCACTGAGTGGCAGAACCGGCTCAGGCTGATGTCAAAGGCTGGCTGGCCGGGCTTGCCCGAACCAGCCAGCGCTGGATAAACGCCACAGTAGTCGCCGGTACCCTGGCCGGGCTGGCCACCATCGTGCAGATGGTGTTACTGGCCTGGCTGGTTTATCAGGGGGTAATTGCCGGCGAGCCGGTCTCTGCCCTCACCCCCTGGTTTCTGGTTTTGGTGGGCATGCTCGTTGTGCGGGCAGTTTGCCAGGGCCTGCAAACACGCTTTGCGGCGCGCTGCAGCGAACAGGTACGCCGGCATGCCCGTCGCCAACTGAATGACCACTGGCAAGCTGCCGGCCCCGTAGCTCTGTCGGAAGCCTCTGCCGCTTCCCTGGCCCGGGAATGGCTGGACCACGTGGAAGCCTTGCACGGTTATTTCGCCAGGTTCCTGCCCCAGATGATCCTGGCCACCGTTATCCCCTTGATGATTCTTGCGCTGGTGTTCTGGCTCGACTGGCTGGCCGGCATCTTTCTGTTGTTATCCGCGCCCCTGATCCCTCTGTTCATGGCCCTTGTGGGTATGGGGGCAGAGAAAGTGAACCAGCAGCACTTCGAGACCATCAGCCGGCTGTCCGGGCAGTTTCTGGACAAGGTTCGGGGCCTGACAACCTTGCAGCTGTTCGGCCAGACAGCCCAGGCCAGCGATACCCTGTATCAACGCTCGGATCAGTACCGGCGTATCACCATGAAAACCCTGAAGGTGGCGTTTCTGTCGTCGGCGGTACTGGAGTTCTTTTCCTCGGTCGCCATTGCCGTCATCGCCATTTACATCGGTTTCGGGTTGCTGGGCTATATCACCTTTGGCCCCAGCGATCAGCTCACCCTGTTCTCCGGCCTGCTGATCCTGCTGCTGGCACCGGAGTTCTTTCAGCCATTACGGACGTTATCCCAGCATTATCACGACCGGGCCGCCGCCCTGGGCGCCGGAGCAGAGATTCTTGCCCGGCTTCAGGAGCCCGTTTCCGGCGCCGGAAATGTCCAGGCACAAACCGAACCCACCGCCACGGCGGACACAATCGCCCTGAGCGGCGTATCCCTGCGCTATTCCGATAGCCCTCCAGTGTTTGATCAGTTGGACATGCAGGTAAAGCGCGGTGAAGTGATCGCGCTCACGGGGCCATCCGGCGGCGGAAAGTCATCGTTACTGCACCTGTTAGCGGGGTTTATCCGCCCCGATGCCGGCACAATATCGGTGTTCGGACTACCTGCGGGCTCATCCCCTTTCGGCTTGCTGGGCCAGAAAGGCTTCTGGATTCAAGGTTCCTGGGCGGACAATCTGAGGCTGACCAGCCCTGACGCATCGGATATAGCCATTGAGAATGCCCTGCGCATGGTCGGCCTTGCCGAGTTGCTCGACAGCCGGGAACAGGGCATCAACAGCCGTATTGGCGAAGATGCCCAGGGCTTGTCCGGCGGCCAGGCCCGACGGCTCAGTCTCGCCCGCATTTTTCTGGCGGATCATGAGCTGGTTCTGTTGGATGAGCCGACCGCCGGCCTGGACGCCACCAGCGAAATCTGTGTACTGGAAGCCCTGCACAAGCTTTCCGAAGCCGGCAAGACCGTGATTTTCTCTACCCATCACCAGGCGCTGCTGGCACTGGCCGACCGGGTTCTGATCGTCTCCGGCGCAGAGGTGCGCAATGCGTGAACTCAGGCCCTGGTTACAGCTGATTCTTCGCCGCCGGGGTCGGTTGGTGGTGGGCGGTGCCCTGCTGCTGGCAACACTGATCTCCGGCATTGCCTTGCTGGCCCTGTCCGGATGGTTCCTGACCGAAACTGCCCTGGTGGGATTGCTGTTTGCGGCGGGCGTTCAGGCGTACATCAATCTTTATGTGCCCGGCAGCGGGATTCGATTCTTTGCGGTGTCCAGAACGGTTTCCCGATACCTGGAGCGGCTTTACAACCACAATACGGTGCTGAGCCTGCTTACCGATATTCGCGTAGCGCTGTTCAACCGGCTGGCGCAGGCGGGTAAACGCCAGCGAGGCGATAAAACCGGAGCCCAGTGGTTGTCACGCCTGACTGCCGATGTAGACGCCCTGGACACCCTGTACCTGCGCCTGATTGCCCCTACCGCACTGGCGGCGCTGGTTACCCTGATGATTGTCGGCCTGGCCTGGCTGCTGTTCAGCGGCACCATTGCGCTGATACTGCTGGGTATTCTGGCAACAGCCTTCGGTCTCGCCACCTGGGGGCTGTATGTTCGCACCCGGGCGCTGTCGGGACAGTTAAACGAACGGCAGGAACAACTTCGCGGCCAGGTGATTGAACACCTCGAAGGCTTTGCAGAACTCACCGCCGCCGGCCGTACGGGCAAACATTCGGGCCGGCTGATGCGCCACGCCTTTGCGCTTTCACAAAGCCAGGCGGAGGTCGATGCCAGGGTGGGCTGGCACCTCTCGGTAACAGTGTTGCTTGTAAACCTGTCAGCGGTGATCGCCCTGTGGGCCGGCTTTGGCTTGTTCCAACAGGATCTCGTATCCGGGCCGGTTCTGGTGCTGCTGCCCATTGCCCTGCTTGGTCTGGGAGAAGTTTACGGCATGCTGCCTGAAGCCTTTGGAAAGTTTGGTGCAACACTGGCAGCCGCCAGGCGTCTCAATGAAGATGTACAACCCGCAGATGAACAGCCTGGCTTCCAGAAGAGGCCGGCCGGACAGGGCGCAAAACAAAGCGCGCTGACCGCGAGCGACCTGGCCGTTGGCCACCCGGGGCAGTCTTCGGTTATCACCCACTTCTCGGTAGCGGTCGAAACCGGAGATCGCCTGGGCGTAGTCGGGGTGTCTGGCAGCGGAAAATCATCCCTGGCAGATACCTTTGCCGGTTTGATTGATCCCGTTGCAGGTTCTCTGGAGTCCCTGCCCTGCACCTACCTGACTCAAACTACGGTTGTGTTCGACGACACCGTCAAAGCCAACCTGTTGCTGGGTAATCCAGAAGCAACGGACGGCGAACTCTGGCATGTACTGGAGCTGGTGGAACTGGCCGAGCGCTTCAGCCGTGAGGTTGCAGGCCTGGATACCTGGCTGGGCAACGGCGGCAGCCGCCTGTCGGGCGGTGAGGCCCGGCGGCTGGTATTGGCCCGGGTATTGTTGAGTAAAGCACCGCTGGTGATTCTGGATGAACCCTTTACCGGCGTGGATGCCGATACCCGGGGCCGCATAGCCCCCCGGATTGATCAGTGGCTGGACGGGCGCGCAGTGATTTCATTGGGCCACGGGCCGGAGGCATTGCTGCCATCCGGCCACATTCTGCATTTGAACTAGCGGCTCAGCGGGTTTCGAGCAGCTCGAAAGTCAGCCCCGCCTTGGCAGTCAGGCGCTCAAGCAACTTGCCGTTAAGCGCAGAGGCCGGAGTCCAGAAACCACCAGGCACTTCGTCTTTCACATCAAAGGCCAGGCACATACCGGATTCACCCAGCATCTTGCCGGTAGAGCCGTAGCCCGGATCCCGGTCGCCCGTCACCTTGGTGATCAGGGTCTTGCCATCTTCTGTACGGCCAACAAAGCGGATGTCGTAGAAGCCTTTTTCCTGTGATTCCGGGCTTGGCCCCTCACCCGGCTTGGGCACCAGTTTTTCCACCACCCAACGAGTTGGCTTGATGGCCGAAGCGGTAAAGAAGGCGCCCAGAGCTGCCACAATGCCATAGGCCGTCAGGCGCCCCTTGGTGCCCTTGCCGGTCATGATGGCTTCGTCGTAGGTGAATTCCTTGCCGTAGCGGGCTTGTTGCAGGGCGTTGGAGCGATGAACCACCCGGGTATTGATGGCACCCATCACGAACGGGGCGAGCCAGGCATTGAAGGTTTTATCGAATTCCGCTGTTTTGAGGCTCGGCTGGCGCGTGCTGGAACGGTGGTCCGGCGGGCAGATGGAGAACGGGTTGGCCAGCTCTTTCCGGAGCTTCGGATCTGCCCCGGCCTCTTTCGCCACGTTGATCATGGAGGCCACAGTACCGCCGGACAGCCCGCCCTTGGCCACTTTTACCCGCATACGCACATCCCGACAGGGCTGGCCGAAGGTCTCTTCGGACTTCTGCTGCAGGAACCAGACGCCCATATCGGAAGGAATCGAGTCAAAACCGCAACAATGAACAATCCGGGCTCCGGTCTGCCTGGCCTGGTCTTCATAACGCTCTATCATCCGGCGAATCCACTGAACTTCGCCGGTCAGGTCGCAGTAATCGGTGCCGGTGGACACGCAGGCTTTCACCAGCGGCTCGCCATACAGCGCATAGGGGCCAACGGTCGAAATAATCACCCGGGTCTGTCGGCACATGGCGGCAAGGGCGTCGTCGTCAGAGGCATCTGCCAGAATAACCGGCAATGCAGAGGCGTTATCCCCGAGCTCAGCCTTGAGGCTGGCCAGTTTGCTCTCGGAACGGCCGGCAATGGCCCAACGGACTTCACCACCGGTGCCGTAAGTCTCCATCAGATACCGGGAAAGAATCTGGCCCACAAAGCTGGTGGCGCCAAATACGACCAGATCAAACTCTGCCTGTGTGGTGTTGGTCATTATTTATCCTTATTCAAACGGGTGTTGGGTTACGATGGTAACAGGTTTGAACACAGGTTCTACTTTCCTGTTTACGCTGTCCGGGGCGTCCTCCCGGCCAATCGTTTGTCATGCAGACTGGGGCACACTCTGTACATGCACACAAGACACCCGGGAGGTGCCCTTTGAACACGTTGCTTGCACTCACCAGCCTGATTCTTCTGGTGTTCAGCGCCCTGCTGCTCTGGCAATTCCTCGAGCAGAAGAAGATGATCGCCCAGATGCTGGAGAACGAAGGTATCCCTGAGACCAGCCAGGATCCGGAATTGATACTGACCCTTCGGGTGCTGGACCCGATTTCCCTGGCCAAGCGGGAATCCCGGACCGGCCGGCTGCTTGCGGATCGCTTACCGGTAATGACCCGGAAAATGGTCTATCAGGAAGTCATGAAAGAACTCGAAGTGGAACTCGAAGAGCGTGATATCGATGTTGAAATGCACATTGAATACCGCTGAGGAGCCTCGGCCATGATCGCCCAGATTCTTGTTGCCCTGAGCCTTGCCGCCACCGCCGGCTGCCTGTTTGCCGGTTTTCGTGTATCCGGCGCGAGCCGCCGTGATCTGAGGATTCTTAACACCCACCGCATCAGTGCCCGCAGTGCCGTCCAGAAAAGCCGTATGGAACTGCTGGAGGTCCGTAACCGTGCGAAATTGCTGGAGGATACGGTCTCTGGCGGCGCCATGGCGGTCGAGAAGGTGCACAAGGCCATCGCCAACACCACGTTTGGCCTGATCGACATGTTTTCCAGCGATGAAGAGTTTCGCAACAGTACCAGGAAGGTCCAGCAAACCCATCACGAAAAAACCGAGCAGGTGTACAAGGCGGTCCGTACCACCAACCGGGCCCTGCATATCCTCGCGGATACCCTGATTATCGGTAAAGCCGAAAAACGCATTGTTTCAAAAACAAAAAAGGCACCCTGAGGTGCCTTTTTTGCTAAAGAGATCCGAAAGTTACAGAACTTTCTTCAGCTCTTCTTCGAACTGCGGAACTGCTTCAAACAGATCCGCTACCAGGCCGTAATCAGCAACCTGGAAGATCGGCGCTTCTTCGTCCTTGTTGATCGCAACGATCACCTTGGAGTCAGACATACCTGCCAGGTGCTGGATGGCACCGGAGATACCCACCGCAACGTAAAGCTGCGGAGCAACGATCTTACCGGTCTGACCAACCTGCATGTCGTTCGGTACGAAGCCGGCGTCAACTGCGGCACGGGATGCACCAACAGCGGCACCCATCAGATCAGCAACCTGCTCCAGCATCTTGAAGTTGTCGCCGTTCTGCATGCCACGACCACCGGAGATTACGATACCAGCAGAAGCCAGGTCCGGACGGTCAGACTTGGCCAGCTCTTCGCCTACGAAAGAAGACAGGCCGGCGTCTTTTACAACGTCCAGCTGTTCTACAGAAGCAGAACCGCCTTCAGCGGCAACCGGGTCGAACGCGGTCGGACGTACAGTGATAACCTTGATGCTGTCGCTGGCCTTTACGGTCGCGATAGCGTTACCGGCGTAGATCGGACGAACGAAGGTGTCGTCAGACTCAACGCGGATAATGTCGGATACCTGGGCAACGTCCAGCAGCGCAGCAACGCGCGGCATGAAGTCTTTACCGGTGGTACCGGCAGAAGTCAGGATGTGGCTGTAGCCCTTACCCACTTCAGCAACCAGGTCACCCAGGTTCTCACCCAGGAAATGACCGTACGCGGCGTTGTCTGCAACCAGTACCTTGTTCACGCCTTCTGCCTTGGCAGCGGCTTCAGCGACGGCGCCTACGTTCTCACCGGCAACCAGCACGTCGATGTCGCCACCGATGGCCTTGGCAGCCGCTACAACGTTCAGAGTAGCCTGCTTCAGGCTGCTGTTGTCGTGTTCAGCAATTACCAGGATGCTCATTTAGATCACCTTCGCTTCGTTCTTCAGTTTATCCACCAGCTCAGCTACGTCTGCCACCTTGATACCAGCCTGGCGTGCAGCCGGGGCTTCGACCTTCAGGGTGGTCAGGCGCGGGGCGATTTCAACACCCAGATCGGCGGGGCTCATGGCGTCCAGCGGCTTCTTCTTGGCCTTCATGATGTTCGGCAGAGAAGCGTAACGCGGCTCGTTCAGACGCAGGTCAGTGGTAACAACCGCCGGCAGGTTCAGGGCAACTGTCATCAGACCGCCGTCTACTTCGCGTGTTACGTTAACCTTTTCACCGTCAACAACCACTTCGGAAGCGAAAGTGCCCTGGCCCATGCCAGTCAGAGCGGCCAGCATCTGGCCAGTCTGGTTGTTGTCGGAATCGATGGACTGTTTGCCCAGAATAACCAGCTTGGGCTCTTCTTTCTCGACAACCGCCTTCAGCAGCTTGGCCGCTTCCAGGGACTGTACTTCTTCGTCAGTCTCGATGTGGATACCACGGTCAGCACCCAGCGCCAGTGCAGTACGAATCTGCTCCTGAGCAGCCTTCGGGCCAATGGATACAACCACGATTTCACTGGCAACGCCCTTTTCCTTCAGACGAACCGCTTCTTCAACTGCGATTTCGCAGAACGGGTTCATTGCCATCTTGACGTTGGCGAGATCAACGCCGGTGTTGTCCGGCTTGACACGCACCTTCACGTTGTAGTCGATAACTCGTTTTACAGCGACCAGAACCTTCATAGATTCCTCGTTCTTCTACGATGGGTTTAATGAGTCTTCACAGTCAAAGGACCGGGTTGACCCGACCTGACAATGAGACGATACTAAAAATCGACTCAAAACACACGATTTTTCGGTGTATACGTACAATGCCAAAGGTAAGGGCAGATTTCAAACAAACGTTTGTTTGATTCTTGAAATGCGCTATCCTTCGGGTTAATAACATTCATTAAAAGCTGTTTGAGGAGACCAACGTGGAACGCGAATCGATGGAATTTGATGTTCTGATCGTCGGCGGCGGCCCTGCTGGCCTGTCTGCAGCCTGCCGCGTCATGCAACTGGCGCAGGAAGCTGGCGAAGAACTGACTGTCTGTGTAGTAGAAAAAGGTTCTGAAATCGGGGCGCACATCCTCGCAGGTACCGTATTCGAGCCTACTGCCCTGAATGAACTCTTCCCGGACTGGAAAGAAAAAGGCGCTCCCCTGAATACGCCGGTTACCCGGGACGACATTTTCCTGATGAAGAGCCAGGAAAAAGCCACCAAGGTTCCCAACGCGTTTGTGCCCAAGAACATGCACAACCACGGCAACTACATTATCAGTCTGGGCAACCTGTGCCGCTGGCTGGCCGAACAGGCCGAGCAGCTGGGCGTAGAGGTTTACCCGGGCTTTGCCGCAGCTGAAACCATCGTTGAAGACGGCCAGGTGAAAGGCATCATCACCGGCGACATGGGCGTAGCCCGTGACGGTTCCCAGAAAGACGGCTACATGCCGGGTATGGAACTGCGCGCCAAGTACACCCTGTTCACCGAAGGCTGCCGCGGTCACCTCGGCAAGCAGCTGATCAAGGATTACAAACTGGATGAAGGCAAGGATCCGCAGCACTATGGCATCGGCATTAAAGAGCTGTGGGACATCGATCCGGCCAAACACGAGCCGGGCCTGGTGGTTCACTCTACCGGCTGGCCGCTGAGCGAATCCGGCACGACTGGCGGTTCCTTCCTGTATCACCTGGAAAACGGCCAGGTCTACGTGGGCCTGATTACCGACCTGTCGTACAGCAACCCGCACGTCAGCCCGTTTGAAGAAATGCAGCGCCTGAAGCACCATCCGGAAATCAAGAAGTACCTGGAAGGCGGCAAGCGCGTAGCTTACGGTGCCCGTGCTATCTCCAAGGGCGGCTACAATGCCCTGCCGAAGATGAGTTTCCCCGGTGGCCTGCTGCTGGGCTGTGACGCCGGCACCCTGAACTTCTCCAAGATCAAGGGCTCCCACACCGCCATGAAATCCGGCATGCTGGGCGCGGAAGCAGTATTCGAAGCCCTGAAGGAAGGCAAGGCCGGTGAGGAAATCACCAGCTTCCAGCAGCGTTTTGAAGACAGCTGGCTTTACAAGGAGCTGTATGACGAGCGCAACTTTGGCCCGTCTATCCACAAGTTCGGCAGCATGGTCGGTGGTGCTATCGCCTACATCGAGCAGAACATTCTGGGCCGCAGCCTGCCGATCACCTTCCACGACACGGTGCCCGACTACGCCACCATGAAGCCGGCCTCCGAGTGCAAGAAGATCACCTATCCGAAGCCGGACAACAAGCTGACCTTCGACCGCCTGTCCTCGGTGTTTATCTCCAACACCAACCACGAGGAAGACCAGCCGGTTCACCTGAAGCTGACCGATCCGGACATTCCTCTGAAGGAGAACCTGCCCAAGTTCGACGAGCCCGCCCAGCGCTACTGCCCGGCTGGCGTGTACGAAGTGGTTGAAGCGGAAGACGGCAGCGGCAAGAAGTTCCAGATCAACGCCCAGAACTGTGTTCACTGCAAGACCTGTGACATCAAAGACCCTGCCCAGAACATCACCTGGGTAACGCCGGAAGGCGGTGGTGGTCCCAACTACCCGAATATGTAAGCGGGTGTACTGACCAGAAAATGCCGGAGCTCGTCTCCGGCTTTTTTGTGTCTTTTTTCGTGTTTTTTCGTGGATTTCGTGGCACAAAACCAAAAAAAAACGGCCCCCGCAGGAGCCGTTCTTTGATCAACCTTTCGGAAGAGATCAGTGCACGTGGCCGTGCTCTTGCTCTTCGTCGGTTGCTTCGCGAGCTTCTACTACTTCTACGTCGAAGTGCAGAGTCTGGCCAGCCAGCGGGTGGTTGGCGTCGATGGTGACGGTTTCGTCGCTCACTTCAACAACGCGAACGATCTGGGGGCCGCCCGGAGTCTGGGCCTGGAACTGCATGCCCGGCTCGATGGTGTCGACGCCTTCGAAGGCAGAACGCGGAACCGGCTGGATCAGTTCTTCGTTAACTTCGCCGTAGCCTTCAGCAGGAGCTACAGAGACTTTAACCTGGTCGCCAGCGCTCTTTTCGTTCAGTGCGTTTTCCAGTCCACCGATAATGTTCTGTGCACCTTCCAGGTAAGACAGCGGCTCACGGCCTTCTACGCGGGAGGAATCGAGTTGCTCTCCCTGGTCGTTAGTGAGCGTGTAATGGATGGTGACAACACGAGGTTGGGCCATGTGATCTCCTTGCGTGTCGCAATGACTGTGTATTTAAGATGTAGGTAATCGAAAGTAATCTTGAACAGCCATACTGCACAGAGGGACTAACGACCACCGGGCCTCGTTAGAGAGCCAGGCTCGATAACAAGTAAGAAAAGACAGTTTAACAAGTGACAGACTGCGTTTTCTACCTCATTCATTGGGGTGGTCAGGGGCTTTTCAACCGCCCTGCCCGATTTTCCAGAATTTTCCGTGGCTAAAAACTCCCAGCACGGTTTCGCCGTTTACCGTTTGCTCTTCAACAAACTCTGCCAACTGGTAAAAGGCATTGGTCACCAACCGTGCTTCCACGCCGTGCCTGACGGCGACAACTGGCCGGGGCTCGTCGCTGTCGGGATAGGCCCCCACCTCAAGCGGATGGTCCGGGCCGATTTCCAGGGTTTCGCCCATATTGGTGGTCACCGAAATCACCTGGCTATCACCCTCTCCCGTGGCCTCTGCCGAGTGGGCCAGCAGCGGCGTGTCTTCTACCGCAATCCGCCACTTCTCAACCGGGGTGACCAGGTAGTAGGCGCCGTCCTGCTCTTTTCTCAAAATCGTGGAAAACAGTCGCACGATCGCTTCCCGGCCGATGGGTTTGCCCTCGAACAGCCAGGAGCCGTCCCGGGTGATCAGCAGGTCCATATCCCCCAGCAGCCCCGGGTTCCATTGGTCTAGCGGTGGCAAGGCCTTGCCACCGGCATTCTGTTCAACAGCTGAGGCCAGTTCATCAGGCTTTCGGGTCATAGTGATCTACTCCGTTTACAGTCCGCGCATCCACTCGGGGCGCAGCGCCGCCGCACCGGGATTGCTGATGGCCAGGTTGACCTGCTCCAGCATTCGCTGCTTGTCCCGGCCCAGGGTGCCCTTGAGCACCAGGTAGTTGGAGGCATGGTCACTGCGGAAAATGGTTTTCTCCAGTTCCAGGTGCTCGAGGAACAGGCGGATTTCCTCAAATAAACCTTGCTGGCTCAGGGGTACGAAATCATCACCAAAACCCTCCCGGAAACGCTCTTCGCCCTGGGGAAAGCTGACAACCAGTGTCGACAGGTAATCCGGCTGGGTTTCGTTGCACAGGGTGGCGGTGTTGATGGCATGCTGGCGCGACAGGGTTTCACCACCCAGGCCGTTAAGCACCATCACAGAGCTGGTTAGGCCTGCCTCGCGAATCTTGGTCAGGGCGGAACGGGTGGATTCCCAGCTCTCACCTTTATTGATGCGTTTCAACACCTCATCGTCGCCGGATTCCATGCCCACGTACAGGATGCCAAGCCCGGCTTCGCGCAACTGCACCAGGTCTTCAACAGATTTCTTCGCCAGGTTCCGTGGCAGGCAGTAGCTTGAAACACGCTGGAGTCCCGGAAAGGCGGCTTTCAAGTCGCTCAGGATTTCCAGCAACCGGCGGGTTGGCAGCACCATGGCATCGCCATCGGCCAGAAACACCCGGCGGACGTCACCGAAGGCCTCGGCAGCCTTTGCGATATCGGCCCGGATGTCCTCAGGCTTCCTGGCCCGGAATTTCTTCTGGGGCTGGGTGTACATTTCGCAAAACGTACACTGGTTCCAGGAGCAGCCGTTGGTCACCGGCAGGATCAGGGACTTTGCCTCGCTCGGCGGGCGGAACACGGGTTCGATATACTCGATCGGAAAGCTGTACATGGCGTCTCGAAACTTGAGAAATGGAATGACAGGGTAAAGATCAGGGCAGAAACTGCTCTTTCAAGTCAGCGCAGCCCGGGCCCACCACCGGCAGATCCAGCACCACGGCCTGGGCGGTCATAAAGGGAATGCCCTTGCGATGGCCGTCCACCAGCAAGGTAGACAGGCTGCCCACCAGGGGCATGTGGGACACCAGCATCAAACGGGAAATATCGGTTTCCAGTAAAGCGTCAAGGCAAAGCCCAGGATCATCGTCCGGGGTAATGAACGGCTTTTCGTCTACCGGGCAATTCAGCACTTCAGAGACAATCGCTGCGGTTTGCCGGGCCCTGGTGTAGGGGCTGCACCAGATCCGGTCCGGGCGCCAGGAGGATTTGCCGATTGCCGCGGCCACGGCTGCAGCCCCGTGCCGACCCACATCGGTGAGCTCCCGTTCCTGGTCCAGGCTGTGCCAGCCGGCTTCGCCATGGCGCATGATGATCAGTTGCATAAGCGCTCCTCGTTCGCAGAAGCCTTTACTGGGTGATAGTCCGGGGCAGAATAAATTCTACGTCAGAGTTCTGTACCGCCATCATCAGGCTGCTGATGACCGCGTTGATCGAAGCACCGTTGTACAGAATCTCGTAAAGCCCCCGCACCAGCGGCATGTAAATGCCGATGGATTCCGATTTCTCCCGCACCAGTTTCAGGGTGTAGATGCCCTCGGCTACCTGGCCCAGCTCTTTCACCGCTTCGTCCAGTTGCTTGCCCTTGCCCACCGCGTAACCAATCCGGTAGTTCCGGCTTTTGTTCGATGTGCAGGTGGCAATCAGGTCGCCAACGCCCGCCAGCCCCATAAAGGTCATCGGGTTGGCTCCAAGGCTTACGGCAAAGCGGCTCATTTCCGCCAGCCCTCGGGTAATCAGCATGGCCCGGGCGTTTTCACCCATCTCCAGCGCCGAGGCCAGGCCGGCCACAATGGCGTAAATGTTCTTGAGGGCGCCGGCCAGCTCTACGCCATACACGTCTACGTTGGCGTATACCCGGAAATACTCGCACCCCAGCAGATCCTGCACTGTGCGGCGAACTTCCGGATCCTTGGCGGCAATGACCGTGGCGGTCAGCTCACGATTGACGATTTCGGCCGCCAGGTTCGGGCCGCTGAGCACCCCGGAGCGACAGCGTGGAAGCTCCTCCATCAGGATTTCGCTCATCAGCTTGAAGCCGTGTTCTTCAATACCCTTGGTCAGGCTGACTACAATCTGCCCTTCCCGGAATGCGTCGGCATTCTCGCGGATCACAGAGCGAAAGGCCTTGGAAGGGATAGCGACCAATACCACTTCGGCCCTGGCAACGGCTTCGGCCAGGTCTGTGGTGGGCTGCACGTCGCCTTCAATGGTGACATCCGGCATGTAGCGCTTGTTCACACGGGTACGGCGAACTTCCTTCGCCTGGGCTTCATCGCGCATCCAGAAATGGACGGTGTGGCCGTTTTCGCCAAGAACCTTGGCCATGGCGGTACCAAAGCTACCGCCACCCAGCACTGCAACGTCGTAAGACTTCGCCCCGTCTTTCGGGGGAGTGGTGTTTTCAGGCATATCATTTCCGTTTTATTGCGTACGGGCAGCGCACCCGTGGCGTGCTGAAACCTAGCCGGTTTCTTCACACTCGAGGGCACGCACCAGATTCTTGAATTCTTCCCTGTTCTTGCTGTTCATACCCATCAGGATTTTATGGGCGTCCAGAACCTTGTCTCTCACCTGCTGCTCGCTGGCCTTGAGTACGGGAATTTCTTCGAGTTCTTCTATCCGGGAAGCGGGCTCGCGCACAATGATAAAGATCTTGTCGAAACCCATTGAGGTAATAATGCGGGTAATATCAGGGTTGGTCGAGATCAGAGTCGGCAGGAAGCGGCTCTGCTTTCGGGCAGCCAGGGCAATCTTGGCCAGCAACCCGAGGGTGGTGCTGTCGATAATTTCGGTCTCTGTCAGATCAATAATTACCGTTTTGAACTGCGGGTTACCCGTGATGGTCTCAACCAGATTGTCCAGCGTCGAACACAGGTTCAGCCGGATTTCCCCAATAAACTTCAGGACGTAAATTCCCTGCTTTTCTGCCTGCAGGATCTTATAACCAGCCATTTTTCACACTGCCACTACGTCGACGACGTGTTATCTGGCCCGTCAAGGGCATCAGTTACCGAAACTATCGCGATATCGTCGGGCAACTCGGAGATGGTATCCAATCCCAGAGCCTCACTCAGCGATGCGATAGTGTGACTACCTCCAGACACGAGTTCAAGTAGTGTTCGTTCCTTTTCATCCAGCGATTTCGGAGCAATTACTTCCAGAATGCCGTCTGAAAACATCAACAACCTGAACGGCCGGTCCAGATGAACCTGATACACCTCCCATTCGGGATCTTCGAATAACCCCACCGGCAGGCCATTGCCTTCCAGAAACCGGGTTTCGCCGTCTTCAAACGACAAAATCGGCATCGGGAAATGTGCACCCACCGCATAACTCAGTATACGTTCAGATATGGAAATTATCCCCACAAACACGGTTACGTGTTTACCCAGGCCGGTATCGAGCAGTTCCGAGTTGATCCGCTCGAGAAAGCGCTCCGGGTGAAGGATGTCGTCGCTGGACTGCCGCTTGAGGTTGCGCTGCAAACGATTGGTCAGGTTTTTCAGCAAGACGGTGACAAAGGCAGAGCTGGCACCGTGGCCGGAAACATCGGCGATGTACACCAGCACTTTGTCTTCGGAGATGCGGAAATAATCGAGGAAATCGCCGCTCAGGTAGAGCGAGGGTTTGATCTTGTGGTCGACCTGCAGCCCGGAAATCTGCAAATCGTGGTCCGGAAGCATTCGCAGCTGCACTTTGCGCCCGGCGTTCTGGTCTGCCCTCAGCTCCGCAATACCGCTGCGCAGCTCCCGGTTGGTTTCTTCCAGTTCCTGTCGGTACAGCTGGTTCAGGCGGTTAACCCGCACCCGGTCGAACAGTTTACCGATCACATCATCCAGTGCGCCTTTGTCGTCGTTGCAGGGCTTGAGCACCACATCGGCGGCACCGGCACGCAACGCCTGGATAACATCGGTACTGGAGTTGCTGGCCGTGCAGGTAACCACCGGAATAAAGCTTTCAGAGTCTGCCAGCCGGGTGGTGAGATCACGGATGGCGTCGGCGGGCAGGTCTGCAAAGATGACGTCCGGGAGTTTATCTTCGAACAAGCCGCGGGCGGACTGGATATCGGGATACCCGGTCACGTAGAAACCCCTCGCTTCAAGGTAGCGTGACAAATCGTTTCGAGCCTGTTCGTCGGCATCGATAATCAGTATGCGCTCGGTGCGCGAGTTCATGTTGATTGCCTTAAACTACCAGCGATAAAAGAGAAATTCGGGTCATATCGCCTATTCTGGCATGCCCCTGTGATATAACAAGGTCGCTGTCATCATTTTGGGAGAATTGTAACCATGCGACGTGCCGTCAACGACCTGCTCGGAGCCTACGACAAGCTGATCATGGACCCGGTTCACGGGGGTATTCCCCTGTACCGCCATGAAATACAGGTTATTGACCACCCGCTGTTCCAGCGTTTACGCAACATCTGCCAGAACGACATTCTCAGCCTGGTGTTCCCCGGTGCCACCCACTCCCGGTTTCTGCACAGCATCGGTGTGATGCATGTGGGCACCCGGATGTTCCGTTCGATGATCGATGCCTACCTGCGGGAGCGGCAACTGAGCGAGCGCATGGACCTGAGCCTGAGCCAGCTGGATGCCATCGACTACCTTGCCAAGACCATCCGGCTGGGGTGCCTGCTGCACGACAGTGGCCATTCCAGCTTTTCCCACCAGTTTACCCAGGCCCGGCGCATCCGGGAGCTGATGTCCCGCCCCGGACGGTTTGCCGACCTCTGGCAGGGCGTGGATTACTCGCGCTATCACCAGGGCGAGCCGGACGAACTGGAGCATGAGCATTATTCGGTGCGGGTGGCGCACGAAGTGCTGACCTCGGTCGACCTGGAAAGCGCCGGCCTGGATGCGGTGGATGTGATCGGCATTATGGAGACCACAGACGTCACCCCCAGCGACACCTTCTGCCGCCACGCACGCACCTTCTGGGATTTCATCGCCGGCGACGATGCCGTTGCCGGGGCGATTCCGGAACGCGACGTACCCGGGCTGGTCATGGGACTGTTGTCGTCCATTGTATCGGGCGAGATTGATGCCGACCGGGCCGATTACATGCTGCGGGACGGTTTCCACAGCTCCGTCACCATCGGTGGCTTTAACCTGGACCACCTGCTCAGCAACCTGCGGTTTGGCTGGGACGTAACCGAACCCTGGATGGGGCTGGCCATTACCCAGAAAGGCCTGGGCGCGCTGGAAGACTTTGTGTACAGCCGTTACCAGATGTACCGCAAGGTCTATGCCCACAAGACCGCCCTGGGCTTTGACTGGCTGCTGCGCGAGGCGATTAACGAAGTCCTGGAAGACCCGGAAAGTTTCGAGTGGATCGATACCTGCCTGAGCGATATGAACTACTTCGCCGAACTGACCGACAGTTTCTTCTGGGAGGCGTTCCGGAAAGTGGCAAGACGGCAGCCGAAGAGCTATTCCTTCAGCATTGTGAACCGGGTGAAGCTCAAGCACCTGGACACCCGGGAGAACATGGCCAAGGCAGAGATTACCCAACACGGCAACTGGCTGGCCGGAGAGCTGGGCCTGAACCCGGTGGATGTGGTCACCTGCTCCATGCGGGCCCGGTTTTCCAACATCCAGGACAATTTCAACGGCATCAAGGTACTGGTGAAGAATCCAGTCAGCCGGGAGCGGTCGCTGCGGAAGATCACCGATGTCAGCGCGTTCTTCTCCAAGTTTGGCGATGGCACCATCACCCACTTCTACCACCGGCCGGAAGTGACCACCCGGGCCCCTTCCGACCTGATGGAATAATCAGCCCAGGGCTTCAACCAGGCGAGTGGCGCTTTCCCAGGCGCCTTCTACCCGGCCGCCATTGAGCCAGTCTCCTGCCAGGCCTACGCCCAGCGCGGGCTCCAGCAGATAGCCGGGCTGTTCCTGCTGCACCGAGCGGGCGTAAAGCCACCTGTGCGCTACGGCATCGGTCGCAACGCCCTGATACCCGGTCAGTTCGTAAAAGGCAGCCAGCAGTTTCTCCGACACTTTTTCGGCGGGCTCCTCTACATGGGCCTGCGTCCATTCCGGCGTGGCATGCAGCACCCACCACTGGCCCTGATCGTTGCGCTCCGGTTTGGAGGAGTTGTTAGCCACCCAGTAAAGCACGTCGGAATCCGGCCGCATGGCGTCGAATTCATTGCTGGGAGTTTCTTTAAAGTGCGCGGCCACTGCCCAGCAGGCCAGAATACTGTCTTCAGAATGGCCAAGGTTGCCAGCCAGTTCATTCAGCCCACTCGCCTCCAGCAGATCCCGGGCCTGGGCCGGAGGCGCTGTGATGATCACCTGGTCGTAGCTGCCGTGGTCATTGCCTTCGGTGCAGATCAAGCGCCATTGCTCCCCGACCCGCTCCAGTTTCGCAATCCGTACCTGCGCGGTTACCGGAACGTGTTCGGACAACGCCCGGGTAATGGCGGTCATTCGGGGTACGCCTACGTAGCGGGTTTCCTCGGGGAACGCCTGCCACTGTTTATCCTCGCCCTGAAAGCCGAAACGGCCCTGCCAGGGGCCAAAATTGTCTGCTCCGGCAAACGCCCTCAAAAACGCCAGAAACTCCGGGTGACGGGCCGTGAAATACTGGGCTCCGATGTCCGCCGAGCTTCCCGAAACCCGTTTAGACGACATACGGCCACCGGGGCCACGACTTTTCTCGAAGACCCTGACATTATGGCCCTTTCGGCCAAGCAGAATTCCTGCGGTAAGGCCCGCAAGGCCTGAACCAATAATCGCGATACTTCGTATTGATGGGGTGTCTGACGTTACATTGAGCATGGTTATTTATGACCCGAGTGAATTACTGGCTGACAAACATTCTGAGATGGTTCGATTCCGAAGCGGGATCAGATCACCTGGATACCTCGTCCCGAACCTTTAACTGGGTACGGGTACTCCCGTTTATTGCACTGCACCTGGCTTGTCTCCTGGTATTGGTGACCGGCACAAGCACCTTCGCAATGGTGTTTGCCCTTGGATTTTTCCTGGTTCGGATGTTCGCGATTACCGGCTTCTATCACCGCTACTTTTCCCACAAATCCTTCAAAACCAGCCGGCCCGCGCAATTTGTGTTTGCCGTTCTGGGCGCCAGCGCCGCGCAGCGCGGTCCTCTCTGGTGGGCGGCGCACCACCGGCACCATCACCAGCATTCAGACCGCGAGGAAGACCTTCACTCCCCCCACCAGGGCGGATTCTGGTGGTCCCACGTGGGATGGTTTACCTGCGATGCCGGTTTTGCCATGAACGAGCGCCGGGTAAAGGACTGGCTCAAGTTCCCGGAACTGCGCTTTATCAATCGCTTCGACTCCCTGGTGCCTGCCGCCTTCGCAGTCGCCATTTACCTGCTTGGCGAAGCACTGGCTGCCTGGGCGCCCGGGCTGGGCACCAACGGCCTGCAACTACTGGTTTGGGGCTTCTTTATCTCCACCGTGGTGCTGTTTCACGCCACCGTCTCTATTAATTCCCTGTCCCACGTGTGGGGCAAGCGCCGCTTTGAAACCAGCGATGACAGCCGCAACAACTTCTGGCTGGCACTGATCACGCTGGGCGAAGGCTGGCACAACAACCACCATCGCTGGCCGACGGCGGTTCGCCAGGGCTTCCGCTGGTATGAAATAGACATTACCTGGTACGGCCTGTGGGTATTGTCGAAACTGGGCATTATCTGGGACCTGAATCCGATCCCCGACCATATCCGTAAGGAAACCCTCGAACTCGACCGCAACCGTACCGGGAGGGCAAGCCAATGAGCCAACACCTTTCCAGCGTAGACACCAGCACACCGGTTGCTGAACTACCGGAAGTGCTTGAGCGCTTCTGCACACTGTACAACCAGCTCGACAAAGGCAACCTGAGCCAGCTCAAGGACGTGTACAGCCAGGATATCCACTTCCAGGATCCGTTCGGCCAGGTGTCCGGGTTGAACGAGCTTACCGAATACATGGCCGGGGCTTATGGCAACGTACTCCACTGCCAGTTCCGTTTCAGCTCGCCGGTTATCCAGCAGCAATGGTGCACCATCCCCTGGGTAATGGAGCTGCGCCACAAGCGCATCCGTAACGGAAAGACCGTGTTCGTAGACGGCATCAGTCACCTGGAAATCAGCAACGGCAAGGTGCGCTTCCATCGGGACTATTTTGACGCCGGGCAACTGCTTTACGAAAACCTGCCGGTGGTCGGTGGCGCTATCCGCTGGGTGAAGAGGCAGGCAGGATGAACAAACGACTGCAATCCGCATCGAACATCTGGGTTACCGGCGCGTCTTCCGGAATCGGCGAGGCCCTGGTGCATGAACTGGCAAACCGGGGCCACAACCTGGTGATTACCGGCCGGCGGGCCGAGGCGCTGGACAAGCTGGCCAGCCAACACCCGAACCGGATTACATCCGCCGTGGCAGACACCACCAGCCTGGACGATTTGTCTGCCATTCAGGGCGATCTCCAGCATTTTGGCGACCTGGACATGGCCATTCTGAACGCCGGCACCTGCGAGTACCTGGAAGTCGCCAACTACAACAGCCAGGTCATCGAGGCCAATATCACTACCAACGTGCTGGGCACCGCCCGCAGCCTGGACATCGCCCTGCCCGCATTGCGGGCCACCCGGGCAAAGGGCAAGCCATCAACCCTGGTGATTGTCAGCTCGTCGGCCTGGTGGTTTCCGTTTGGCCGGGCCGAAGGTTATGGCGCATCCAAGGCCGCCCTGACCTACTTTGCCCATGCCCTGCGGGCAGACCTGGCTGCCGAAGGCATTGATGTTGTGGTGGTCTCACCGGGCTTTGTAAAAACACCGTTGACCGATCGGAACGACTTTCCCATGCCGTTTATGGTGACCGCAGACGATGCCGCACAAAGGATTGCCAACGGGCTGGCCAAAGGCCGCAACGAGATTGCTTTCCCTAGACGGTTTACCTGGCTGCTGAAAGCGCTGGGCGCCTTGCCTCAAGGAGTGGTGGATCGCATGGCAGCATCCATGGCCCGCAAAGCCGACCAGAATTCCTGACCAAACCTATTTTGTGAACAAACCGCTTAAGGAAAACCATCAATGAATCAGGACCGTCAGCGCATTGCAGTTATTGGCGCCGGTGTTTCAGGACTGACCGCCGCCTGGCTGCTCAGTGAACACCACGACGTAGAATTGTTCGAAGCCGCCGACTATGCCGGCGGCCACACCAACACCGAGCTGGTCAAGGCCGGGGGTCGTACCTGGCCGGTCAACACGGGCTTTATCGTCTTCAATGACTGGACCTACCCGAACTTCATCAAACTGATGGACCGGCTGGGCGTGGCCTCGGAAGTCAGCGATATGAGCTTCAGCGTGGATTGCCACACCAGCGGCCTGCAATACAACGGCACCAGCCTGAACACCCTGTTTGCCCAGCGAAAGAACGCCCTGAACCTGCATTTCCTGAAAATGATCCGGGAGATCCTGCGCTTCAACAAGGAAACCCGGGCAGACCTGGCCGCCGGTGACATTCCCGAAGGCGAAACCCTGGGCGAATACCTGAACCGCAACCATTACAGCCGATACTTCCGCAACAACTACATCGTGCCCATGGGAGCGGCCATCTGGTCCGCGCCGGAAATCGTGCTGGAGCAGTTCCCGATCCGGTTTTTCCTGCAGTTCTTCAACAACCACGGCATGTTGTCGGTAGATGACCGGCCCACCTGGAGGGTCATTTCCGGCGGTTCCGCCAGCTATGTCACCCGCATGATGCAGAGGCTGGGCGACAAAACCCACCTGAACAGCCCTGTCTCCGCCATCCAGCGGGATGAAAACGGCGTAACGCTGGTTGTTAACGGGAAAAACCACCGCTTCGACCAGGTTATCCTCGCCTGCCACAGCAACCAGGCACTGGCCATGCTGAGCGACGCGAGTGACCAAGAGCGGGACATTCTGGGCGCCATCGGCTACCAGAAGAACGATGTTGTGCTGCACACCGATGCCAGCGTGCTGCCCTCCAACCGTCGGGCCTGGGCGGCCTGGAACTACATGATTCCCGAGCACAGCACCCATCCGGTATCTGTCACCTACAATATGAATATCCTGCAGAACTTCGACGACGCTCCGGAGACATTCTGCGTAACCCTGAACCGCAGCCGGGATATCGATCCAGCCAAGGTGATCAAGCGGTTCGAATACGACCACCCGGTGTTCACCCTGGAGGCTGTTGCCGCCCAACAGCGCTATGACGAAATCGGCAACCATAACCGCACGCACTTCTGCGGCGCGTACTGGTTTAACGGCTTTCACGAAGACGGCGTGCGCAGCGCCCTGCGGGTGACACAGGCCTTTGGTGTGGAGCTTTGAGCATGGCCAGCCAGTGGCTAGAAGGCACTATAAGACATCGCCGTAAGTTGCCGGTACAGCATGAGTTTCTGTACAACATTGACATGCTGGCACTGGACCTTGAGGAGTGGTCTTCTGTCACTTCCATCAGCCGCTTTTTCTCACTGGAACGGTTCAACTGGCTGGGGCTTTGCCGGAAAGATTACCTGGACCCGCACATCCCGAACCTGCACCAGGCAGTGGTGCAGCGGGTTCAGATCGCCACCGGCTGGCAGCCGGACGGGCCGGTTCAACTGATCACCCACCCGCGGTATCTGGGGTATATTTTCAACCCGGTCAGCTTTTACCTGTGCTACGAAAAGGGCCAGGACCCGGCCCGGGGTGACGTGCCCCGGGTGATTCTGGCCCAGATTACCAATACCCCCTGGAAGGAACGCCACGTGTATTGCCTGGAATGCCGAAATCACGGGCCGGGCGATGCAAGCAACTGGCAAACCGAGCGTTTTTCCTTCAGCAAGCGTTTCCACGTGTCGCCGTTTAACGGCATGAACCAGCACTACCAGTGGCTATTCAGCTTCCGGGGCCCGGAACTGCGCATCCACATGAACGTGGAACAGGAAGATCACAAACATTTTGATGCCACCCTGGTAGTCCAACGGCAGGTACTTGATCGTAAAACCCTGCATCGAAGCCTGCGACGTTTCCCCCTGGAAACTCTCAAAGGCACCGCCGGTATTTACTGGAACGCCCTGAAACTGAAACTCAAGGGCGCCCCCTTCTACACCCACCCGGACAAACTGGAGCCACAGGTACCGGAGTTCCGCCGGGGAGTGGAAGATCAGGGGGTCGATGTCAGTGAACCGGCCATCAACGCGTCAAATGAACAATCTTCAGGAAGGGTAAGCTCATGGAGAACCTGAATACCTCCGTCACCAGCCAGGAATCCAGCGTTGCCAACACCGGCACCATTAGCCGGGTTGCCCGCAAACTGGTGTGCCATCAGTTGTCCATGCTGGGGCACGGCAAACTGGTGGTACGTGAACAAGGTTACGACGACCAGGTATTCGGCGACAACGACGAGCGTTACCCGACCGCAGAACTGATCATTCACAACCACAGCACCTGGCGGGACCTGGTTACCGGTGGCAGCGTGGGTGCCGCGGAATCCTACGTGGCTGGGGACTGGAGTTCACCGGACCTGACCGCCCTGTTGCGCTTCTTCACCCGTAACCTCGATACCATGAATGCCTTCGAGGACAAGTTCAGCTGGATCAGCAAACCGGCCCTGAAGGCCCTGCACTGGCTGAACCGCAATACCCCGGAAGGGTCCCGCAAGAACATCAGCGCCCACTACGACCTGGGCAACGACCTGTTCCAGCTGTTCCTGGACCCCACCATGATGTATTCCTCCGCCATTTATCCGGGCGAGGAGTCCACACTGGAACAGGCTGCGGTTCACAAACTGGATGTCATTTGCCGAAAGCTCGACCTGCAACCCGGCGACAAGGTGATGGAGATCGGCACCGGCTGGGGCGGCTTTGCCATCCATGCCGCCAAACATTACGGCTGCCACGTAACCACCACCACCATCTCGAAGGAACAGCTGGAGCTGGCCCGGGAGCGTGTGAAGGCTGAAGGGCTGGAAGATCGCATTACCCTGCTGTTCGATGATTACCGCGACCTCACCGGCCAGTTCGACAAGCTGGTGTCTATTGAAATGATTGAAGCGGTAGGACCGCAGTTCCTGGACAGCTACCTGTCCCAGATCAGCAAGTTGCTGAAGCCGGATGGCCTGGCCCTGGTGCAGGCGATCAATATGCCGGAACAGCGTTACGAGCGTGCCCTGAAGAACGTGGACTTTATCCAGCGATATATCTTCCCGGGCAGCTTTATTCCTTCGTTTGGGGCGATCCTGCAGTCCATGGGCCGCGGGTCAGACCTGGTACTCACCCATAACGAAGACTTCGGCTTCCATTACGCCCGCACGCTTCGGGATTGGTGCGAACGCTTCATGGCAAAGCGCAGCGAACTGGATGCCCTGGGTTACGACACCGCCTTCCAGCGACTGTGGCACTTCTACTTCGCCTACTGCGAAGCGGGCTTCAGTGAGCGTGCCATTGGTGTGGCCCATTTGCTGATGGCCAAGCCCGCCAACAAGCGCGCCAACATCATCAGCCTATGATCACCTCGGAAACGGTCCGGAATGTCCTGAACTTCGTACTGTTCCAGGCCGGCTGGTTCGCTTGTGTGCTGTACCCGGGGCTGCCGGTGACAGCCCTGGCATTGGGGCTTTTCATGGTCCATATGCTGCTGGTGAGCCAGAAGCGCTTTTCGGAACTGCAGTTTATCGGGGTCGGTGTTGTACTTGGCGGGCTGCTGGACACGCTCTGGTTCCGGCTTGGCATTCTCGGCATCCCGGGTATCGAAGAAATTGCCGTTGTGCCGCCCTGGCTGGTGGCTATTTGGGCCCTGTTCATGACCACCCTGTGTCACTCACTGGCGTGGATCGGCCAGCACCGATGGCTGCCGTTTGTGCTGGCACCGTTTGCCGGGGCACTGGCTTACTGGTCTGCCGCCAAGCTAGGCGCAGTCACACTGCCGGACACTGCCCTGTCGGTAGCGGCCATCGCGCTGGGCTGGCTGGTGATCTTCCCGCTGCTGCTGTTTATCCGGAAAAGTTTGTACACGGAGCTTGAGCCATGAAAATGACAACAGCGGTTGTTGGCGCCCTGCTCGGTTGCAGTCATGCCGGTGCCGCTGTCTTCGAGTTCCATGGCAGCGCCCGGAGCCTTGATGACGACAGGCCGATCTACCAGGAACACCATGCCGTCAGCGGCACGTGTGAACCCGGCGTATTCGTTCCGGAGCAACACCGGGTCGATTACCTGAGGGCAAGTGACGACACGGGCTTTGCCAGCAAGCAACTGACTTACCGGCAATCTGTCCAGCTGCCGGAGGTGGATTTTCACCAGCCGGAGTTCAACGAGCGCCTGGAGATCAGCTACCCCGAAGCCAACACACTGGACATCACCTGGCAGAAGCCTTCCAGCGAAACCGCCATGGTCGAGCTGCGCTTTGGCAGCAAACTGGTGGTGGATGCCGGCTTTGACCAGTTCGTACGCGCCAACTGGGCCGCGGTAACCAGCGGTCAGTCTGTGGAATTCGATTTCCTGGCACCCACACGGGGCGATTACTACGGCTTTGTGCTGGAACCCGGCCCGAAAAACCGGGTAGATGCCGACATTGTGGTGCAAATCCGCCCCACCAGCCTGATGCTGAGAGTGCTGGTTGATCCGATTGTGCTCGGCTACAACCGCCAGGGCGCCCTGACCCACTACCTGGGGCTGACCAACATTCGCAAGAACGCAGATGCCAATCACACCGCTGCAATCAACTACCGGGTCATCCGATACCCGGAGTGTGAACTGACAGACTGACTGCGCCCCTTCAGCCACACGGCATAGACCATCCCTTATGGTAAACTCCCGGGCAAACTGATCCGGAGATTCCACGCCATGATGTTTGTGTCGTTTAACGTAAACAGTATCCGCACCCGCCTGCACCAGCTTGAAGCCGTGATTAAAGAGCTGAATCCTGACTTTATCGGCCTGCAGGAAACCAAGGTGACCGATGCGGAATTTCCGGAAGAAGCCATCCGCCAGCTGGGCTACCACGTGCATTTCCATGGCCAGAAAACCCACTATGGCGTGGCGTTGCTGTCGCGGATGGAACCGGAGCATGTGGTTAAAGGCTATCCGTCTGATGGCGAGGATTCCCAGCGCCGCCTGATTGCCGGCCGTTTTACCGTAAATGGTGAGCCGCTGACGGTCATCAACGGTTACTTCCCCCAGGGCGAAAGCCGCGACCACCCGGTGAAGTTCCCGGCCAAGCAGAAATTCTACGCGGACCTGATGGCCTATCTGGACGACCTGAAACAGCAACCGGGCCATGTGGTGGTGATGGGCGATATGAACATCTCCCCCACCGACAAAGACATCGGCATCGGCCCGGACAACGCCAAGCGCTGGCTGCGCACCGGAAAATGCAGCTTCCTGCCTGAAGAACGGGAATGGCTGGGAGAAGTGGAAAAACGTGGCTATACCGACGTCTTCCGCCACCTGCACCCGGATGAAACCGATACCTTCAGCTGGTTCGACTATCGCAGCAAGGGCTTCGAGCGGGAGCCGAAACGGGGCTTGCGTATCGACTTGATCATGGCCAGCGACAGCCTGCTGCCGAAAGCCAGGGCAGCCGGGGTGTCCTACGACATCCGTGCCATGGAGCGGCCATCCGACCACTGCCCGGTCTGGGCCAGCTTCGAGCTGTAAAGGCGCGCTACTGCCCTTATGAAAAAGGTCAAAACCAGAGACAGGATTCTCGACACCAGCCTGCAACTGTTCAACAGCCTGGGCGAACCCAATGTCACCACGCTGCTGATCTCCGACGAACTGGAGATCAGCCCGGGTAACCTGTATTACCACTTCAAGAGCAAGGGCGATATTGTCGAGGAACTGTTCGACGGCTTCGAGGCCGAGATGCTCGACCTGCTGGCGGTGCCGGAAGATGTGGAGATTTCACTGGACCAGTTCGGATTCTTCCTGCACATGCTGTTTGAGGCGGTAGCCCGTTACCGGTTTATGTACCAGGACCTGGTCAATGTGCTGTCGCGCTACAGCCAGTTGCAAGTCCGTTTCCGGCGCATTCTCAAAAAGAAAACGACAGCGTTTCGTACCCTGTGCGAGAGTTTTCGCGGCCAGCAGACCATGGCCATTGAAGAGGCAGAACTAGAATCCCTGTGTGAACAGCTCACGCTGACCGTGTGCTACTGGAGCAGTTTCGACACGCTGTCACACCTGGATAACCGGGAGTCGGTGGATCCAGGCAAAGGGGTGTACCAGATGCTGCACCTGTTACTGCCCTACATGGCGGCTGAGGAACAGGAACAGATCCGTCTCACCAGCCACACGTATCTGTAAGGCTTATTCTTCTTCGTCACGGGCCAGCGAGTCGGAATCGCGAAGGCGGGTCAGTTCAGATTCAAGAGCCGCAATACGATGTTCGAGGGCTTCGATTTCTTCCCGACGGTGAATACCCAGACGCCGGAGCGCGCCGGACACCCGCTGGTCAAACATGTGCTCGAGCTTGTCCCAGGTACCGGTTGCCCGCTCGCGAACTTCGCCAACCCGGTCTTCCACGGTACGGATCTGCTTGCCGACCACACCACGGGTTTTCGATTCCAGTTGTTCACCCTCCTGAACCAGACGGTCGAAAAATTTGCCGGCGTCTTCCTCAGCCTTGGTGTAGGCGCCCAGCCCGGCCAGCCAGATCTGACGGGCAGAGCCCTTGATTTTGTCTGCCAGCTGCGGATCATTCTCCGGCGAATTTTGGTCTTGGTCGGACATAGCTACCTCTTGAATGCGGGCAAAGGGTGTTCAGCGCCCATTGTATTACAGCTATACCGCGATTTCAGTGTTACCTTGGGCAGCCCTGAAACCCGCATGGGGAAAGGCCGCAGTATAAACACGGGTGCGATATGAAAAAATGTTTTCAAACGAAAGGGCCTCTGGCTTGAACTGCTCAAATTATGGTCAATACTTCTCGATACCGGTATCCGAGTTGATGCCGGTTTGTCTGGAAGTCTTTCATGGATACTACTCGCACGCCTCTGCCCGGCATCCCTTGCCGGGCTTTTTTTGTTATTATCACACCCCATTATATCCTTATTCCAAAACCAACCATTCAATCCGGAGATTCTGAATGATTGATATTGCGTGGAGCCAGTTTACCCCTGGCGCAGCCCTCACGGGCGGTATCCTTATCGGCCTGGCAGTGGCTAGTTTCCTGCTTCTGAACGGGCGTATTGCCGGCATCAGTGGAATTCTGGGCGGGCTGCTCGCCCCCGTTCGCACCGACATCCTGTGGCGCGTTGCCTTCCTGGCCGGCCTGATCGGCGCGCCAGCGGTCTGGGCCCTGTTCGCCCAGCTTCCGCCGGTTGAAATCAATGCCGGCTATCCGGCGCTCATCGTGGCCGGTTTGCTGGTGGGCATCGGCACCCGCTACGCGTCCGGCTGCACCAGCGGCCATGGCGTATGCGGGCTGTCTCGCTTGTCGCTGCGCTCGCTGGTTGCCACGCTGAGCTTTATGGCCACCGGTTTCATTACCGTCTTTGTTATTCGCCACCTGATCGGAGCCTGATGCCATGAAATACTCTTTCGCTTCGCTGTTCGCCGGCCTGGTCTTCGGTATGGGCCTGATTGTCTCCGGCATGGCCAACCCGGAAAAGGTACTGGGCTTTCTGGACATCGCCGGTCTGTGGGATCCTTCCCTTGCGTTTGTGATGGGGGGCGCCATCATCGTCGGGCTGGTGTCTTTAGCAGTCGCCCGTAAACGCACCCTGTCGTTCCTCGGCTTCAACATGAAGTTGCCGACCAATAACCGAATCGAGAAACGCATGGTTATCGGCAGTATGATGTTCGGCATCGGCTGGGGCATTGCCGGTTTCTGCCCGGGCCCCGGACTTGTGGCACTGGGCGCCGGCGAAATCAAGGGCGCCGTGTTCGTTGCTTCTATGGTGGCCGGCATGGTGCTGTTCGAGTTGTTCGAGCGCAATCGTGCCCGGGGCGACTCTGAAACCGATCGAGAATTCGCCGGCAGCGATGCCGCCTGACAGAACGTTGGAGAATGCTAGTGGAAATCAGAAAGATCGATGACAACCTCTCCGTAGCACCGCAGATTGCGGTGCAGGATGTCGCAGAAATCGCACGCCTGGGGTTTAAAACCCTGGTTGCCAACCGGCCGGACCGGGAAGAGCCGGGCCAGCCGTCCATGGCCGATATTGAAGCCGCTGCCGCCGAGCACGGGCTCAAGTGGGTCTACCTGCCAGTGGAGTCCGGCAACATTACCGATGCGGATGTCGACAACTTTGCCCCGATGATCCGGGATGCCGACAAACCCGTATTCGCTTTCTGTCGATCTGGCACCCGCTGTACCGTACTATGGGCCCTGAGCGCCGCCCGCGAGCTTGACCCACGGGAAATCCTGACCAGGGCCCACCGGGCCGGCTACGACATTACCGGCTTGATTCCGCGGCTTCAGCAGCAGGCAGACCAGCACTAACTACCCAACACCGGAAAGCTTCAATGCCATACAAAGGGACAGAGAACTTCAGCCACAAGCAGTCGGAGCGCCTTGGCGTTCTGGTAACCAACCTGGGCACCCCGGATGCCCCCACTACCCCGGCACTGCGCAGGTATCTCGGGGAATTTCTGTGGGACCCCCGGGTGGTTGAAGTTCCCCGCCCCATCTGGTGGCTGGTCCTGCATGGCATTATTCTGCGCATCCGCCCGAAGAGAAGTGCTGAAGCCTACGCCAGCGTGTGGGACAAAGACGGCTCACCCCTGCTGATCCACACCGCCAACCAGGCGGAGGGCATCCGCAAAGCCCTGCAAGCCCGATATGGCAACGACGTGGTAGTGGGCTTTGCCATGCGTTATGGCAACCCGTCTATTCCCCGCGTACTGGACGAGATGCAGGAACAAGGTGTACGCAAGCTGCTGGTGCTGCCACTTTACCCCCAGTATTCGGCCTCAACCACGGCCTCAACCTTTGATGCCATTGCTGGCGATTTCACCAAGCGGCGATGGTTGCCGGATTTCCGGTTTGTTTCCCATTACCATGACTTCCCTCCCTATATTGAAGCCATGGCGAAGCACATTGAGAGCCACTGGGCCGAGCACGGGCGCAAGCAAAAGCTGATCCTGTCCTACCACGGGGTGCCGCTCAAGTACCTGCAGAGGGGCGACCCGTACCATTGCGAATGCCACAAGACTTCGCGCCTGCTGGCCGAGCGACTGGCACTCAAGCCCGAAGAATACATGACCACTTTCCAGTCCCGCTTCGGGCGTGAAGAGTGGCTGCAGCCCTATACCGACGAAACCCTGAAATCCCTGCCGGGCAAAGGCGTGAAGAGCATTGATGTGTTCTGCCCCGGCTTCTCTTCCGATTGCCTGGAAACCATCGAGGAAATCAACGAAGAGAACCGCGAATACTTCATGGAAGCCGGCGGCGAAGGCTTTGCTTACATCCCCTGCCTGAACGCCACCCAGGGCCATATAGACGCCCTGGTGCAACTGGTAGAAGATAACCTGCAGGGCTGGGCCGCACCTGAAAGCAGACCGGAAGTGCTTGAGCAGAGGGCCGCGCTGGCCAGCGAGCGCAAGCAGGCAACCTGGCCCGGCCGGGACGACCTCTGAGCGAGTCGATAGCATCAAGAGGGGGGTACCATGAAGCTGAACTGTGATCTGGGCGAAAGCTATGGTGCCTGGCAAATGGGCCAGGACGACCTGGTTATGCCGCTGATTGATATGGCCAACGTGGCCTGTGGCTTTCACGCCGCAGACCCGATGGTGATCCGGCACACCCTGGTACTGGCAGCACAGCACAAGGTTGAAATCGGTGCCCACCCTTCCTATCACGACCTTCCAGGCTTTGGCCGACGCTCCATCTATCACACCCCGGATGAAATCGAAGCCCTGATGCTTTATCAGTTAGGGGCACTGGAAGGCATGTGCCGCAGCGAAGGCCTGGCCGTGAGCTATGTAAAACCCCACGGCGCCCTCAACAACGACATGATGAAGGATAAGGACACCCTGGCAGTGGTTATGAAAGCGGTACGGACCTTCCGCGAAGGCCTGCCGCTGATGATTCCGGTAACCCTGGGTTATCGGGAGCATCAGGCCCTGGCTGAGAACCTGGGTGTGCCGTTGCTGCTGGAAGCCTTTGCCGACCGCGCCTACGACGATCTGGGCCAACTGGTGTCCCGCCGCCAGGCTGGAGCTGTGCACGAAGACCCGGAGTTGATCGTAAAGCAGGCCTTGTCTTTTGCCCACAATGGCGGAGTCACCAGCACTACCGGCAAATGGTTGGATTTACCCGCCGACAGCCTGTGCGTTCACGGCGACAACGAAGCCGCCCTTGAAGCCGTTCGCGCCATACGGACAGCACTCGGCAAAGCGGCATAAAGCCCGGCGTCAGGAAACCGACGGAAGCCCCTAATTACTCGGCAGGGTGCGAATGACCGGTTACCCGGGTTGATTTTACGCTGGCGTCATCTTCAAGGTCCGGCACCGCCTGGCAAAAAGTGCACTCTTCGGCATCCACTGCCGCCCCACCCGTTTCCACGTAACGAATGCGATGGCTAGCCTTGCCCCGATTGGCAGACACGGCAAAGCGACGATTCTTGCGCTCGTTTTCGGTTTCGGGAGTTTGATGTTCGTCCATAGCGACACCTGCTGTTTTCAGTAAACGGTTCAGCAGTGAGTGTACGGCAAAATCGGAATTGATTGGTGAAGCGGAGGAAAATGCGTATTCGGGAAGGTGTGTCTGAGAGAAAAATGGCGGTGGGCCAGGGATTCGAACCCCGGGACGGCTATTAACCGTCGGCGGTTTTCAAGACCGCTGCATTCAGCCACTCTGCCAGCCCACCGTCTTGTTGGATCGGCGACGACTCGCCTTTCCTCAGCTGCCTTGCGACAGCGGGTGGAATGATACCGGATTTGCCTGTGCTGTCAACGCCCTGTAGAAAAAACGATGTAAATTCCGGAGCTTCTGAACAATCCATAAACAAGATTACAGCGGTTTAATGGAATCCAGAAGGCGAATTACTGTCGTAAATGATTGAAAGTTGCGGATTCAACATTATGATGGGACACAGTATCCAGCTTCACTAAACGGAGATGACAATGGAAGACAGACGTTTCGGCGTTCAGAACAACCAGGCTGCCTACGACACGACCGGGGAAAGAAGCCAGGTCACTGCGGGTATCAGCGATGATGCCATGAAGGTGCTTCGCAACACTTACATGTTGCTGGGCATGACCCTCGCCTTCTCAGCCCTGACTGCGTTCCTGAACATGAACGGCACTCATCCGGGCTTCCTGATCACCATCGTGGGTTACATTGGCCTGCTGTTCGCTACCTATAAACTGAAGAACAGCCCCTGGGGCATCGTAACCACCTTCGCGCTGACCGGTTTCATGGGTTATACCCTTGGCCCGATCATCGGTGCGTTTGTGGCGGCCGGCGCCTCCCAGATTGTGGCCCAGGCCCTGACACTCACAGCAGTAGCCTTTGTTGGCCTGTCTGCGACAGCGATCATCACCAAGAAAGACTTCAGCTTCATGTCCAGCTTCCTGACCGCTGGCGCATTTGTGCTGATCGGTGCCATGCTGCTGGCGTTCTTCATGGAAAGCTCTGCCCTGCACCTGGCGGTGTCTGCAGGCTTCACCATCTTCGCCTCCATCATGATCCTGTTTGAAACCAGCCAGATCATCAAAGGCGGCGAGCGTAACTACATCATTGCCACCGTTGGTCTGTATGTATCCATCTACAACCTGTTTGTCAGCCTGCTGCACCTGCTGGCGGCATTCAGCGGCGAAGACTGATCTCCGGTCAGTCCCTCGCTTCCAGAAACCCCGGCCTTTGCCGGGGTTTCTGCTTTAGGTACACTTCAAATCCTCAAGATTCACTCCCGGGTGCAGGACGCCATGACGCCACTGAACTATACCCTCGTAATCACCGGAGCCCCCTGGTCTTCCCAGGCCCCCCAGAGCGCCCTGGCCGTTGCCCGGGAATTGCTTGTTGCGGGCCACCGGATTGACCGGGTATTCCTGTATGGTGAGGGCGTATTGCTGGCCTCGGCGCTGGCGACGCCACCCTCTGACGAGGTGAACTGGCCGAAGCAGTGGGCCGGCTTCCTGGCTGACAACGCCATTCCCGCTACCGTTTGTATTGCCTCGGCGCTGCGCCGCGGAATCATTGATGATACCGAACAGGCCCGCTACGAACTGCCCGGCAACAACCTGCTGGAGCCGTTTGGCATTGCCGGCCTTGGTGAATGGGTGGAAGGTAATGTGAAATCGGACCGGGTTATCTATTTCCACGGGAGTAACTGACGGTGAGCACGCTGATCATAGTAGACCAACCCCCATATGGTAACTGGGCCGGGCGCGATGCCCTGGACATGGTGTTCTCGCTGGCCGCCTTCGACCAGCCGGCTGCCCTGCTCTTTACCGGCGCCGGGGTCAACTGGCTGCGCAAGCAACAGGCTCCCGACGCCATTGGCCAGAAATCCGTGGAGAAAAACCTCTCGGCAGCGCCCATGTTCGGCGTGGAAGAAATCCTTGCAGACACGGCGTCCTGCGAGTGCTTTGGGCTTGGGCCGGAGCAACTGGTTTCGGGTGTCACCCTCGCCGAAAACCTGCAAGACGTCATGAACGCCCACAGTAACGTGGCCTTTGCAGGCTGAGGCAGGAAGATAATGACAAGCACGCAGCCAGCAAACCCGACACTGCACATTCTGAACAAGCCTCCGGGGCACCCCCGGTTTGAAACCTGCCTCCAGGCCATCCAGGACGGCGATCAGATGGTACTTACCGAAAACGCGGTACTTGCCCTGGCCGATCGCTCCGTTACCCTTCCTGCCGCCTGTAAGGCCATGAAAGCGGATGTCGACGCCCGGGCGCTGAATGAGCAAACCCGGACAGGAACGATCGACTACGCCGAACTGGTACGCCTGACCGCCAAACATTCACGCATCATCAGCTGGTAAACCATGCCGATAACTGACATGCCGCCCCGCAATAACGAAGGTTTCCTGGAAGACGCCAATCAGTGGACACCGGAGGTGGGCCGCCAGATTGCCGCAGATGACCAAATAGAGCTATCAAAAAAGCACTGGGAAATCATAGAGTTTCTGCGGGATTTTTATAAATCACATGAAATGTCGCCGCCATCAAACCGGCTGTTCGTAAAGGCGGTAAAGGAAGCACTGGGCGAAGAAAAAGGCAACAGCATCTACCTGATGCAGCTGTTCCCCGGCACACCGGCCAAAACCGCGTGCCGGATAGCAGGCCTGCCCCGCCCCACCAATTGCCTGTAAGCCTGGACTGCGATCAGATCAGTACAAACTGGATAAAGCCCGCAATCGCCCCGAACAAGCCACCGATCAGCATCAGCTGGACTTCCTCTTCCCGAAACGCCGGGCGCAGGATTTCCTGGAATTCTTCAGGCTTGAGGGCTTTCATCTGGCCCGCCAGCACACCGGCAACCACCGGTGCCCGTTCCTTGTTGAATGCCGGGTCAGAGAAGACATCCCGGGTAGCCAGTACCGCCTTGTCATTCATGGCCCGCTTAAGGTCGGTGTAACCGGACATACCCACGGTCACCTGCGCAGCCAGTCGCATGACCATGGAGTTATCCAGCATCGGGCGCAGGTGTTTCTGCAAAATGGAGCGGGTACGGGCGCCGTGGCGACCGTTAATCATGGCATCCGCCACCTTCTCCACGGTAATCAGTTCCTCGGCCACCAGCTGCGCCCAGATGTCGCTGATTTCGTCCTGTCGCTGCAAAAACAGGCCCTGAAACTTCCAGAACAGCATCCGGCGCGGCCTGAGCGGGGCAAAAATCAGGTTGATGGCCAGCCAGTTGGTGATAAAACCGATGGCAAAGCCACCCACCGGCAACACCCACGGCTGCGGATAGGATACCCAGAATGGCACCAGCAGAGCGCCCAGCAAGGCACCGATTAGCGCACCCCGGTTGATCACAGACTGCAATTCCACGGCACCGGCCTGTTTGAAAATGCGGTTCATCAGGTCCGGATGGTGTTGCAGTTCGCGGCTCAGCAGCGCTTTCAGGTCTACCAGGTCGTCCAGGTCGTCACCAAAGTCTTCCACCAGCTCCTCTATGCGCGATGGCAATTGCTGTCGCGCCCACTGGTAGATGCGGTCTTTGACAAACATCGGCAGATTGTCCCAAAGCACCGGCTGGACTTCGTACATCACTTCATCAATGTACTCGTCCATGCGCGGCGATACCTGAGTCAGAACCTGCTGGACAATGCGCTGGGGTTCGAGCTTCTGGTACACCGAGTTGAGGTCGCCGAAATGCTGCAGGGTACGGTCGATGCAGATGTGAGCCATTTTCTCGGCTTTGCGGGGAATCACGCCCTGCCAGCCAACGACGCCGAACCCGATGAACTGAACCGGATAGAATGACATCTGAATAGCCAGCCAGTTAGTAAACCAGCCAACTACGGCAGCCATAACTGGCACGGATAGAAGTGTTAGGTCCGACAAGACTTACCCCGAGTAAATACCAAGTCATTCTGTTGATGGCGGGAATAATGAGACAGAAGACACTCTCGGGCATTGGCCGTGTAGCCACGGCGGAGGGGCGTCTGTGGCAGACTGTCCAGGCTCGGGAAGTCAGCCTGCCACAGCAGTCGCTTACTGGTAGTAAGCGTTTTCGGTGTTGGTGTGGTCTGTTACGTCACGTACGGCGGTAATTTCCGGCACGCGCTCTTTCAGGGTTTTCTCGACACCCTGCTTGAGAGTCAGACTCACCGCTGAACAACCCTGGCAGCCACCACCAAAACGCAGCACGGCCACAGACTCTTCAACAATCTCGACCAGCGATACATCGCCACCGTGAGCCGCCAGGTTGGGGTTGATCTCGGAGGCCAGTACGTAGTTCACCCGGTCCGGCAGCGGTGCATCGTCAGATACCTGGGGTACCTTGGCGTTCGGCGCCTTGATGGTCAGTTGGCCGCCCATCTGATCCTTGGAATAATCCACGTAGGCTTCTTCCAGGAAGGGTACCGAGTTGTGATCCAGGTACAGCGTAAACTTCTGCAGGTCTACCGTTTCGTCGGTGGGGACGATTTCGTTCGGCGGACAGTAGGCCAGGCAGGTTTCTGCGTTACGAGTGCCGGGCTGGGTCACAAAGATACGAACCCCCATGCCTTCCACGTCCTGCTTTTCGATCAGTTGTGCAAGATAGTCCCTTGCAGAATCAGTAACAGTTACCAGAGCCATGCTTCCTACCTGTTTTCAAATGTGACCATCATTTTAGGAGAGTTCGCAGGAACTTAAAAGACCAAGTAAAATAGTCGGGCATTAATCGGGCTAATGAGTTTCCCTTATGACCCGGCTAACCGCCGCACACGGCAAGGCACTTGATAATGATCATCCGTACTAAGACGAACTGCTCGCTTTTTGCTATGATCCCGCGCCATTAACCGTATTAGACGTTATTCACGACATCCGGAAGATTTCCCTATGACCGATCGCAACACCCGTCTGGACCAGCTTAAAAAGGCACTCAAGGAACGCATCATTGTTCTTGATGGCGCCATGGGCACCATGATCCAGAACCAGAAACTGGATGAAGCCGCGTTCCGTGGCGACCGGTTCAAAGACTACGATCGGGAAGTCCAGGGCAACAACGACCTGCTGAACCTTACCCAGCCTGCCCTGCTGCGCAATATCCACGCAGAATACCTGGATGCCGGCGCCGATATTATCGAAACCAACACCTTCAACTCTACCCGCCTGTCCCAGGCCGACTACGGCATGGAAGAGCTAGCCCGGGAGCTGAACGTGGCTTCGGCCAGGCTGGCCCGGGAAATCGCTGATGAATACACCGCGAAGAATCCCGACAAGCCCCGCTTTGTGGCCGGTGCCGTAGGCCCCACCTCCCGCACCGCGTCGCTGTCTCCGGATGTGAACAACCCGGGGTACCGCAACGTCGATTTCCAGACTCTGGTGGATAATTATTACGAGGCGGTGTCAGGCCTGGTGGAAGGCGGCTCTGACCTCATCCTGATTGAAACCATTTTCGACACCCTGAACGCCAAGGCAGCCATCTACGCTACCCAGCAGTTCTTCGAAGATTCCGGCATTGAACTGCCGATCATGATCTCCGGCACCATTACCGATGCTTCCGGCCGAACCCTGTCCGGCCAGACTACCGAGGCGTTCTACAATTCCGTGGCCCACGCCAAGCCGATTTCCATCGGCCTGAACTGCGCTCTGGGTGCGGATGCCCTGCGCCCCTATGTGGAAGAACTGTCCAACAAAGCGGAAACCTATGTCTCCGCCCACCCCAACGCCGGCCTGCCCAACGAATTCGGTGAGTACGACCAGACTCCGGAAGAAATGGCCGAGATCATCGAAGGCTTCGCCAGAGACGGCTTCCTGAACATTATCGGCGGTTGCTGTGGTTCCCGCCCGGAACACATTGAAGCCATTGCCAACGCGGTCTCGAAATATCCGCCCCGGCAGATTCCGGAGCGCCCGAAGGCCCTGCGCCTGGCCGGCCTTGAGCCCTTTACCGGCGACGAAAACACCCTGTTTATCAACGTGGGTGAACGAACCAACGTGACCGGCTCCAAGCGTTTCCTGCGCCTGATCAAGGAAGAGCAGTACGAAGAGGCCCTCAGCGTTGCCCGGGACCAGGTAGAAAACGGCGCCCAGATTATCGATATCAACATGGACGAGGGCATGCTGGACTCGAAGGAGGTAATGGTTACCTTCCTGAACCTGGTTGCCTCCGAGCCGGACATTTCCCGCGTGCCGATCATGATCGACTCCTCCAAGTGGGAAGTGATCGAAGCCGGCCTGCGCTGCATCCAGGGCAAGGCGGTAGTGAACTCCATCAGCCTTAAAGAAGGCGAAGAGGCGTTCATCAAGCGGGCAAAAGACTGCATGCGTTACGGCGCCGCCGTGGTGGTGATGGCCTTTGACGAAGACGGCCAGGCCGACACCTACGAGCGCAAGACCGAGATCTGCAAGCGCTCCTACGATGTGCTGACCAGCATCGGCTTCAACCCGGGCGACATTATCTTCGACCCGAACATCTTTGCCATCGCTACCGGTATCGAGGAACACAACAACTACGCGGTGGACTTCATCAACGCCACCCGCTGGATTAAAGAGAACCTGCCCCACGCATCCATTTCCGGCGGCGTGAGCAACGTGTCCTTCTCGTTCCGCGGCAACGATGCCGTGCGTGAAGCCATCCACTCGGTGTTCCTGTACCACGCCATCAAGGCCGGCATGAACATGGGTATCGTAAACCCGGGCCAACTGGTGATTTACGATGAAATCGAGCCGGATCTGAAAGAACTGGTGGAAGACGTGGTACTGAACCGCCGCGAAGATTCCACCGACCGCCTGCTGGAAGCGGCCGAGAAGTTCAAGAGCAAGGGCGGTCAGACGAAAGAAGAAGACCTGGCCTGGCGCGAATGGCCGGTCGAGAAGCGTCTTGAGCATGCCCTGGTTAAAGGCATCACCAACTTCATCATCGAAGACACTGAAGCCTGCCGCCTGAACGCCAGCCACCCCATCGAGGTGATCGAAGGCCCACTGATGGACGGCATGAACGTGGTCGGTGACCTGTTTGGCGATGGCAAGATGTTCCTGCCCCAGGTGGTGAAAAGTGCCCGGGTAATGAAGCAGGCGGTCGCCCACCTGATTCCGTACATTGAGGCTGAGAAATCTGAAGACCAGCAAGCCAAGGGCAAGATCCTGATGGCCACGGTGAAAGGCGATGTGCACGACATCGGCAAGAACATCGTGGGCGTGGTGTTGCAGTGCAATAACTACGAAGTGATCGACATGGGCGTGATGGTGCCCTGCGAGAAGATCCTTGAGACGGCGAAGAAGGAAAACGTGGACATCATCGGCCTGAGCGGCCTGATTACACCGTCGCTGGACGAAATGGTGCACGTTGCCCGCGAAATGCAGCGACTGGACTTCAGGATTCCGCTGATGATCGGTGGCGCCACCACGTCCAAGGCCCACACCGCGGTCAAGATTGAGCCTCACTACAAGAACGACATTGCCCTGTACGTGTCTGATGCGTCCCGTTGCGTCAACGTGGCCTCCCAGCTGCTGAGCAAGACCGCCAAGCCGGCGTTCGTGGAAGCGGCCCGCACCGAATACGACGAGATCCGTGAGCGCCGCAAGAACCGTGGCGACCGAACCAAGCTGGTATCCCTGAAAGAAGCCCGCGCACGGGCACCGGAAATCGATTTCGAGAACTACCAGCCGCCTGAACCCGCGTTCACCGGTGTTCGGGCATTTGAAGACTATGACCTGAACGAGTTGGTGGAGTACATCGACTGGACGCCGTTTTTTGTCTCCTGGGACATCGCCGGCAAGTACCCGGCCATCTTCGACGACCCCAAGCGTGGCGAAGCCGCCCGCAACCTGTTTGATGATGCCCAGAAACTGCTCACGCAGATGATTGACGAAAAGCGCATCCGTGCCAGGGGTGTTATCGGCTTCTGGCCAGCCAATCGCCGGGGCGACGATATTGTGGTGTACACCGACGATACCCGCACCAAGGAACTCACCGTACTGCACCACCTGCGCCAGCAGGACGAGAAAGCCCCGGGCAAGCCAATGATGGCCCTGTCTGATTTCGTGGCACCGGAAAGCTCGCACCTGGGTGATTATGTGGGTGGCTTTGCGGTCACCACCGGCATTGGCGTGGACGAACTCACCACCGAGTTCAAGAATGCCCACGACGACTACAGCGCCATCATGGTTCAGGCCCTGGCGGACCGCCTGGCGGAAGCCTTTGCCGAGCGCATGCATGAGCGGGTGCGCAAGGAGTTCTGGGGCTATGCTAACGACGAGCAAATGGCCAATGACGACCTGATCAAGGAACGCTATCGCGGTATCCGCCCGGCACCGGGCTACCCCGCCTGCCCGGACCACACGGAAAAAGCCACCCTGTTCAAACTGCTGGATGCCACCGCCAACACCAGCCTCGAGCTAACGGAACATTTCGCCATGTTCCCGACCGCTGCGGTTTCCGGCTGGTATTTCGCGCACCCGGACTCCAAGTACTTTGCCGTGGGTAAAATTGGCGTGGACCAGGTTGAGGACTATGCTGAACGCAAGGGGCTGTCAAAAGCGGAAGCCGAACGCTGGCTGATGCCGAGCCTGGCCTATGATCCCGCAGAATAAATCAGGGCGGTAAACCATGACTGACGTCGCCAACAAAAACAAAAAGGACAACGAAGACCAAAAACCCGGTTCGCCGGGTGTTCTGAAAATCATGCAAAGTATCCTGGCCGGCGCCATCGGTGTGCAATCAGACCGCCGGCGGCAGGAAGACTTCTCAAGCCACAGCCCCGCCCCCTACATTATCGCGGGGCTGCTGTTTACGGCCGCCTTCGTAGGCGGCCTGATCCTTGTTGTGAACCTGGTACTGGCCGGGCAGTAAGCTATTGGCCGGCTACCCAGAACACGGCAAACGACACCGTTAACATCACCAGCAGAACGGCGGCTACGGCATCGGCCTTGCTGTCTGAACCTGCAGATTTGCTCATGGTTACCCTCACCTCTTGGTTTGTTGTTATTCCCGGTGGTTCCACCTTCAGTTAAGCAGTTAATTGATATTCGTCCAGCCTCGACAAACCTGGCTTATCGCCTGAATCGATAATGTTATGTTGAAATAATCATTTTGAGAATAAAAACACGGTGATATCCTGCCCATCAGGAATAAGGCGCTCCACTTCGCGCCCGAAAATGCAGACACTCAGATGTAGCAGGCAGGACGTTACCCTATGTACGTTTACGATGAACACGACAAGCAAATCGCAGCCGAGCGCGTGGCCCAGTTCCGGGACCAGACCGAACGCGCCCTGGCCGGTGAGCTTTCCGAAGAGGAATTCCTTCCCCTTCGCCTCCAGAACGGTCTCTATGTTCAGCGTCATGCCCCCATGCTCCGCATCTGCGTGCCCTACGGCATGCTGCGCTCTGAACAGTTGCGCCGGCTGGCCCGGATTACCCGGGATTACGACCGTGGCTACGCCCACGTAACCACCCGGACCAACATCCAGTTGAACTGGCCAAAACTGGAAGAGGTGCCGGATATCCTGGCCGAGTTGGCAGAGGTAGAGATGCACTCCAACCAGACCAGCGGCAATTGCATTCGTAACACCACCACAGACCAGTTCTCCGGCGTGCAGGCGGACGAAATTGCCGATCCGCGGCCCTACTGCGAAATCATCCGGCAGTGGTCTACCTTTCATCCGGAATTCGCCTTCCTGCCCCGCAAGTTCAAGATTGCAGTGAACGCTTCGGAGAAGACCGACAGGGCCGCCATCCAGATTCATGACATCGGCCTGCAACTGGTCCGGAATGAACAGGGTGAGCTGGGTTTCCGGGTACACGCCGGCGGCGGTCTCGGCCGCACCCCCATGGTTGGGCCCGTTATCCGGGAGTTCCTGCCGGAACTGGACCTGCTCACTTACCTCGAGGCCATCGTTCGGGTGTACAACCGCTATGGCCGCCGGGACAACAAGTTCAAGGCGCGTATCAAGATTCTGGTAAAAGCCCTGACACCGGCCGGGTTCGCCGAAAAGGTCGAGGCTGAGTGGGCACAGATCAAGGATTCCCCCACCCGTCTCACCCCTGACGCGATCACGAAGTTTCAGGGCTACTTTACCGAGCCGGACTATCAAACACTGGAAAACGCCAGCGACCTGCTGGGCAAGCAACGTTTTGAGAACCGGGAATTCGACAAGTGGCTGACCCACAACGTGGACGAGCACAAGAAGCCCGGTTACGCCATCGTCACCCTGACCCTCAAGAAAACCGGCACACCTCCGGGCGATGTAACAGACGCCCAGCTGGAAGACATTGCAGACCTGGCCGATGAATACAGCTTCGGCGAAGTTCGGGCCACCCATGAACAGAACATTGTCCTCGCCGATGTCCGCCAGGACCGACTGTTCGAGCTTTGGCAGCGCATTACCCCGATGGGCTTTGCCACCGCCAACCTGCACACCCTGAACGACATCATCTGCTGCCCGGGTGGCGACTTCTGCGCCCTGGCCAATGCCAAGTCGATCCCCATCGCGGAAGCCATTCAGCGCCGCTTTGACAACCTGGATTTCCTGTACGACCTGGGCCCGATCGACCTGAACATCTCCGGCTGCATGAATGCCTGCGGCCATCACCATGTCGGCAATATCGGCATCCTGGGTGTCGACAAGAAGGGCGAAGAGTTCTATCAGGTAAGCCTTGGTGGTGCTTCCCATCACGACGCCGCCATCGGCAAGATCCTTGGGCCATCATTTGCCCGGGAAGAAATGCCCGATGTGGTTGCGAAGATTATTGACGTGTTTGTTGAGAAACGCACAGAAGAAGAGACTTTCCTGGATACCTATCGCCGGGTTGGTCTGGATCCTTTCAAGGAGCGGGTTTATGCCTGATGTCATTGCCGTTGACGGCACCCTTCGTAACGACAACTGGGCCGTGGTTGCCCGCCCGGAAGCCGGCGAATCGCTGGCCATTCCAGAGGGCCAGCCGGCACTGATCCCGGTGGATCTCTGGCTGGCCGGCGCTGAACACTATGCCGGGCGGAAAGATATCGGCGTATGGTTCGACAGCCATCACGAACCAGAACTGTTGGCCGACAAAGCCAACCAGCTGCCGGTAATAGCCGTTAACTTCCCACGCTTCGTGGATGGACGGGGCTACAGCATTGGCCGCTTGCTGCGGGAAAGGTACGGATACAGCGGCGAGCTGCGGGCCATAGGTGACGTACTGCTGGATCAGCTCCAGTTTATGAAACGCTGCGGCTTCGATGCCTTTGTGCTTCGGGCTGACAAAGACGCCACCAAGGCAGCCCGCTGCCTGAACTTCTTCTCCCAGACCTACCAGGCGGCAGCCGACACCGACGTGCCGCTGTTTCGCCGCCGGGCTTCCTGAGGAAGCCCGTTACTGGATCTTCTGGTTACGGAACGCGCTCAGCACTTTCCAGACGGTGTGCTCGAGCGCGGCACTGGTGGCCAGCCCCAGCTTCTCCGGCAGCGTCCGCTTGCGCTGGAAGGAGACCAACACCACATCGCCCCGGTCGCAGGCCTCGATCAGGTATTCATCCGAGGTTTTGATCTCGTCAATCAGCTTGACCTCCAGCGCCCGCTTGCCAAACCAGATATCGCCATTCGCCACCGCCTGGATATCCAGGTCAGGACGGCGCTCACTGACATATTCCTTGAACAGGCCGTGAGTGTCTTCAAGGTCTTCCAGGAACTTCTGGCGGCCTTTGTCGGTGTTTTCACCAAACACGGTCAGGGTGCGTTTATGCTCACCAGCTGTCAGCACTTCGAAGTCCACGTCGTTCTTTTTCAGGAACCGGTGGAAGTTGGGCAGCTGTGCCACCACGCCTATAGAGCCAAGCACTGCAAAAGGAGAGGCGATGATTTTGTCGGCAACGCAGGCCATCATGTAGCCGCCACTGGCGGCCACCTTGTCGACACAGGCCGTCAGCGGAACCCCCTTGCTGCGGATGCGGTCCAGCTGTGCGGCAGCCAGGCCGTAGGCGTGTACCAGGCCGCCACCACTTTCAAGGCGCACCACTACTTCATCGGTTTTCGGGTCTGCCACACTGAGCACCGCAGACACCGAACGGCGCAGGGTGTCGGTGTCGCTGGCCTTGATGTCACCATCAAAGTCGATCACATAGATCCGTGGCTTGCCGGGCTGCTCACCCTCACCTTCCTTACTGCTGCTTTTTGCGGCTTTTTTCTCGGCTTTGTCTTCTTTCTTTTTCTTCTTCGTCCAGCTTTTGTATTCCGCATCGGACATCAGGCGGGTCTGGATAGACTCTTTCAACTTGCGGTACTGATCGTTCAGCTTGCGGATTTTCAGCTCACCTTCACCTTCGTGGTCATCGCGATCACGATGGGCAGCTGAAAAGATAATAGAGGCAAGAATGATGGCCGCCACAACGAAGGTGGCAACCTTGGCAAGGAACAGGCCGTATTCGGTGAGAAATTCCAAAATGCAGTCTCCGGAAGTGTTTCGCAAAGCCAAGAGTGTACCCGCTCGGGCCAAGTGTGATAAGCCCGAAAGAAAATTAAAACAAGCGTTCGATCAAGCTTGACACACACTCTCTGTGCCCATAAAGTCGAATTGCGAAGTCACCATGACAAGACAACCACCAAAAAGGGTAAAACAATGTCTGTAGCTCAGGTATTTGAAAAGCTGGAACAGAACTTCAACGCAGACGCGGCACAGGGCCTGGACCTGGTCTTCCAATTCGATATCGAAGACGACAAGACCTACAACCTGGAAATCAACGACGGTACCTGCAAGATGAACGAAGGTGCCCACGATGATCCTTCCGTTACCCTGATCATGAACTCTGAAACCCTTCAGGGCATTGTTTCCGGCGAAACTGACGGCATGCAAGCATTCATGGCTGGTCAGCTGCGCGCCGAAGGCGACATGATGCTGGCTACCAAGCTGGGTGAACTGTTCAACATGGGTTAATCCCCTGTCGAACGTTCCACAAAAAAACCTGCGCAAGTCGCAGGTTTTTTTGTGGCTGGACAAAAGCCCGAAAAGCGGGCCGGCTGTTACAGCCCTACGTCATCCAGTGATGATTCCGCCAGCTTCAGAAGATCGGTGTTGCGATCTTCACGGCGGCCGATGCTCTCAATGTAGTATTCCAGCGAGGTCAGTGCATCCGCCAGGGCTTCCAGTACCTGGGAAACCGGTGCTTCGCGGGCATCCAGCAAACGCTCCTGGATAGAAGCGGCAACGCGCGCGATCACATCTGCGGCCTGCGGATCGTTGACCATCACCAGGCCACCCCAGATACTTCGCAATGTTCCGGGCAGGTTTGCCAGGTGCAGCTTGTCGTAGTCAGATTCAATAAACGCGGTAATTGCCCGCTTGGCCAGGGTCAGTGCACTTCGGGCTTCGTCTGCTACCACCCAGACCGCTTCCTGCAGGTAAATCGACTCTCCTGCTTTACGCTCACTGGTGGCCAGGGCGTCGGTTTCAGAGGTAATACCACGGGACACAATCTGCATCACCGCGTCTTCAACACCCAGCACCGAATCGGCCAGGCGATACAATTCATCTTCCTCAGGCAAGCGATCCTCTTGCTGCCACTGGCGAAGCTTGCCAGCTTCTTCACGGGCAACGCCGGCCAGACGGTTCAGGTCGAGCATCACCAGGGTATTGGCCAGGCGTTCGAGAGACTCGGCAATGGAAACCAGTTCAGCGAGGTCCGGCTCGATACCCCGTTCGATAATATCCAGTTTGTCCTTGAGCTGGTTCAGCTCTTCCTGCAGAGCTTCCGACAGGGATTTCAGGACATCGGAACCCGGCCCGTACAGGCGGCGGGAATGGGCTTCCAGCAGGGCATCCGGGAAGTCAGACGGTGCTACCTGCCAGGCTGACAAGACTTCGGCGACTTCCGGGTTGCCGGAACCACTGCGGTACAGCAGGTAGACCAGGTCACGAATCAGGGAGTCAGGGGCGTCTTTTGCGGTAGCAACCTTGCCCACATACACCACTTCTCGGGCGTATTTCTCAATACGCATCAGCAGCCGCTTGCGGGCTTTATTGAACACCATCGCCCGGTCGAGCATGGTGTCCGCCACAGTGGCCAGCAAACACCACATCTGCCCCATGGGTGCGCCCTGGCATAACCTTGCAAAGCCCCGGGCCGAGCGGGCGATCAGTTTTTTGCTGACCACTTCGTTCCTGTCCCGGAGAACACCCAGCAACGCCACCTGGAAGGTCAGGCGCATGCGCCGGGCAAGGATTTCGTATTCCGCTTCGCCACCTTCCAGCGGCTGAATCGCCTTGCCCTTGCAGAAATCCGGACGCTCCCTGACCTCCAGGTCAAAAAAGCAGGATTCGGGATAAGGTTTTTCGCGGCGGGCTTCGCGCAGATCGTTTATCACCGGCAGCAACAGTTCGGGATGGTCTTCCCGCTGCTGGTGGTAATACTCCACATAGCGGCGAAGGATAAACAGCGCACCGCTGAGAGTGGTCAGGAGAATGTTTTTGTCGTCGTTGGCGCCAACAGGTACATCGTTGGCCAGGCTGACGGCTTCCTGGCAAAGCAGGGTGCCACCGCGCAGCTCCACCAACAGGAAAATGCCGCGAAGCTGGTTCAGGTAATCGACACAGTTTTGCAGGTCTTCCCCGCTCTCGCGGTTTTCCTGGAAACGTTCAAGGCTGGCCTCGGCCTGCTTGATGGTCTGTTCGATTTCGCTTTTGACCAGATCAAACGACTGCGATTTCGTCGCCAGAGACGATTGAACCATAAACGTTTCCTGCTTCCTTACAAAGAATAATCAGTTACCAAAAAACTGGCGAACTTCCCATTACTTATAACACAGAATTCAAGTACCTCAAGAAAGCCGGAATGTAACATTTGGTACACCCTGACCCAGTTCTCATTCTGCTCCCTGTAACTTGCTCCAAACCGTTCCGCCGGCCTGTTTTTCCATCATCGCCATGAACGCATCATGGGCTTCGGCTTCTTCATCACTGGCGCGTACAACGGCCAGCGGCTGGCGCTCTGAACTGATCCTGCGCAGGCCTCCGGCGCTACCATCATCACCGGCGCCGCTGTCCAGTGACAGCGCGGTCTGGCCGCCGGTCATCAGCAGATAGACATCGGCCAGGATCTCGGCATCCAGCAAAGCGCCGTGCAGGTCACGGTTGCTGTTATCTACGCCGTAACGCTTACAGAGCGCGTCCAGGTTGTTCTTCTGGCCCGGATGCTTGGCCCGGGCGATAGCCAGGGTATCGACAACACCGCAGTGGTCCGCCGTTTTGCGGACAGGCTTCAGGCGTGCAAACTCGGAATCCATGAAGCCGACGTCGAACGCCGCGTTATGGATAACCAGCTCGGCGCCCTTGATGAATTCGAAGAACTCGTCGGCAATCTCCGCAAATTTCGGTTTGTCTTTCAGAAATTCGTTGGTAATGCCGTGAACGGTTATGGCTTCGGCCTCTACTTCCCGTTCCGGATTGATGTAAACGTGGTAGTTCCTGCCCGTCAGCTGCCGCTCGACCACCTCAACACAACCAATCTCGATAATCCGGTGGCCATCGTTGGGATCAATACCCGTTGTTTCGGTATCCAGTACGATCTGTCTCATTGCTTACCTTCAGAAATACCCATCAGACTTTAGAAAATGCCGGTTCAGCTGCCGGACAACTCAGCCACGCCACGATTCGCCAGCTCATCCGCCAGCTCGTTATCCGGGTGGCCGGAATGCCCTTTGACCCAGTGCCAGCTTACTTTGTGCCGGGCGGCTTCAGCATCAAGCTCCTGCCAGAGGTCGGCGTTTTTAACCGGTTTTTTGGCCGAGTTTTTCCAGCCGTTACGCTTCCAGCCGGCCATCCATTCGGTGATGCCTTTACGGACGTATTGGGAATCGGTGTACAGTTCCACCTCACACTCCCGCTTCAACGCCCTCAAGCCCTGAATGGCGGCCATGAGTTCCATACGGTTATTGGTGGTTTGCGCCTCTCCGCCGTGCATGGTTTTGCAGGCATCGCCATAACGCAACAATACACCCCACCCGCCGGGGCCCGGGTTACCTTTACAGGCACCATCGGTATACATCACTACCTTGCCGGCCATTCACACTCCTGAACTGTTTTGCTGTTTCTTTACCGTGCCGGTGCTGGCGCAGGTTCCGTGGGAACCCACAGCCCCGGGTAACGACACGACCCGGGTTTTACGCCACGGCACCCGCCGCTGCAACCGGGCATAGACACGTTTGCGGGCAAGGATACAGTAATAGGCCCCGACTGGCAGGAAATGTCCGTGACAATCCAGGTCTTTGCTTTGCCGGCTTATATAGTTGCCCTTTCTTTGTAGCGGAAGGGTACAGAAAAACGTGGCGCTGCCCTCCAGCTGAAACCCCAGCAGCCTGAGCCAGTCTTCCATCCTCGCCCTGAGCAGAAAACGACCGCCCCATGGGCCGAGCTGATTCCGCGAAACAAGCTTGCGCGCACCCCAGAGACTGAGCGGGTTAAATCCAATCAAAGCCAGGTGCCCTTCTCCCCGCAACACCCGGGCCGATTCCCGGAGCACCTGGTGTGGATCCGGTGAAAAGTCGGCAGTGTGGTGCAGGATGACCAGGTCCATCGAATCCCCGGGAAACGGCAACTCATCCGCATCGCAAACCGCTACGCCGTCCGGCATATGGGGATACCAGGCTGGCGTGGTGATGATTTTCTGGGAGAAGTCGGTACCGCTGGCCAGGGGCAATCGATGGCTCAGCCCCACCTGCAATTGCCGGGCGCCGGTTAATCCATCCAGGTGATGGTCAAGGACACGCCGCTGGCTGGCCAGCAGGGCGCGGCCAAGCGGGGTCTGTATCCAGCGCTCGAAACTTTCGTGGCGTGCGGAATAATCAACAGGCTGCAAACCTTTCACCAGGATTTCTCCAACATCAGCGCCCCTGTTCCGGGCCGGATTCACGGGCGCGCTTCTTGGGATGACAGCACGGTTGCATTATCATAACAGGCACATTCATCGAGCACATGGGGTCACCATGTTCAGTATTCACCCGATTCCGGCGTTTTCAGACAACTATATCTGGTGCCTGGCAGACCAGGACACCGGCAAGGCACTGATTGTAGACCCGGGGCAGGCGCAGCCGGTGATGGACTACCTCGCCGCCAACAACCTGGTTGCAGACACCATCCTGGTTACTCACCATCACCCGGACCACGTCGGCGGCATCAAAGACCTGCAGCAAGCATGGCCAGACGTGCGCGTGGTCGGGCCGTCGGAATCCCCGTTCAAGGGCAGCAATCACCCGGTTCACCCCGGTGACGAAGTTGTCTGGCAGGGGCTGACCTTTGACGTGCTGGCCGTGCCGGGCCACACCCTCGACCACCTGGCTTATTTCAGCCCCACACAGGTCGATGGCAAGCCGGTACTGTTTTGTGGCGACACCTTGTTTGTTGGCGGTTGTGGTCGCTTGTTCGAAGGCACGACGGAGCAAATGCACCAGTCCCTGAGTACCCTCCGGGATCTGCCCGGCGATACAGCCGTGTATTGCGCCCATGAATACACCCTGGCCAACCTGCGGTTTGCCCGCAGCTGGTTGCCCGACGACCAGGCCCTGGCGGATTTCGAGCAACAGTGCCAGGCACGCCGTGACCAGGGCCTGCCCACCGTGCCCTCAACCATCGCCGCCGAGAAATCGCTGAACCTGTTCCTGCGCTGGGACGACCCGGCAGTGGCAGAAGCCGCCTATCGGTACTGTGCCGAGCAGGGTTTGCCCTCCGGCTCGGATAGCGAAATTTTTGCAGCTGTCCGGCACGGAAAGGATCATTTCTGATCCTTTCCGGCGCTGCCGGTTAACAGTTCTTGTCACAGCTGTAACACGGCAATTCTTGACCGCCGTGAAAGGGCTTTCTTAGAATCCCAACCTGCTATCGACCGTAACCAGTCATTTCTGCCGGCCCTTTATACATGACGCTGCCGGCGCTACTCGGAACTCTTTTATGCCGGTCAAACGACTCTCATATGTGTTACTCGCTTCCTCGCTGCTTTCTGCCTGCAGCAGTACCCAGATCATGGAGAACTGGAACTCCCCATCAGCCTGGTTCGGATCGGACACTGACCAGCAAGGCAACCCGGTGGATTCCGAGAAGGTAGTAGTAGCCCGGGGAGACGAAGACCTGAAAGCCTCGGTGGCTGCCGGCAATGGCGATGAAGCCACGGATGCCCCGCTGGATGACGCCATATCCCCGGAACTGCGCGCCAAGGCGAAGGATGCCCGGCAAAAACTGGACGATCCGAAAACCCGGGCAGATGCCAGTGCCGACAGCCAGGACCTTTGGGACCGGATGCGTTCAGGTTTCGCCATGGACCACTCTGTCGACAACGCCAGGGTCAAGTCACAACTCGACTGGTACGCCCGCCACCCAAGCTACATCAAGCGGGTTGTCGAACGGGGCTCCCGTTACCTGCACCATATTGTGGAAGAAACCGAGGCACGGGGTTTGCCGACAGAAATGGCCCTGCTGCCGATTGTCGAAAGTGCGTTCGACCCGTTTGCCTACTCCCATGGCCGGGCAGCCGGCCTCTGGCAGTTCATTCCTTCTACCGGCAAATACTTCGGCCTGACCCAAAGCTGGTGGCACGATGACCGCCGAGATGTGCTGGAAGCAACCGACGCAGCCCTGACCTACCTGGACCGTCTGGCGAAGCGGTTTGACGGTGACTATACCCTCGCCCTGGCCGCCTATAATGCCGGCGGCGGCACCGTATCCAGCGCCATGCGGCGTAACCGGAATGCCGGAAAACCGACGGATTTCTGGTCTCTGTCACTGCCCAAGGAAACCAGACACTATGTGCCCAAGCTGATTGCACTGGCCAAGATCTTCGACAACCCCGAAGCCTATGGCATCGAGTTGCCAGCACTGGACGACGAGCCCTACTTCGAAGTGGTGGATACCGGCTCACAGCTGGACCTGGCCCAGGCTGCCGAGCTGGCCGGGGTGGATATTGATGAAATCTACCTGCTGAACCCGTCTTACAATCGCTGGGCCACCAATCCGGAAGGCCCGCACCGTCTCCTGGTTCCGAAACAGAATGCCGGAGAGTTCCGCCAGGCCCTGGCGAATTTCCCGAAAGAACAGCGTGTATCCTGGCAGAACTACAAGGTCCGCAAGGGCGACAACCTGAACAGCATCGCCCGCAAATTCGGCACGACTACGTCTGTGGTGCGCCAGGTGAACAAACTGGATTCCGACCTGATCCGCATCGGCCAGAGCCTTCTGATTCCATCCTCATCCCGCGGCGCTGATGCCTATGCCCTTAGCCAGTCCCAGCGCCTGCAGCGCACTCAGTCACGCAAGCGGGATGGCAACAAGGTTTCCTATACCGTGCGTTCCGGCGACACCTTCTGGGACATCGCCCGCGAACACCGGGTATCGGTGCGTGAAGTGGCCGCCTGGAACGGTATGGCTCCCGGCGACCCGCTGATTCCCGGCAAGAAGCTGGTTATCTGGTCCAAGAATGCACAACCCACCGTTGCCTCCAACAACTCTGCCCGCAGCAAGGCAATGGTTCGCAAGGTGGGCTACCGGGTCCGCAGTGGCGACTCACTGTCTGCCATTGCCAACCGTTTCTCGGTGAATGTGCGGGACATCGCATCATGGAACGATCTTAATACCAAGCGTTATCTGCAACCCGGACAAAGTCTGGTACTCTACGTTGACATAAGAAACAGCCCTTAACGTGCGAGAACCATGATAAAAACACGGAAAGCCGCCTTTTCACTGACCAGTATTTTCACCTCCCTGGCCCTGATGGCCACCGCAGCAACCACCGTTGCGGAAACCCCGGCGGCTTCGAATCCCGCTCCCGTGCACGGCATTGCCATGCACGGCGAGCTGAAGTATCCGGAAAATTTCAGCCACTTTGACTACGTAAATCCGGACGCTCCGAAGGGCGGCACCCTGCGTATGTCTGTGGTGGCCAACGGCTTCGACAGTTTCAACCCGTTTGTTATCCGGGGTGTTGCGGCAGCTGGCGTCAGTACCTACGTTTACGACACCCTCCTGGAATCCTCTGCCGACGAACCGTTTTCCGAATACGGACTGATCGCCGGGAGCGTTGAAGTACCGGAAGATCGCAGCTACGTGATTTTCAACCTCCGGGAGCAGGCCCGCTTCCAGGACGGTGAGCCCATTACCGCCGAAGACGTTGAATTCTCGTACCGGATACTCACCACCGAAGGCCACCCGTTTTACCGCAACTACTATGCGGACGTGAGCAAGGTCACGGTCGAAAACAGCCATCGTATCCGCTTTGATTTCGGCGCCACCGAAAACCGTGAGCTGCCCCTGATCCTCGGGCAGATGCCTGTGATGCCGGCCCACTACTGGGTCGACCGCAAGTTCGAAGGTAACGGCCTGGATGTCCCGGTTGGCAGCGGCCCTTACCGCATCGACAGCTACGAGGCCGGGCGCTCGGTAACCTATGAGCGGGTCGACGACTATTGGGCGGAAGGCCTGAGCATCCGCAAGGGCCGCTTCAATTTTGATCGCATCAAGTACGAGTACTACAACGACGACACCGTGGCCCTGGAATCCTTCAAGGCCGGCAACTTCGATTTGCGGGTGGAGACCTCCGCCAAGAACTGGGCCACTGCCTACACCGGGCGCGGCTTCGACAACGGCGAAATCACCAAGGAAGCGGTTGAACACCACCGCCCCAGCGGCATGCAGGGCTTTGTCTTCAACACTCGCAAAGCGGTGTTCAAAGACCCGAAGGTACGCAGGGCCCTGGCCTATGCCTTTGACTTTGAATGGGCCAACCGCAACCTGTTCTTCGATCAGTACACCCGCACCGACAGCTATTTCGAGAACAGCGACCTGGCCTCTTCCGGCCTGCCCTCCGGCCGCGAGCTGGAGATTCTCGAGACGTTCCGGGATCAGTTGAACCCGGCTGTTTTCACCGAGACCTACACGCCTCCAACGACCGGTGACGGCACTTCCATGCGGGATAACCTGCGCACGGCCATGCAACTGCTGCAGCAAGCCGGCTACAGCGTCCGCGACGGCAAGATGGTGCACGCGGAAACCGGCAAGCCACTGGCTTTTGAGGTACTGCTGTTCCAGAAAAGTTTCGAGCGCGTTGTCCTGCCCTTCCGGCAGAACCTTGAGCGCCTCGGGATTGACGTATCCGTGCGGCTGGTGGACAGCAACCAGTATGTTCAGCGGGTGCGGGATTTCGATTTCGACATGATCACCCAGGTATTGCCCCAGTCCGATTCTCCGGGCAATGAGCAGCGTGAATACTGGCACTCATCCAACGTGGATGTGTCCGGCTCCCGCAATTACATGGGTGTGAGTGACCCGGTGGTGGACCGCCTGGTGGAGATGGTCATCCAGGCACCGGACCGGGACGAACTGGTATACCGCGTCCGCGCCCTGGACAGGGTATTGTTGCACGGCCACTATGTGATCCCCCACTGGCACCTGACCAGGGACCGGGTTGCGTACTGGAACAAACTGCAGCGCCCGGAGGTCACACCGAAAAACGGTATCGACCTGAACAACTGGTGGGTCAAACCCTGATCCGCCGGTTTATTCCACAGCAGTAACGGAAGGACTCCTCCCCTCAATGGGCATTTACATACTCCGCAGGCTGGCCCTGATTATCCCGACCCTGGTCGGGATAATGCTGCTGAATTTTATCATCGTGCAGGCGGCGCCCGGCGGGCCTGTAGAACAGCTGATCGCTGAAATGGAAGGCCACGGCGGCAGCGCCCTGGCCCGGGCCGGTGGTGGAGACACCGGCGGCGAGGTGGCGACCGGCTCTTCTGACAGCCGGGGTTCCCGGGGCCTGCCACCGGAACTGCTGCAAGAAATCGAGGCAATGTACGGCTTCGACAAACCGGCCCATGAACGTTTTCTGATGATGTTAAAGGACTACGCCACCTTCGATTTCGGCGAGTCTTTCTTCCGGGACCGTACGGTCATCGAACTGATCATCGATAAAATGCCCGTTTCGGTATCCCTGGGGCTCTGGTCTACCCTCATCATCTATCTAATCTCTATTCCCCTGGGTATTCGCAAAGCGGTCTCGGACGGCTCGCGCTTCGACGTCTGGACCAGTTCCGCCATCGTGGTGGGCTATGCCATTCCCGGCTTCCTGTTCGCCATCCTGCTGATCGTACTGTTTGCCGGTGGCAGTTACTTCGACTGGTTCCCGCTGCGGGGGCTGACCTCTGCCGATTTCGATCAGATGACCTGGTACCAGAAGATTGGTGACTACTTCTGGCACCTGGCCTTGCCGGTAACCGCCAACGTCATTGGCGGTTTTGCCACCCTGACCCTGCTCACCAAGAACTCCTTCCTGGATGAAATCGGCAAGCAGTACGTGGTCACGGCCAGGGCCAAGGGCCTTGAGGAAAAACAGGTGCTTTACGGCCATGTATTCCGTAACGCCATGCTGATTGTGATTGCCAGCCTGCCCGGGGTACTGGTGTCGCTGTTCTTTACCGGCTCCCTGCTGATTGAAGTTATCTTCTCCCTGGACGGTCTGGGCTTACTGGGTTTCGAGGCCGCCCTCAATCGCGATTACCCGGTCATCTTTGGCACCCTGTATATCTTCACCCTGATGGGCCTGGTCCTGAAGCTGATCAGCGACATCACCTACGTGCTGGTGGACCCCCGTATCGACTTTGAAAGCCGGGAGGGTGCGTAGTGCCAACACTCTCTCCCATACAGAAGCGACGGCTTCGTAACTTCAAGGCCAACCGGCGCGGCTACTGGAGCCTGTGGTTGTTCCTGCTGCTATTTGGCCTGTCCCTGGCCGCCGAGCTGATCGCCAACGACAAGCCGTTGATGGTGTCCTATCAGGGCGACTGGTATTTCCCGGTAGTACAGAACGTGCCGGAGGAAACCTTTGGCGGCTTCCTGCCCACCGAAACGGACTACCGGGATGATTTTATCGCCGGGGAAATCAACGCTAACGGCTGGATGATCTGGCCGCCAATCCGCTTCAGCTACAACACCATCAACTACGACCTCGACGTACCGTCACCAGCGCCCCCCAGTGCCGAGAACTGGCTGGGTACCGATGACCAGGGCCGGGATGTCGCCGCCCGCGTTATCTACGGGTTCCGAATTTCCGTGGTGTTCGGCCTGACCCTCACCATTGCCAGCTGTATTGTGGGCGTAATCGTGGGCGCCATTCAGGGCTATTACGGCGGTAAGGTTGACCTGTTCGGGCAACGGTTCATCGAAATCTGGTCCGGCCTGCCCATGCTCTACCTGCTGATTATCCTGTCGGCTATCGTTCAGCCCAATTTCTGGTGGCTGCTGGGCATCATGCTGCTGTTCAGCTGGATGGGGCTGGTGGATGTGGTGCGCGCCGAGTTCCTGCGGGCCCGAAACTTCGAATACGTGAAGGCTGCCCGAGCCCTGGGCCTGGAGAACCGTCACATCATGTTCCGGCACATACTGCCCAATGCCATGGTCGCCACCCTCACCTTCCTGCCCTTTATCCTGACCGGTGCCATTACCGGCCTGACCTCACTGGATTTCCTGGGCTTCGGCCTGCCGTCCGGGTCGCCATCCCTGGGGGAACTGATCGCCCAGGGCAAGTCCAACCTGCACGCACCCTGGCTGGGCATTTCGGCGTTCGTGTCTTTGTCCGTAATGCTGACCCTGCTGGTGTTTACCGGTGAAGCCGTGCGTGATGCCTTTGACCCGAGAAAGAACTGATATGAGCGAACTACTGAACATCTCGGGGCTTTCCATCCGTTTCGACAAGGGCCCGCTGGTGGTGGATGACCTGTCCCTATCCATTAACAAAGGCCAGACCCTGGCGCTGGTGGGTGAAAGCGGTTCCGGTAAGTCGGTTTCCGCCCTGTCGGTACTGCGCCTTCTGGACGAGCGCCACGCCGACTATCCGTCTGGCAGCATCACCTATCAGGGCGAAGACCTTCTGAAGGCCCCGGAAAAACGGTTGCGGCAAATCCGGGGGCGGAAGATCAGCATGATCTTCCAGGAGCCCATGACGTCCCTGAACCCGCTGCACACGGTAGAGAAGCAGATTACCGAAACGCTGGAACTGCACATGGGCCTGCGGGGCGAGCAAGCCCGGGCGCGATGCATGGAACTGCTGGCGCTGGTGGGCATTCCGGAACCGGAACGTCGCCTCAAGAGTTATCCGCACCAGCTTTCAGGTGGGCAGAAGCAACGGGTCATGATTGCCATGGCCCTGGCCAACGAGCCGGAGTTACTGATTGCAGACGAACCCACCACCGCTCTGGATGTCACCGTACAGAAGCAGGTGCTGGAACTGCTGAAATCCCTGCAGCAGAAGCTCGGTATGGCCATGCTGCTGATTACCCATGATCTGAGCCTGGTGCGCCGGTATGCCGATAACGTGGTGGTTATGGAGCGCGGCAAACGGGTCGAAGAAGCACCGGTCGCCACCCTGTTTGAATCGCCATCCCACCCCTACACCCGCAAGCTGATTGATGCGGAGCCACCGGAACACCCGGTTGCGGCAGAAACCGGCGGCCCTGAGCTGATCAAAGTCGATAAGCTGAACGTGCACTTCCCCATCAAAAAGGACCTGTTTGGCCGGGTAAAAGAGAGCTACCACGCCGTTCGGGACGTGGCTTTCACAGTGCGCCCCGGGGAAACCCTGGGCATTGTCGGTGAAAGCGGCAGTGGCAAGACCACCATCGGCCACGCGTTGTTAAAGCTCACCGGCGCAACCGGCAACATCCAGCTGGGTGGCACCGACATCGGCAACCTCACCCAGAAAGCCTTCCGGCCCTGGCGCAAGCGTATCCAGATTGTGTTCCAGGACCCGTTCGGCAGCCTGAGCCCGCGCATGTCCATTGCCGAAATTGTCGGCGAAGGCCTGACGATTCACGACCCGGACAACCAGGACCAGCACGAAGCCCGTGTCATCCGCGCCTTGCAGGATGTCGGCCTGGACCCGGAAGCCAGGCACCGATACCCCCATGAGTTCTCCGGAGGGCAACGCCAGCGCATTGCGATCGCCCGTGCCCTGGTTCTGCAACCTGAGCTGATTATCCTGGACGAGCCGACATCCGCGCTGGACCGAACCGTGCAGAAACAGGTGATCGAACTGTTGCGGGATATACAGCAGCGATATCGGTTAAGCTATATCTTTATCAGCCATGACCTGGCCGTCGTCCGGGCATTGAGCCACAAGCTGCTGGTGCTCCATCATGGCAGCATCGTGGAGTACGGCGATGCGGAGAAGATCTTCCGGCAACCGGAACAGCCGTATACCCGGGAATTGCTGAACGCAGCCTTCTTCTACCAGACTACGACCAATTGACCGTTACCCGCGTGTACCCCGGTCGGGGATAATACGCGCAAATCACAGGAACACAGGGAGCAGATACCCATGGGAATTCTCAGTGGCAAGAAAGCACTGATTGTTGGCGTAGCCAGCAAGCATTCCATCGCTTACGGCATTGCCGAGGCGTTTGCCCGTGAAGGCGCCGAACTGGCCTTCACCTACCAGAACGAAAAGCTGCAGTCCCGCGTTGAGAAATTCGCGGAACAGTGGGGCAGCACCATCACCCTGCCCTGCGATGTCGCCAGCGACGAGCAAATCGAGAATGTGTTCACCGAGCTGAACAAGCACTGGGACAACATCGACATCATCATCCACGCCGTTGGCTTTGCCCCGGCCCACGAGCTGAACGGCAACTATGTGGATGTCACCACCCGCGAAGGCTTCAAGATTGCCCACGACATCAGCTCCTACAGCTTCGTAGCGCTGGCCAAGGGTGCCCGCAAGATGATGCACGAAGGCAGCAGCCTGCTGACCCTGAGCTACCTGGGTGCCGAACGTGTCCTGCAGAACTACAACGTGATGGGCCTGGCCAAGGCCTCACTGGAAGCCAACGTCCGTTACATGGCCGCCAGCCTTGGCGAAGAAGGCATCCGGGTGAACGCGATTTCTGCCGGCCCGATCAAGACCCTGGCCGCCTCCGGTATCGCCAGCTTCCGCCGTATGCTGAGCGAGAACGCCAAGCGCGCTCCGTTGCGTCGTAACGTGACTACAATTGAAGTCGGTAACGCCGCTGCGTTTATGTCGTCTGACCTGGCCTCCGGTATCACTGGCGAGGTTCTGTACGTAGACGCCGGCGCCAATATCTCCGGCATGGGTTCGCTGGACGACTGAGCACCGCCGTTGAAAAGCACTGCCAAATAACGCAGACTAACCAGCTCACCGGCGGGCGGACAACCGCCTGCCGGCACCATTTGCGTTAATCTTCAGTCACCGGGGAAGCACTACAAGATGTCGGGCAAGAAACTGGAAAACCTGAACGTGGCCAGCCAGGAACCACTGATCACTCCTGAAGCCCTGAAAAGCGAACTGCCGCTTTCAGATACCGCTGCAGAAACCGTGGCCAACGGCCGTCAGGCAATCTACGACATCATGGACGGCAAAGACCACCGTCTGTTCATTGTAGTTGGCCCCTGCTCTATCCACGACGTGGACGCTGCCCGGGACTATGCCAACCGACTGAAGAAACTGGCCGACGAAGTCAGCGATACCCTGCTGCTGGTGATGCGGGTTTACTTCGAAAAGCCGCGGACCACCGTTGGCTGGAAAGGCCTGATCAACGATCCGCACCTGAACGATACCTTCGACATCGAACAGGGCCTGCACATCGGCCGTCGCCTGCTGCTGGATATCAATGAACTGGGCCTGCCAACGGCAACCGAGGCGCTGGATCCGATTTCTCCGCAGTACCTGCAGGACACCATCGCCTGGTCTGCTATCGGAGCCCGTACCACGGAATCCCAGACCCACCGGGAAATGAGCAGTGGCCTGTCTATGGCTATCGGCTTCAAGAACGGCACCGACGGCAGCCTGGATGTTGCTGTTAACGCCATGAAATCGGTCTCCCATCCTCATAGCTTCCTGGGCATCGACCAGCAGGGTAAAGGCGCCATCATCCGCACCAAGGGCAACAACTACGGTCACGTAGTACTGCGCGGTGGCGGTGGTAAGCCCAACTACGATTCTGTGAACGTTGCCCTGTGTGAGCAGGCGCTGGAGAAAGCCAACCTGCGCAAGTCCATCATGGTGGACTGCAGCCACGCCAACTCCAGCAAAGACCCGGCCATCCAGCCGCTGGTAATGCAGGACGTTACCCACCAGATCCTGGAAGGCAACAAGTCTATCCAGAGCCTGATGGTGGAAAGCAACATCAACTGGGGCAACCAGTCTATTCCGGAAAACCTGGCAGACCTGAAGTACGGCGTGTCGGTAACCGACGCATGTATCGACTGGGAAACCACCGAGAATGCGATCCGCACCATGCGGGAAAAGCTCAAGGACGTACTGCCCAAGCGAATCGACTGATTCGATTCGCAAGGCATAAAAAAACCGGGCCCATTCAGCTCCGGTTTTTTTTTATGCCTGATGTTTGGCCAAACTCAATATGGCTCGGGTTGTACGCCCAGCCAGTCCAGGCGGTTGCGCAGGGTGACCACCTCGCCAATAATCACCAGCGTGGGCGCGGCCACTTCCCGGTTTTCGATGATACCCACGATGGTCTCCAGCGTACCGGTAATGACTTCCTGCTCCGGCGTGGTGCCCTTTGACACCAGTGCAACCGGCATATCCGGCGCCATGCCGTGGGCGATCAACTCCCGACTGATAATCGGCAGGCCCACCAGCCCCATGTAGAACACCAGGGTCTGGCTGGTCTGCACAAAATCAGCCCAGGGCAGATCACAACTGTCGTTCTTCAGGTGGCCGGTAATAAACCGGACCGACTGGGCATAGTCCCGATGGGTCAACGGAATTCCCGCGTAGGCCGAACAACCAGAGGCGGCGGTGATACCCGGCACGACCTGAAACCGCACCCCGGCCTGGGCCAGGGTTTCGATTTCCTCGCCACCACGGCCGAAGATAAACGGATCGCCGCCCTTCAGGCGTACTACCTTATGCCCTTCACGGGCCAGGTCCACCAGGCGCTGGTTAATCTGATCCTGCGGCAGGGTATGGTTAGCACGCTGCTTGCCGACATGGATCTTCTCGGCAGTTTCCGGAATCAGGGCCATGATTTCCGGTGACACCAGGCGGTCGTACAATACCACTTCCGCGTTGGTAATCAGCCGCCAGGCTTTCAGGGTCAGCAACTCGGGGTCGCCGGGCCCGGCGCCCACCAGGGCAACCTCTCCGGCAGAGTTGTTCGGGTTTTCGGTAATCGGATTCGCCCGATACCTTGGTGCGGCAGAGGCCACACCAATCGCTCCTGGCGATGGAGTACCTTCTTTATTCTGGCTCATTGGATTCTGTCCAGGCCTCTCATATACGGCTTCAGCACTTCCGGAACGAGGATGCTGCCGTCCGCCTGCTGGTAGTTTTCCATCACCGCAATCATGGCGCGGCCTACCGCCAGGCCGGAGCCATTGAGGGTGTGTACCGGCTCCGGCTTGCCGGTTTCCGGGTTGCGCCAACGGGCCTGCATACGGCGAGCCTGGAAATCGCGGGTATTGGAGCAGGACGAAATTTCACGGTACTTGCCCTGCCCCGGCAGCCACACTTCCAGGTCGAAGGTCTTGGCCGCAGAGAAGCCCATATCGCCGCCACACAGGGTCATTACCCGGTACGGCAATTCCAGCAACTGCAGCACTTTCTCGGCGTGGCCGGTGAGCTGCTCCAGCGCCTTGGCGGAGTCTTCCGGGCGCACCACCTGAACCAGCTCTACCTTGTCGAACTGGTGCTGGCGAATCATGCCCCGCACGTCACGGCCGTAGGAGCCGGCTTCGCTGCGGAAACAGGGTGTGTGGCAAACCAGGCGCAGCGGCAACTCCGCATCATCCAGAATGGTGTCAGACACCAGGTTGGTGGCCGGCACTTCCGCCGTCGGAATCAGGTACAGCGGGTTGTCACCGGCGGTACGGAACAGGTCTTCCTCGAACTTCGGCAACTGACCGGTACCAAACAGGGTATTGGCATTCACCAGGTAAGGCACATAGGCCTCGGTGTAACCATGCTCTTCGGTGTGCAGGTCGAGCATGAACTGGGCCAGGGCCCGGTGCAGACGGGCCAGCTGGCCGCGCATAACGGCAAACCGGGAATGGGCCAGCTGGCTGGCTTTCTCGAAATCCAGGCCTTTCAGGTCTTCACCCAGTGCCACGTGATCTTTCGGCTCAAAGTCGAATTCCCGGGGCGTGCCCCACAGGCGGGTTTCGACGTTGTCGTCTTCATTCTTGCCCGCCGGAACGTCTTCGTCCGGCAGGTTGGGAATTCCGGCGAAGAAGGCATTCAGGGATTCCTGGACAGAACGCAATTCGTCTTCCGCTTCAGCTTTCTGGCGCTTCAGGTTGTCCACTTCCTCCAGCAAAGGCTTGATATCCTCGCCAGATGCCTTGGCCTTGCCGATGGACCTGGAACGCTTGTTCTGCTCGCTCTGCAGTGTTTCCGTACGAACCTGGATGGCTCGGCGGCTTTCCTCTAACCGTTCGAATGTAGCCACATCAAACTCGAAGTTCTTAATGGCCAGCCGGCGGGCGATTTCTTCAGTCTGGGTACGGACACGTTTCGGATCGAGCATGATCTTCCTGAATTTTCCGGTTAACGAATGAATTAGAATATAGCGGCATTATACCTGCCGCAGTGCTGCTGACCACCTTCAGCCCTGCGCCCGGCATAAATTCAGTAAACCGGGAGTATCAATAGCGCTTTTTCGGGCTTTGGGCATCCAGGGCGTCGAGCCGTTGGCGTTTTTCGGCCAGCTTGATTTCCAGCCCGCGCATCACCGGTTCGTAATAACGGCGCTGGTGGATGGCTTCCGGCAGGTAGGATTCGCCGGCGGCGAAGGCATCCGGCTCGTCATGGGCGTAACGGTATTCCTCGCCATGGCCCATGCTTTTGAGGAGCTTGGTCGGGGCATTTCGCAGGTGTACCGGCACTTCATAATCCGGGTCTTTGCGAATGTCGGCCATGCACTGGTTGTAGGCCTTGTAGACCGCATTGCTCTTGGGCGCCATGGCCAGGTAGGTAACCGCCTGGGCCAGGGCCAGTTCCCCTTCCGGAGAGCCGAGCCTTTCCTGTGCATCCCAGGCCTGCATGGTGATCTGCAGCGCCCGGGGGTCCGCGTTGCCGATATCCTCGCTGGCAATCCGCACCAGCCGCCGCGCCACGTAGAGGGGATCGCAACCGCCGTCGAGCATCCGGCACAGCCAGTACAGGGAGCCATCCGGGTTGGATCCGCGTACGGATTTGTGCAGAGCGGAGATCTGGTCGTAGAACACGTCGCCGCCCTTATCGAAGCGGCGCAAACTGGTTTGCAGCACCTGTTCCAGGGTGGCGGCGGTAATGCGACTGGATTCGGGGCCTTCCGGGTCTGCCAGGTCGGCCGCGACTTCCAGGATATTCAGGGCGCGGCGGGCATCGCCACCGGCGGATTCGGCCAGGGTCTCCAGTACGTCTTTGTCAATCAGCAGTCTGCCGCCAAAACCGGCATCACTGGTGAGCGCCCGGTGCAGGAGTTGCAGGATGTCATCCCGCTCAAGGTTTTTGAGCACGTAAACCCGCGTGCGGGATAACAGGGCGCTGTTCAGCTCGAAGGAAGGGTTTTCCGTAGTGGCGCCCACAAAGATGAAGGTGCCATTCTCGATATGCGGAAGAAACGCGTCCTGCTGGCTTTTGTTGAAGCGGTGTACTTCATCCACAAACAGCAGGGTTTCGCGGCCCTGGGATTGTTTGCGATTGCGGGCCCGCTCCACCACTTCGCGGATTTCTTTCACCCCGCTAAGTACGGCAGACAGGGTTTCATAGGAAAGCTCGCCAACATTGGCCAGCAACCGGGCAAAGGTGGTTTTGCCCACCCCGGGCGGCCCCCACAGGATCATGGAGTGCAACTGGCCCTGTTCTACGGCCCGGCGCAGGGGCTTGCCGGGACCAACGAGGTGCTTCTGGCCTACGTAGTCATCAAGGGTTGCCGGCCGCATGCGGGCGGCCAGCGGCTGGAAACCGGCTTCAGTCTGAAACAGGCTGTCCTGCATCAGACGCCGTCCCGGATAACATCAACCTCCTCCGGGTATTCCAGCCGGAAGGCGCTGCGTTCAATGTCTTCGTTCAGGCGGATCTCGTCAAAGCTGAGAATGCTCATCTGGGACAGGGAATCCTCCATGCGCATTTCCTGCAGCTCACCATCGTAGAAGCTCAGGCGCAAAGAGGTGAACAGCGAATCGGCGCTGCGGGGCTCCAGGGTAAACTCCCGGGTATCTTCCCCGATACTGCGACCGGACACCCTGTAGCTTTCATTCAGGTTACCCACCTCGCCACTAAGCAACAGCGCCGGAGTAGTCTGGATACGGTCATCCAGGGTATGGATGGTCACCTGCTCCAGGTCCGGATCGTAAACCTCCACTTTTTCACCATCACTGACAATAAACTGGGACAGCGGCGCACCGGTTTCCCAGTAGAACAGGCCCGGGCGCTTGGCCTTCAGGTTGCCCCGGGTTTCCTGCACGCGGCCACCGCTGGAGTCCACCACAATCTGGATAAACCGGGCCTGGTAGGTTTCGTAGCTGCGCAACATGGCGGACAGCTGCTCTGCCGCTTTCAGGGATTCCTGCTCGCTGTCAGCCAGGGCCGGTGCTGCCGAGCCAAGGGCCGCCACCAACGCAAACCCGGCCAGCAGTGATCTGATCATAGTAGCCTTCAAAGCACCTAGCATAGTTGATCTCCTAGTCTCGTGGCGGCGGGGGCGCCAGCACTTCACGTGCGCCATTGTGTCCCGCCGGACTGACCACACCGGAAGCTTCCATGGCATCCACCAGATTGGCGGCCCGGTTGTAGCCGATTTTGAATTTACGCTGCACCGACGAGATCGACACCCGCCGGTTTTCTGTGACAAAGGCCACCGCCTCGTCAAACAGGGCATCCCCTTCGTCTCCACCGCCCCCTTCCGAGAGGGTTGGAACGCCCGGCAGGTTCTCACCCTCGGCGCCATTAAGGACGTCGTCCACGTATTCCGGCTCGCCCCGGGCTTTCCAGGCGCTGACGACCCGATGCACTTCGTCATCGTCCACAAAGGCACCGTGAACCCGAACCGGCAGGCCGGAGCCCGGCGGCAGGTACAGCATGTCACCGTGGCCCAGCAGCTGCTCTGCCCCGCCCTGGTCCAGTACTGTGCGTGAGTCGATCTTGGACGACACCTGGAACGAAATCCGGGTCGGGATGTTGGCCTTGATCAGGCCGGTAATCACGTCCACCGACGGCCGCTGGGTGGCCAGGATCAGGTGGATACCGGCCGCCCGGGCTTTCTGGGCGATACGGGCAATCAGCTCTTCCACCTTTTTGCCGACAATCATCATCATGTCAGCGAATTCGTCGATCACCACCACGATAAACGGCAGGGTGTCGAGTTCCGGGCGTTCCTGCTCGTCATTGGCCAGGTATTCGTCCGGTTTCCAGAGCGGATCCAGCAAAGGTTCGCCTTCGGCGCGGGCGTCCTTCACCTTCTTGTTGTAACCGGCAATGTTTCGCACACCCAGATTCGCCATCAGGCGGTAGCGGCGCTCCATTTCGGCCACACACCAGCGCAATGCGTTGGCGGCTTCTTTCATGTCGGTTACGACCGGGGCCAGCAGGTGGGGAATGCCGTCATAGATGCTCAGTTCCAGCATCTTCGGGTCTACCATGATGAAGCGAACTTCTTCCGGAGTAGCCTTCAGCAGCATACTCAACAGCATGGCATTCACACCCACAGACTTACCGGAACCGGTGGTACCGGCCACCAGCAGGTGCGGCATCTTGGCCAGGTTGGCCACCATGGGGTTGCCACCGATGTCGTTACCCAAGGCCAGGGTCAGCGCAGACGACGATTCGGTGAATACCCGGGCGCCCAGCACCTCGCTCAGGCGCACGATTTCCCGCTCTTCGTTCGGTATCTCGATACCCACTACGGATTTTCCGGGAATCACTTCCACAACCCGAACGCTGAGCACCGCCAGGGAGCGGGCGAGGTCTTTGGCCAGGTTGGAAATCTTGCTGACTTTCACCCCGGCCGCAGGCTTGATCTCGAACCGGGTAATGACCGGCCCGGGGTTTACTTCTACAACCTCGACGGACACCCCGAAATCGGCCAGCTTTTCTTCCAGCAGGCGGGACATGTGTTCCAGGGATTCCTCGGAGTAGCCTTTTTCTTTGTGCTCTTCGGCCGGGTCCAGCAGGGAAATGGGCGGAATCGGGCTCTCGATGTCCTCGAGTAGCGACGCCTGCTTGTTCGAAGCCTTCTTGTCCGACGGTTTCTGCTCGTCTTTCTTGAACGGAGAAATCTTCAGGGACCGGCTGGCTTGAGGAGCCGGTTTGTCGGAGCTGAGAGCCGGCTCGGGCCGGGGCTCGTCGACTTCACGGGAGCTGAAGCTTTCCAGCTGCACCGGTTCCGGGTCTACATTGGCAAGGCCCTCCAGCCCGGGTTCTTTACGGACTTTCGGTGCAGGCGCCTTCTGCTCTTTGTTGGCGACCTTGGCGCGGCGGCGGAACAGACGGTTCCACCAACGCCCGGATTTTGGTTGGGTGCTGTCCGGACCTTCATCAGCCACCTTGTCCCGAATAACCGGCGGCTCGGGTTCCGGCTTTGCGGGCCGTTCGGGTTTCTCGGCTTTGTTACCCGCGCGGGTAAACAGCGCCTTGAAGGCCAGCCCGGCCTTCAGGGTTAAGGCCCCCACCTGGTCCATCAGCCGGAACCAGGACAAACCAATGGTGACCGTCAGGGCAAACAGGAAGATCGCAATCAACAGCAGTGTGGTGGCTGGCAAGTTAAAGAAGCGCACCATGGCTTCCGACACCGCCATGCCCATGACACCACCGGAGGATTCCCCCAGCCCGAACACCGAATACAGTGACAGCAGGCTGGTGGCAGAGAGCAGGATCAGCAGGAAGCCACCGAAGCGCACCATGAACAACGGCCAGTGCAAATCCAGTGACTGGTTACGCAGGCGAATAAGCATGACTGCATAACCGGCAATCATGGCAGGAAACAGCCAGGAAACGTGGCCGAAGAAATCCATCAGCAGGCTGGCCAGCCAGGCGCCGGTACGCCCTGCGTAGTTCTGTACGCTGGTGTCGTGGCCGATACTGGCCCAGCCGGGATCAGACGGGCTGAAGGTAAACAGGGCCATGGCCAGATAGATGCAAAGCACTATCAGGCCGATGACAGCCCCTTCACGGGCGCCCTGTGCCATCAGGCGGCGAAAGCGTTTCTGTTTTTCCGTCAGCTCGGCTGATACTGCTTTTTTCGCTTTAGCGGATTCCGCCATGAATGCCCAAACCGTCAGTGAGTTTAATCTTTCAGTGCCTGAAAACCTCGATCCAGATCGGTTTTCAGGTCATCTATGGCTTCTATGCCAACAGACAACCGAATCAGGTTTTCGGTGATGCCTGCCTTGGCCTTGTCTTCCGGCGCCAGCCGCCCGTGGGTGGTGGTTGCCGGATGGGTGATGGTGGTTTTCACATCGCCCAGGTTTGCGGTGATGGAAATCATCCGGGTGGCATCGATAAACCGCCACGCCTGCTCCCGCCCGCCTTTCACCTGGAACGACACCACACCGCCAAAGCCGTCTTGCTGGCGTTTGGCCAGCTCGTGCTGGGGATGGCTTTCCAGGCCGGCATAGAACACCTTTTCAACCTCCGGCTGCTGTTCCAGCCAACGAGCCAACTCTAACGCATTGGCACAGTGAGCTCGCATACGAATCGGTAAGGTTTCCAGGCCCTTCTGGAACACCCAGGCGTTGAACGGGCTCATGGTGGGGCCGGCAGAGCGGATGAAACCGTAAATTTCGTCCAGGTACTTTGCCGGGCCAACAACCACGCCGCCGACACAACGGCCCTGACCGTCCAGGTACTTGGTGGCCGAATGCACTACCAGGTCTGCGCCATGTTCCAGCGGGCGCTGGAGCACCGGGGTGCAGAAGCAGTTATCAACCACAAACAGGGCATCGTTGGCATGGGCCAGTGCCGACAGTGCAGCAAGATCGGCCACATCGCACAAAGGATTCGAAGGGGTTTCGATAAACAGCATGCGGGTTTCCGGCCGCACCGCGGCCTGCCACTGCTCCATATCGGTCAGGGACATAAAGGTGGTTTCCACCCCGAATTTCGCCATGTACTTCTGGAACAGCACGTTGGTGGTGCCGAACACGCCCCGGGAGCAAATCACATGGTCCCCGGCTTTCAGCAGCGCCATACAGGTGCTGAGAATCGCCGCCATGCCGGAGGCGGTGGCGACGGCTTTCTCGCCGCCTTCCATCGCCGCAATCCGGCCTTCGAAGGCCTGCACCGTGGGGTTGGTAAAGCGGGAATAGATGTTACCCGGCTCCTCGCCTCCAAAGCGCGCCGCCGCCTGGGCGGCACTACCGTAGACAAAGCTGGATGTCGGGAAAATCGCATCACTGTGTTCCAGCTGCCCGGTACGGATCTGCCCTGCCCTGACCGCCAGGGTGTCCACAGACATGCCGTCAAGATCCGATTCCGGAATCCAGAGCTGTTCTTCGCGGCCGTAAGTCATCGGGTTCTCCTAGTGCTGGCGTCAGTCTTCATCATTGTGCAGGTCGATAATACCGTTATCTTCGTCCATCACCTGGCCACCGGAACGCTTGGTGTCGTTGCGCTGGTCTTCCAGGCGCGCCAGGTAGGCGGCATCGACATCACCGGTCACGTATTCGCCAGTGAATACCGAACATTCCCAGCCATCGATATCATCGTTAACGTCGTCCACACAGGCCACCAGGTCTTCAAGGTCCTGGTATACCAGCCAGTCAGCGCCAATCAGGCCGCGAACTTCCTCAACCGTGCGGTCGTGGGCAATCAGTTCATTGGCAGACGGCATGTCGATGCCGTACACGTTCGGGTAGCGAACAGGGGGCGCGGCCGAGGCAAAGTAAACGTTGCGGGCGCCGGCGTCCCGGGCCATTTGTACGATTTCCTTACAGGTGGTGCCGCGAACAATGGAGTCGTCCACCAGCATCACGTTCTTGCCGCGGAATTCCAGGTCAATCGGGTTCAGCTTCTGGCGCACGGACTTCTTGCGCATCTTCTGGCCCGGCATGATGAAGGTACGGCCGATGTAACGGTTCTTGATGAAGCCTTCGCGGTACTTCACGCCCAGCTGGTAAGCCATCTGCATGGCAGAGGTACGACTGGTGTCGGGAATCGGAATCACCACGTCGATGTCATGTTCCGGGCGTTCGCGCAGCACTTTATCTGCCAGCACTTCACCCATGCGCAGGCGGGCCTTGTACACAGATACGCGGTCCATGATGGAATCCGGGCGGGCAAAGTAAACGTGCTCGAAAATACAGGGGTATAGCTTGGGCGCCTCGGCGCACTGCTCGCTGTAGAGGGTGCCGTCGGTTTCAATATACACCGCCTCGCCCGGTGCAATATCCCGCACCATGGTGAAGCCGGCGGCGTTCAGGGCCACGCTTTCAGAAGCGATCATGTATTCCTTCTGGCCGCTTTCGTTCTCGCGCACACCGTAGCAGGCCGGGCGGATACCGTTGGGATCACGGAATCCGACAATACCGTAGCCGGTAATCATGGCGATAACGGCATAGGCACCGCGACAGCGCTTGTGCACGGCCCGCACCGCCGAGAAGATCTCATCCTTGGTGGGGTTCAGCTTGCCCTGCTTCTGCAGTTCGTGGGCGAACACGTTCAGCAGGACTTCGGAGTCTGAATTGGTGTTGATATGGCGCAGGTCGGTGCGGAACAGGTCCTCGGCAAGGTCGTCGGCGTTGGTGAGGTTGCCGTTATGGGCCAGGGTAATACCGTAGGGGCTGTTCACATAGAACGGCTGGGCTTCTGCCGAGCTTGAGCTGCCGGCAGTCGGATAACGGACATGGCCGATGCCCACGTTACCCACCAGGCGGCGCATGTGCCGGGTGTGGAATACATCCCGAACCAGCCCGTTGTCCTTGCGCAGGTAAAACCGGTTGTCCTGGAAGGTCACAATTCCCGCCGCATCCTGGCCACGGTGCTGAAGAACGGTCAGCGCATCGTAAAGCAGCTGATTAACGTTGGAAGTACTGACAATACCGACAATGCCACACATGGCTGGGCAACTCTCCGAGTGTTAGAACTGAATGTTATCGGGATGCAGACGCGGGTTGCACGTCTTCGATTTCGTTAGCAGGTACGGGTTGTTCCTGCGCTTTGTCTGCCGGCCCGAGAAAACGGGCAAATTCATCCCCCAGTGTCCGGCGTGACCAGTCTTCGACTACTGCAAGCCGGTCAATCATCACTGAGGTTTTCCACCAGGTATCCTGTGCCAGCGGCGTGTATCGGGTAAATGCGATAGCGACGATAACCACCACCACGCCCCTCAGCAGGCCAAACCCCATGCCCAGCACCCGGTCTGTCGCGGACAAACCGGTGGCCCGGACCAGATGGCCGATCATGTTATTGATGATCGCACCGATAATCAGGGTGCCGAAAAAAAGAATCGCGAACGCGGCGATCAGCCGCACTAACGGTGTTTCAACCGAAGATTCCAGCAGCGATTGCATCTGGGGGTGAAAGGTTCGGGCGATGATAAACGCGCCAATCCAGGTTACCAGCGAAAGGGCTTCTTTTACGAAGCCACGCTTGAGACTGATAACCGTGGAAACTGTAATGAGGGCAATGATGACCCAGTCAATCCAGATCAGCGTTTCCATGAACATCCCGGTGTAGAAAAGGAAACGCGAATTCTATCAGGAAACCGCACCGCACCAAACTGCAGAGTGCCCAAAACAGCGGTTGATTTCCGGCGCTGGCGGATTATTTACCGCCAGTGGTCACCAGGCTGTTCAGATTGAATTCCTTGTCGAGTACGGCCTTTGCCTTCTTCGCTTCAGCTTCGCTCACAAAGGGGCCACTGAACACGCGGGTCAATTCGGTGTCGCCACGGGTCACTTGCTGCAGGTGCGCTCCGTACTTCATCTCGATTACCTTGTCCCGCAGGCGACGGGCATTATCGGCGTTGCCGAAGCTGCCAAGCTGGACAATCCAGGCTCCCTCAAGGGTTTTGGAGAACTCCTTGGGTTGCTCGGGCTCACTGACACTGGCCACCGGTTCGGTTGCCTGCTGTGGCTCTGGCGCTTGCTGTGGTTCTGCCTGCGAAGCTGTTTGCGCAGGAGTTGCTTCCGTAGCTGTTTGAGAAGCTGGCTCTTCAACTGTTTCCGCTACCGCAGCATCGGCCTCTGCAGGCTCTTCAACCATTCGGTAACCGACGCTCGAATCGTCTGTTTCAGGCTCTTCGAAATTCCGGGCGTCCGGCTCGGCCGGCATATCCACTTCCGGGAACGGTGGCTCTTCAGGGATGGTGATCGGTGTGGACTGACGTTCCGAGTGCGGCTCATCAAAAATCATCGGGACAAAAATAACCGCCAGTGAAATCAGTACCAGCGCGCCGATTATCCGTTGCTTCAATCCATCCACCGTTGACGGCTCCCGTTCATTATCCGTTCACCACGATACTAACCGCCACCTGCGCCAAGTCCAAGCCCACCGCACGGGAATGGACAAAGTTTAAGAACCGGCACCCGCCAACTTCGCCCGGGCCTCGGCAACGGTATAGAAAGAACCGAACACCACGATACAGTCATCCGGACGGGCATTGGCGATAGCCGCATCCAACGCCTGACTGACCGAGCCATAGCCCTCACCATCGGTGATGCCACAGGCGCGCGCATGGGAGACCAGCTGGTCAACGGCGAGGCCACGGGGAACGTCCAGCCCGGCGAAATACCACTGATCGGCCACAGACTTCATCGCCGTCATCACGCCTTCTACGTCTTTATCTGCCAGTGCCGCATAGACCGCATGCACCTTTGAGCCTTTACGGCGACCAGCCGAGACCTGCCCGGAAAGCCAGCGCGCCGCGTGGGGATTATGGCCAACGTCTGCCCGCAAAAACGGACTGCTGCCCAGCAGCTCAAATCTCCCGGGAACACTGACCGTTCGGGCAATATCACCCAGCGATGACGGCGCCACATCTGGCAGTAACTTATGAGCCAGCACAACCGCTGCGGCAACACTTTGTACCGGCAGGGGGCCGGCCGGAAGCTTGATTTGGTCACCCGCCACGGTCAGTTCAACGGTATTGGCATCACCATTGGCCTGTGCCAGCTGGTAATCCCTTCCGGTTACCTGAAGGTCCACTTTCTGCGCGGCCGCTTGCTGCAAAACCGAAGCTGGCGGCTCCGGGTCGGCACACACGGCAAAAATTCCGGGCCGTAAAATGCCAGCCTTCTCAAAACCGATCACTTCCCGGTTATCACCCAGAAAGCCGATATGGTCGATATCAATGGAGGTAATGACTGCGAAATCAGCATCGAGCACGTTCACGGCATCAAGCCTGCCGCCCAGGCCAACCTCGAGTATCCAGTCTTCCACGCCGGCATCGGCAAATGCGACAAACGCAGCCAGGGTGCCGAACTCGAAATACGTCAGGGATTCCTTGCCCCGGGCTTCTTCCACTTTCTCGAAAGCGCTCACCAAGACCGGGTCTGAAATATCTGTGCCATTCAGGCGAACCCGTTCGTTGTAGTCCTGGAGATGCGGAGAGGTGTAAGCCCCGGTGGTGCGGCCCGCTGCCAGCAACAGCTTTTCCAGGGTGGCAACTGTGGTGCCCTTGCCATTGGTACCCGCCACGGTAATGATCCGGGCATTGGGCTTGCGCGGGAACAGGCGGCGAAGAACCACCAGAACGCGGTCCAGGCCAAGGTCGATTTCGGTAGGATGGATGGCTTCAAGCCAGTTCAGCCAGTCCTGAACGGAAGCCCCGGCGCCGGGGCTGGATGCCGGCGCCGGGGAGGGATCAATGCCCGGAGGGTTCATCTGTATCGGGTTTCTCGGTGATTTCGAATTCGATCGGAGCCTCGGTCCCCGGCTTCTCACCACCGGTGAACTTGGCCAGCAGGTGGGCAATACGCTCACGCATGTTATGACGGTGCAGGATCATGTCGATGGCACCGTGCTCCAGCAGGAATTCGCTGCGCTGGAAGCCTTCCGGCAGTTTCTCACGCACGGTCTGCTCGATAACCCGCGGGCCGGCAAAACCGATCAGCGCATAGGGCTCGGCAATGTTCAGGTCGCCCAGCATGGCCAGGCTCGCAGACACGCCACCGAATACCGGGTCGGTGAGCACGGAAATGTAGGGAATCCCCTCTTCCTTCATGCGCTCGAGGACCGCAGCGGTTTTCGCCATCTGCATCAGCGACAGGATCGCCTCCTGCATACGGGCACCACCACTGGCAGAGAAGCACACAAGGGGAATACGGTGTTCCAGGGCCACATTGGCAGCCTGGACGAACTTCTCACCCACAACCTGGCCCATGGAACCGCCCAGGAAGTTGAACTCAAAAGCGCAGGCAACCAGCGGAACACCCATGGTCGTGCCTTTGAAGGCCACCAGTGCGTCTTTCTCGCCCGTGGCTTTTTGGGCTGCCGACAGGCGATCCTTGTAACGCTTGGTGTCTTTGAACTTCAGGCGATCGGAAGGCTCGAGATCCGCAGCGATTTCCTCACGGCCGTCTTTGTCCAGGAAGATATCCAGCCGACGACGGGCGTTTACCCGCATGTGGTGGTTACACTTCGGGCAAACGTCGAGATTCTTCTCGAGCTCCGGCTTGTACAGGAAGGCGCCACACTTGGGGCATTTTTTCCACAAACCTTCCGGCACGCCGGTACGCTGCCGTGATTCCGAGCGAATCTTGCTCGGCATGATCTTTTCCAGCCAGTTACTCATGCTTTCATCCTGTCCTTTGATGCCTGGACGCCGTTAACTCAGGAGAGACTGTCCAGAGCCTCGCGCATCGGGTGCAACAGATCGGTCAGGGCCTTACGAAGACCGTCCGGATCTGTCTGGTGTCGGGCTATTGTATCCACCAGCACGCTGCCAACAATTACACCATCGGATACTCTGCCTACTGCGGCGGCAGTTTCGGCATCACGGATACCAAAGCCGACACCTACCGGCAGAGCGGTCAGTTCGTGCACGTGTGCTACTTTCCGGGCAACTTCGTCGACGTCAATGGTGGCAGAGCCGGTCACACCCTTGATAGAAACATAGTACACATAGCCGGAAGAGTGCTCACTGATTGCCCTGATTCGCTCATCCGTGGTGGTCGGCGCCAGCAGGAAGATCGGATCCAGCTTGCGTTCGGCGAACAGCGGGGCCACCTGATCCGCCTCTTCCGGCGGCAGGTCTACCGTCAGCACGCCATCAAGGCCCGCATCGGCAGCGGCATTGGCGAACGCCTCATAACCCATGGCTTCCATGGGGTTGAGGTAGCCCATCAACACGACCGGCGTGTCAATATCGGTTTTCCTGAACTCTTTCACCATACCCAGCACATCGCGCAGCGACGTGTTGAACTTCAGCGCCCGCTCACAGGCCAGCTGGATAACCGGGCCGTCTGCCATCGGATCCGAGAACGGCACGCCCAGCTCGATGATATCGGCACCGGCCGCCACCAGTGTGTGCATCAGGCCCACGGTCTGATCCGGGTGCGGATCACCGGCCGTGATATAGGGGATCAGGGCCTTCCGGCCCTGCTCTTTCAGTGATTTCAGTACACCTTCAATTCGGCTCATGCCTGCTCCTGATACCTTCAGATCTCGATGCCATCCAATTGGGCAATGGTGTGAATATCTTTGTCGCCACGACCGGAGACATTGATGACCAGCATTTGGTCTTTGTCCATAGTAGCAGCCAGCTTGAGGGCGTAGGCCACCGCATGGGCAGACTCCAGTGCCGGCATGATACCTTCAATACGGGTCAGTTTACGGAAACCGTCCAGCGCTTCTTCGTCGGTTACCGAAACGTAGTTGGCGCGGCCAATATCCTTCAACCAGGAATGCTCGGGCCCTACGCCCGGATAGTCCAGGCCTGCGCTGACCGAATGGGTGCCGGCAATCTGGCCATTTTCGTCTTCCATCAGGTAAGTACGGTTACCGTGCAGTACGCCCGGGCGGCCGGCACACAGGGGTGCGGCATGCTGGCCGGTTTCAATGCCCAGGCCACCGGCTTCCACGCCGTAAAGCTCAACAGATTCGTCGGTCAGGAACGGGTAGAACATTCCGATTGCGTTCGAACCACCACCCACGCAGGCTACCAGGGCATCCGGCAGTTTGCCGGTTTTCTCCAGCGACTGGCGACGGGTTTCACGGCCGATCACAGACTGGAAGTCGCGCACCAGCAACGGGTACGGATGCGGGCCAGCCACGGTGCCGATGATGTAGAACGTCTCATCCACGTTCGCTACCCAGTCACGCATGGCATCGTTCATGGCGTCTTTCAGGGTTTTGGTACCACTCTCAACGGCATGCACCGTGGCACCCAGCAGTTTCATCCGGTACACGTTAAGGGACTGGCGCTTGACGTCTTCAGAGCCCATAAACACGTGGCATTCGAGACCCAGACGGGCACACACGGTAGCCGTGGCCACACCATGCTGGCCGGCCCCGGTTTCCGCAATAATGCGTTTCTTGCCCAGGAAGCTGGCCAGCAACGCCTGGCCGATCGTGTTGTTCACCTTGTGGGCGCCGGTGTGGTTCAGGTCTTCCCGTTTCAGCCAGATCTGGGCACCACCGGTTTCACGGGTCAGGCGCTCGGCAAAGTAAAGAGGGCTTGGGCGGCCTACATAATCAGCGAGATCCTTGTCGAACGCAGCCTGAAACTCAGGGTCGTCTTTCAGGCGCAGATACTCCCGCTCGAGCGTCATCAGGGAGTCCATCAGGGTTTCCGATACAAACCGGCCACCAAAGGCACCGAAGTGGCCTTTCGCATCAGGAAGCGCCTTGAGCATTTCTTCAGTCAGTTTTACAGACACGGTGAACCTCTTTAATGAATTCGGATAGTTTGGTGGCGTCTTTCCTGCCTTTACTCTGCTCTACCCCACCACTCACATCGACAGCCCAGGGCCGTACCTGCTCGATAGCGCTGGCTACGTTAGCAGATGACAAACCACCGGCCAATATCAGGGGCAGCGGCCGTTGTTCCGGAATCAGCTGCCAGTTGAAGGAATGACCTGTACCGCCGTAACGGTCCGGATCCCAGGCATCCACCAGCAGACCACAGGCATTCTGGTAGTCCACGAAGGCCTGTTCGATCTGGCCGGCTTCCTGAACCCGGACCGCTTTAATCCAGCGCCGGCCGAAAGAGGCGCAGAATTCCGGCGTTTCGTCGCCGTGAAACTGCAGCAAGTCCAGCGGCACCTGTTCAAGCACCTGTTTGACGAACGCTGGCTCCGGATTAACGAATAGTCCGGTCAGCGTGACAAAGGCCGGAACCCTGGCCGCAAGTTGTTTTGCCTGCTCTGCAGAAACAGCCCGGGGGCTCTTGTCGAAAAACACCAGGCCAATGGCATCTGCACCGGCGCGAATGGCCGCTTCCACATCCTCTGGCCGGGTCAGGCCGCAGATCTTAACGCGGGTTGTCATGATTCCGTTACCGGCTGTTTCGGGTGAATATGGCTTGGCGGAATGGGCTGGTTCCCCTCGGCTGAAAACCAGGGACTGGCGAAACCGGGCCCGCACAGGGCTTTCGGAATACCATACCCGTCAGGATACCCCACATCCACCAGATAAAGCCCGTGTGGCGGTGCAGTGACCCCGGCAAGCTTGCGATCCCTTGCCTCAAGCACGTCGCCAACCCACTCCACCGATTCCTTTCCTGTGCCCACATCCATCAGGGCACCGGCTATATTCCGAACCATATGGTGCAAAAACGCATTGGCCTGCACATCAATTACGACATAACTGCCGCTTCGGGTTACCGAAATCCGCTCCATGTAACGCACCGGCGTACGGGACTGGCAGCCGGCTGCCCGGAATGAGGTGAAATCGTGCTCGCCAATAAGCGCCTGGGCGGCCTGGTGCATTCTGTGCTCGTCCAGCGGGCGAAAGTTCCAGCTCACCTGCCCGCGCTGGATTCCCGGCCTGACCGCATGGTTGTAAATGATATACCGATAGCGGCGGTAAACCGCAGAAAAACGGGCATGGAAGTCGTCAACCCCGTTGCCGGCCCAGTGCACGGCAATGTCGTCGGGCAAGGCAGTGTTCATACCCATCACCCAGGACCGGAGGTTGCGTACCGAGGGAGTATCAAAATGGGCAATCTGAAAACTGGCATGCACCCCGGCATCGGTCCGGCCGGCACATACCAGGTCCACCGGATGATCAGCCACCTTTGCCACAGCCTTTTCCAGTTCGGCCTGCACTGATCGCACACCGCTTTTCTGGAACTGCCAGCCATGGAAGCGCCGGCCGTCGTACTCGAAGGCAATGGCAACACGGCCGTTACCGATGGCGTTGTCTGTGGTCAGGGGTTGTGGAGTAAGAAACAAGGGTCAGCCCGGAATGATGTCTTCTGAAAAACAAAGCGCCGGCACAAAGGCCGGCGCTGTTGCCACGATGGAACTGATTATAACGGATCAGGAAAGATTTTTAAGGAGCTCCTGCGCCTCGGCTTTCTGATCATCGTTACCTTCCAGTGCAACTTCCTCCAGGATGTCACGGGCACCATCGCTGTCACCCATCTCGATGTAGGCACGGGCCAGGTCGAGCTTGGTGGCAGCCTCATCGGTGCCGGCCAGGAAATCGAAGTCGTCGTCTTCAAGATCGCTTTCGTCGATATCCAGTCCGGTAGCGGGAGTAATCGCCTCGTCTGACGCGCCCTCTTCCGGGATTTCCGGAACTTCTGCGTCAGTGTCGGACGCCTCAGCCTCAGGTTCAGGATCAACATCCGGCAAGTCGCCAAGAGGTTCTTCTTCGGTCTCCAGTTCCTGCAGGGCGTCTTCAAGGCCCAGTTCTTCGTCGACCTCCGGGCTCTCGCTGTCTTCAGAGAATTCTTCCATCAGGGCCAGGTCTTCGTCGGAAACGTCCAGTTCCAGCTCTTCAAGGGAAGAATCTTCAAGGTCCAGCTCTTCCAGGGAGTCATCCTCGCTGGATACTTTCTCCAGCTCGGCATCCAGCTCGTCCAGGAAGGATTCGTCCAGCGACTCGCCCTCGAGGCCGAGGTCGATCTCTTCTTCAGCAGGCTGCTCGGAATCCAACTGGTCCAGACCGGCATCTTCAGCGTCCAGCTCGAAATCGGAGAGATCGAATTCAACGGAATTGTCGTCTGCATCGGTTTCGAGTGAGCTGTCGGATTCCAGCTCGCCGAACTCGTTTTCTTTCACTTCATCGGCAGCGGCTTCAAATTCATCCGCCTTGAGCTCGTCAGACAGGGACCAGTCTTCTTCCGGCTCCTGCTCCGGTGTCTCGAAAGAAAGCGCCTGCCCCGGTTCGTTATCCGCCAGACTGAAGGAATCAGAACGCAGCTGGGACTCCAGGTCATCAATGCTGGGCATGGACTCCGCTTCGCCCAGACGGCCGCGAATGGCTTCCGCTTCCTGCAGGGCGGACTCGTCTTCCAGTGCCGCCACTTCACCGTACTGCTTCTCGAAGGCATCACGATCCTGGTTATCTGCATAGACAGACAACAGCTTCAGGCGCAGGTCTGCGCGGCTGGGCTCGCGGGAAATTGCGGTTTCCAGGACTTCGATGGCCTGGTCGTTACGACCGTAGGCAATGTAGGTCTCGGCTTCTGTCAGCGCATCGGCAGTTTCTTCCTGGTCGCTGCCGGCAACAGCCGCTGCGGGGCCAAGGTCTACCGAATCATCTGCCGAATCGTCTTCACCACGATTGAACTCATCGTAGAAATCCTTCTCGCGCTTGGCGTTTTTACGAGCCACCAGTAGCAGAAGCAGGAGCAACAGAATCAGGCCACCACCCAGAGCAATCTGGTACATCGGGTTGCCCAGAACCGTGTCCATGAACTGACCGAAGAAGCCCTTCTCTTTGGCAGGCGCAGTCTGAGAGGGCTTGGGCTGGGCCCTGGATTCTTCCTGAGCCGGAGCTGCAGCCGCTGCAGGGGCGTCGTCGGCTTCAGCAGCTTCTGTCGCTTCTGCAGACTCGGTATCAGGCTGTGCAGCCGTATCAGCACCCGCTACGTCAGCCTGACCAGAACCAGATGCATCGGCTTCGGCCTCCGCGGGAGCCTCGGCGTTTTCACTCTCACCTTCAGCAGCACTGGCTTCCGCTTGCTCGCCGTCACCAGACATTGCGGCAGTCGTGTCCGCGCTGCCTTCAGCCATGCCAGCCTCAGTTTCAGCACTTTCACCTTCCTGGGCCTCAGCACTTTCACCTTCCCGGGCCTCAGCGCTTTCGCCGGCCTGAGCCGCCGGTTCTTCTGCGTCAGCAGACTCCGTAGCCGCGGTGGTTTCACCCTCAGCATCGGCGTCCGCACCTGCGGCACCGGCCTGGGCACTGTCACCCTCGGCCGCGAGCGCAGCAGCAGCTTCTTCCTGGGTCATACCCTGAAGTTCTGCCAACTGGCTGTTCTTCAGCTCGAGCAGGCGTTGCAGGGTCTGAACCTGTTCCTGCATATCCTGCAGGCGACTGGACAGCTCTTCGTTTTCACGACGAGTCGCATCCAGCTCTTCCATGGCAACGGCATTACCGGCGTCTGCACCGCCAGCCTGTTCGCCATCTCCACCGGCTGAACCGCCTTCGTCATCGGTACGGGGAGACGTTTCTTCCTCGGCTACCAGCAGTTTCAGTTCGTCGGTGCCGTCGGCACCGGCTGTGCCAGCTGCCTGTGCCGGAGCGGATTCCGCCTGGGCGGTACGGGTTGCATCAACAGGGCGTGGAGACTGGAATTCCTCGTTCTGTCGGGCAACAACACGATTGGCCTCGGCTTTGGTGCGGCTCTGGATCTGATCAAGGGTAGGAGCACGAAGTACCTGCCCGCGTTTCAGCTTGTTGATATTGCCGTCGATAAACGCATCCGGATTAAGATCCTGTATAGCCAGCATCATTTGCTGCATGGACACAGAACTATCCGGCCTCATGCGCTGGGCAATCATCCAAAGCGTGTCAGACGGTCCGGTCGGACCAAAGGTGTCAGGCTGGTAGCCCCGGGCCGGCGCACGCTGTACAGCCGCCTCGCGACGAATCGATTCCGGACTGCGAGTCGTGGTTTGACGTGCCGGCGCAGATGCCGCCGACGATACAGGGGTGCTCACCTGCTCCTGAACACCTGATTCCTCGGCATAGATCGGGGGATCAACCAGAACCGCATACTCCCGCATCAGGCGACCGTTGGGCCAGGTCAGTTCCAGCAGGAAGTTCAGGTATGGTTCACGCACCGGCTCACGGGACGACACGTTAATTGCAAGGTTGCCATCGGAGCCCGTTACAACCTCGAACTTGAGTTTGCTCAGAAACTGGTTCCGTTCCAGGCCAACTCGTTGATAAGCAGCCTCCGGTGCCACATTGACGAATACATCACCCGGATCTACACCCGCACTCTGTCTGAGTGAGATTTCTGCGTCCAGAGGCTCATTCAGCCAGGACTGCAGTTCGATTTCACCGAGTCCCAGGGCCTGTGCCATGCCGGAGCCAAGCCCTCCCGCCAGCGCCAGGGCAACCGCAAGCTTGCGTACCTTCATGCTTTTTCCTTTCCAGTCTCCGTTATTCGTTACTGCTGACTTTCAACAGAATCGGACGAGGTTGGATGACGTTTCGTCTTGTTATTTCTCGTTTTTATATCGTAAGTCTAACTATGGTGGGGAAAGTATTGATGATAAGTCCCCTTTTATCAATCAATCAGCTGCAATCCTTGCACTGATTCCTGACCTGTCGGGCGGAACTCCTTACTGCCCTTGAAAATAACAGGGGCGGACGCTGAAATCAGCCTCCGCCCCCGACCGGTTTGCTAAAAACCGGACACAGTTGGCATTAATTGCCCCTGCGTAACATTTCTTAACGCTCTTGCAGAATCCGCAGCATGCGGCGCAGCGGTTCAGCGGCGCCCCAAAGCAGCTGGTCACCCACGGTGAACGCTGAAATGTATTCCGGCCCCATGGCCAGTTTCCGGATGCGCCCAATGGGAATACTCAGGGTACCGGTCACCTTGGTAGGGGTCAGCTCCTGCATGGTGGCGTCACGATCGTTCGGGATCACCTTCACCCAGTCGTTGCCCTTGGCCAGGATGCCTTCGATTTCAGAAACCGAAAGATCCTTCTTGAGCTTGATGGTCAGCGCCTGGCTGTGAGAACGCATGGCGCCAATGCGCACGCAGATACCATCAATAGGGATCGGGTTGCCGGAGCGGCCCAGAATCTTGTTGGTCTCCACACCCGCTTTCCACTCTTCCTTGCTCATGCCGTTATCGAGCTGCTTGTCGATAAACGGAATCAGGCTGCCGGCCAGTGGCACACCGAAATGCTCGGTGGGGAAATCGCCGGAACGCATGGTGTCGGTCACCTTGCGGTCGATTTCCAGGATGGCGGATGAGGGATCGGCCAGCTCTGATTTCACGCTCTCGTTCAGGGCGCCCATCTGGTTCAGCAGTTCACGCATGTTCTGGGCACCAGAACCGGAAGCCGCCTGGTACGTCATCGGAGAAACCCACTCGATCAGGTCCTGCTCCAGCAGGCCACCCAGGGCCAGCATCATCAGGCTGACGGTGCAGTTACCACCAACGTAGTCCTTCACGCCTTTATCAAGGGCGGAGTCGATCACGTTACGGTTAACCGGGTCCAGCACGATCACGGAATGATCCACCATCCGCAGGGTGGATGCGGCATCAATCCAGTAGCCTTCCCAGCCCGCATCACGCAGCTTCTGGTAAACCTCGGTGGTGTAATCGCCGCCCTGACAGGTCACGATCACATCCATGCCTTTCAAGGTATCGATATCAAAGGCGTCCTGCAGAGGAGGAACACCTTCCTTGCCTACGTCCGGGGCCGGCTTCCCTGTTTGGGAAGTGGTGAAAAACACCGGATCGATATCGGCAAAATCGTTTTCTTCACGCATGCGCTGCATGAGGACTGAGCCTACCATGCCACGCCAACCTACAAGTCCAACTCGCTTCATGTGCGACCTTTGAACCTCACATTATGCCCGCCCATTACCGTTATCGCTGGCAGGGACAGGATGGATGATCCCGCAGCGGCAGCATCGCGCCGCTGTCGGGTCTCGGTTTGCCGGATCAAGCCTGGCTTAAAGTGCGTTCAGAACCGCCTCACCCATTTCGCGGGTGGAGACCTTCTGGCCGCCGTCAGACATGATGTCTGCGGTACGCAGGCCCTGATCCAGCACCTTGCTGACCGCCGCTTCAATCGCTGCTGCGGCTTCTTCCTCATTCAGGCTGTAACGCAGCATCATGGCTGCACTGATGATGGTGGCCAGCGGATTGGCAATGCCCTTACCGGCGATATCCGGTGCCGAACCGTGGCAAGGCTCGTACATGCCCTGCTTTTCAGAGTTCAGCGACGCAGACGGCAACATGCCGATAGAGCCGGTGAGCATAGCCGCTTCGTCAGAAAGAATATCACCAAACATGTTGCCAGTCACAATCACGTCGAATTGCTTCGGCGCACGAACCAGCTGCATGGCGGCGTTGTCCACGTACATGTGGGACAGCTCCACATCGGGATATTCCCGCTTCAGGTCTTCCATGATTTCGCGCCACAGCACGGTCACTTCCAGCACGTTGGCCTTGTCGACAGAGCAAAGTTTCTTGCCCCGTTGCTGGGCCGCCTCAAAAGCAACCCGGCCAATCCGGCGAATCTCGGATTCTGTATATTGATAGGTGTTGTAACCCTGACGCTCGCCGCTCTCCAGCTCACGCACACCACGGGGCTGGCCGAAATAGATACCACCGGTCAGCTCGCGCACGATCAGGATATCCAGCCCGGAAACCACTTCCGGCTTCAGGGAAGACGCAGACGCGAGCTGCGGGTACAGAATGGCCGGACGCAGGTTGGCAAACAGCTGCAGGTTAGAACGCAAACCCAGCAACCCCTTCTCCGGGCGCTTGGCCATCGGCAAGCTGTCCCACTGGGGGCCACCTACGGCGCCCAGCAGAATGGCGTCGGCCTTGCGGGCCTTCTCCAGGGTCTCGTCCGGCAACGGAGTATCATTAGCATCGATGGCCGCACCACCGACCAACGCGCTGTCAAAACTCAGACCAAGACCAAACTGCTCATTAACCTTGTGCAGAACCTTTTCTGCCTCGGCAACAATTTCCGGACCAATGCCGTCACCCGGCAGAAGCAATACATTACGGGACATATCCAAATCCTTGTTAATCAGTTTCCAGCGTTAAACAGCCAGGGAGCCGTCTTGCGGCGAGCCTCTTCGTAGGCGCGAATGGTCTCGGCATCTTCCAGCGTGACACCAATGTCGTCCAGACCATTCAGCAGACAGTGGCGACGGAAGTCATCCACATCAAAACCAAACGACTCGCCAGACGGCGTGGTCACGGTCTTGGCTTCCAGGTCAACGGTCAGCTGGTAGCCCTCGTTCGCTTCGGCTTCCTTGAACAGCTTGTCGACAACTTCTTCATCCAAAACAATGGGTAACAGGCCGTTCTTAAAGCAGTTGTTGTAGAAGATATCGGCAAAGCTCGGGGCAATGATCACCCGGAAACCGAAATCATCCAGCGCCCAAGGCGCGTGCTCACGGCTGGAACCGCAACCGAAGTTGGCCCGGGCCAGCAGTACACTGGCGTTTTTGTAACGGTCCTGGTTCAGCACAAAATCCGGATTCAGCGGACGGCCAGCACAATCCTGGTCCGGCTTGCCTTCGTCCAGGTAGCGCAGTTCATCAAACAGGTTCGGGCCAAAGCCCGTGCGCTTGATGGACTTCAGAAACTGCTTGGGAATAATCATGTCCGTGTCCACATTGGAACGGTCCATGGGGGCTACAATGCCCTGGTGTTGCGTAAATGCGCGCATGGTCTCTCTCCTGTGGCTCAGTGCATCAATTCACGGACATCGACGAAGTGGCCGGTTACCGCCGCTGCGGCAGCCATGGCCGGGCTCACCAGGTGGGTACGCCCACCAAAGCCCTGACGACCTTCGAAGTTCCGGTTGGAGGTAGACGCACAATGCTCGCCCTGCCCCAGCTTGTCGGCGTTCATGGCCAGACACATGGAGCAACCCGGGTCACGCCATTCCAGACCCGCCTCGATAAAGATCTTGTCCAGACCCTCCTGCTCCGCCTGCGCTTTCACCAGTCCAGAACCCGGAACCACCATGGCCTGCTTCAGGCTCGGCGCCACCTTGCGGCCTTTCACCACAGCGGCGGCTTCACGCAGGTCTTCAATCCGGCTGTTGGTGCAGGAACCGATAAACACGCGATCCAGCTGGATATCGGTAATCTTCTGGTTCGGCTGCAAGCCCATGTACTTAAGCGCGCGCACAATGCCTTCACGCTTGATGGGATCGTCTTCCTTCGCCGGGTCCGGCACATTGCCGTCGACTCCGGTTACCATCTCCGGAGATGTACCCCAGCTCACCTGCGGCTGGATAGCCGTGCCGTCCAGCTCAACCACCTTGTCGAAAACGGCATCGTCGTCGCTGTGCAGAGTGCGCCAGTATTCAACGGCCTTGTCCCAGGTCTCGCCTTTCGGAGAGAACGGACGGCCTTTCACATACTCGATGGTGGTGTCATCCACCGCCACCATACCCACACGGGCACCGCCCTCGATGGCCATGTTGCAGATGGTCATACGGCCTTCCATACTCAAACCACGGATCGCCTCACCACCAAACTCGATGGCGTAACCGGTACCGCCTGCGGTACCGATCTTGCCGATGATGGCCAGAACCACATCCTTGCCGGTCACACCCGCGCCAAGTTTGCCGTTCACCTTCACCAGCATGTTCTTCATCTTTTTCTGAACCAGGCACTGGGTGGCCAGAACGTGCTCAACTTCCGAGGTACCGATACCGTGGGCCAGGCAACCAAAGGCGCCGTGAGTAGAGGTATGGGAATCCCCACACACAATACTCATGCCCGGCAAGGTCGCACCCTGCTCCGGCCCGATCACGTGCACGATGCCCTGGCGCTGATCCTTGATCTTGAATTCCAGGATCCCGAATTCGTCGCAGTTCTTGTCCAGGGTTTCCACCTGGGTGCGGGAAACCGGGTCCACAATGCCGTCGATGCCACGATCACGATCGGTGGTCGGCACGTTGTGATCCGGTGTCGCGATGTTGGCATCAATCCGCCAGGGCTTGCGGCCGGCAATGCGAAGACCTTCGAATGCCTGCGGTGAGGTTACTTCGTGCAGCAACTGACGGTCGATGTAAATCAACGCGGAGCCGTCGTCCCGCTGTTTGACCAAATGGTCGTCCCACAATTTGTCGTATAAAGTCTTGCCCGCCATGGTTCTCTCTCACTCTCTGGGGGTTTCTGTTTCTGCTTTGATACCTCTATCTTACTCTTCCGCCTGACATAACCTCAATTCATCTTTTTCATCTATCGCATTCCCTTTGGTTATGCTCTATATTCTAGGTAATCCGGAGTTTGGCGTTAACTTCGATCCAACTCCGTGCCGGGCGCACGTTGGTGGGGTCCGCTTCCCAAAAGGCGCTCAAGCCATCCATGGGCGCTTGTCTCCGGCCATCCATGGCCTCCGAAACTTTTGGGAAGCGGACCCCACCAACGCGCTCGAAACGCCGTGCAAATGCCCACACCAGACGGCCTATTCAATTGTCCGCGGAGCGGCTTCAGGGCCCCCTCCCAAAAATGTGCGGAGCCATGGATGGCGGAGCCCAAGCGTCACACGGACGTGCCGAAGGAGCGTTTTTTGGGAGGGGGCCCTGAAGCCGCTCCCAGCTCCCCAACAAGAGGTAAGAGGCAAGGGGGTACATAGTGGATCCAAACGCACTGAAGGCATTCCTGACAATCGTAGACCAGGGTTCCTTCTCCGAAGCCGCAGAAGCCCTGCACCTGACGCAGCCGGCTATCAGTAAACGCCTTGCGGCCCTGGAAAACCAGCTGGGCACCAAGCTGATAGAACGCGGCCACCGGGAAATCCGTGTCACCGAAGCCGGCGCCAGGCTGCTGCCCCACGCCAGGCGCATCCTCGATGAGATCCATAACGCGCGCATGGCGCTGTCAGCCGACGACGGCATCATCAGTGGCGAACTCGAAATCATCGCCAGCCACCACATTGGCCTGCATCATCTCCCAAACTGGCTGCGACGGTTCGTCAGTGACTACCCGGAGGTAACGGTCAACCTGCAGTTTATGGAATCCGATGCCGCTTACAGTCAGATGCTCAAACGTAACGCAGAGCTGGCGTTTGTCACACTCAGTGACAGCATGGGAAGCGAGTTCGTGGTATACGAACAGTGGTCTGATCCTATGGCCTTTGTGGTGGGCGCCGGCCATGAGCTTGCAGTGGGTAAAAACGCCAGTCTTGAAGACCTGGCCCAGTATCCCGCGCTGCTGCCAGACACCACCACGGCAACGTACCGGGCGGTCAGCCGTTTGTTTCTGGAAGCCAACCTTCCGCTCAAACAGCAGATTCCCACCAACTATCTTGAGACCATCAAGATGATGGCCAGTGTGGGCCTTGGCTGGAGTGTGTTGCCGGTGAGTATGGTGGATGAAAGCCTGCACCAGCTGGACACCGGGTTTCCGGTCAGCCGGGTGCTGGGGGCGGTGGGTTTGTCAGGCCGGCATCTGAGCCCGGCGGCGACCGCCCTGCTCGGTATTGTTCACGACGAAGAAGCAAACCAAACAACCTGATCCGGATAAACAACGGGAGACAAGATGGGCTTTGACGATTACCTGAAAATCCTGGCCAAGCACGATGGCTCAGACCTTTACCTGAGCACCGGTGCTCCGCCCTGCGCCAAGTTCCACGGTACCCTGAAGCCCATTGACCGAATGCCGATGCCCTGGGGCTGCCGCCTATCCTGAAAGACGTGGTGATGGCCAAGCGGGGGCTGGTGCTGTTTGTAGGGGCGACCGGCTCCGGTAAGTCCACCTCCCTGGCGGCGCTGATCGACCACCGTAACAGCAATTCTGCCGGCCATATCATCACCATTGAAGATCCGGTGGAATACATTCACCGGCACAAGAAGAGCATCGTGAACCAGCGGGAAGTAGGCGTGGATACCCGCAGTTTCCAGAAAGCCCTGAAGAACACCCTGCGCCAGGCGCCGGATGTGATCCTGCTGGGCACTCCCACTATCAGCGAACTGATCCTGCGGGGCGAGATCGACGGCATCAAGGAGATCATGGAGAAGTCTGCCAACCTGGGCATGCAAACCTTCGACCTGGCCCTGTTCAAGCTCTGGCAGGAAGGCAAAATCAGTGAGGAAGACCCGGATCAATAAACGCCCGGTCAGGCCTCTTTCGGCGGGGGTTGCAGCCCCCGCCAGGTAACCACGATGGCAAGAGCCATGGCTACGGCACCGCCCCAGAAGGCGGCAGAGGTGCTGTAGCCGTCCACCAGGAAACCTGATATCCAGGCGCCGAGCGCGCCACCGGCGCCGAAGGTCAAACCGCTGTACAGCGCCTGCCCCTGACCGTGGTGATGTTTGCCGAAGAAGCCCTGAATGTACTGCACCGAAACCGCATGCAAGGCGCCGTAAGACGCCGCGTGCAACAGCTGGGCAAAGATCAGCACCGGCACAAGCCGAGTTATGGTGATTTCTGGTGTATGGAAGCAGGCTGAAGGGGTGGCGTATCCTGTTGGTTGATCACCGCCAAGATCACAACCAACAGAGGAATGATACGCCATGTCCGAGTCTAACCTGCATGCTCTTTCACAACCAGA
>NZ_JADARC010000109.1:0-281 GCF_016464245.1 Marinobacter sp. bablab_jr003
AAACGCTGGAAGCGAATCAAGGGGTTTGACCAACTGAAGCTGGTCGTGGACAACGTGCAGTTTCAGGATGGAATACAGGTGGAAGATCAATCTGGCAGGAACGCTGCCTGATGGTCATACACCAGATTTGACAATAACTCGCTGAGAACCAAACGGAGCCGATCCTGCGGCTCCCGCGACACCACGTTATCGATGGTGTTCAAACTGCTCCAGTCCGCCCAGAAACGCTGGAAGCGAATCAAGGGGTTTGACCAACTGAAGCTGGTCGTGGACAACGTGCA
>NZ_JADARC010000110.1:0-280 GCF_016464245.1 Marinobacter sp. bablab_jr003
AAACGCTGGAAGCGAATCAAGGGGTTTGACCAACTGAAGCTGGTCGTGGACAACGTGCAGTTTCAGGATGGAATACAGGTGGAAGATCAATCTGGCAGGAACGCTGCCTGATGGTCATACACCAGATTTGACAATAACTCGGCATTATCGCCAGCGCGGTCTACCGGCTGAACACCAGTGTGTTGGAGGGAATGAACAACAAGATCAAGGTGATCAAGCGGGTGGCCTACGGCTACCGGGATAACGACTACTTCTTTCTGAAGATAAAAGCAGCATTTCC
>NZ_JADARC010000111.1:0-8359 GCF_016464245.1 Marinobacter sp. bablab_jr003
AGGCAAAGTTGACGGGCACTGAGACTTCGGAGTAAGAAGAGAAACCCCGCGTCGCTACGCTCCGATGGGTGGCAGCCTTGCTCCGGTCCGGGTGGCAGGCTTCACGTGGAATGGGTGGCAACCTTCAGCGGTTTACGCACCACCTCCCTCCGGTACTCCTTGCTGAGCCGGTATTTGATTTTGTGGCGTACTCCATCCAGCATGCTTGTGGTCTCCTTCCCTGTCACTTTGTGGATCTCTTGTACCGAACGATTCCAGCCAACGATACTGCGTAGGTAATTACGACTGTAGGCTGGTTAACAGTGGGGTTAACAGCGAATGCAACACTTTACGCAACACGGCTTGCCCATGTGTGGAGCGTCGAGAGAGCGTTGGCAATAAAGATGGATTCTATCAACTAACTGTTTTTAAACGAAAAAAATCGAGGCCGCGTGTTTTGGTCGTGCATTTAGATAGCATGCTATGCAACAGCTGTTGCGTCGTAGGTTAACAGGCGCCCTCAGTGTGAGGTGGTTGTTAACTGTCCGGACTTAACGGCTGCTGCTCTACCGCCCGCTCAGTTTTGGTACGCACTAACTGGTACGCACCCTGGTACGCAGGGATTCGGCATGCTCTCACAGCGTCTGCTTTGCACGGATCTACTGGTATCCAACCAGGTATCCAAGCCGGTATCCACGGAAACCGTGGTTTTGGTTGCTTGGATACTCGGTCGATAAATCCCTGAACACCGCCACTGGGGTGACCAGGCCTAGTCTTCCTCAAACTCCGAAGAGCTGAACCTCAGAACGTTGCAGTTCTCCTTGATGGTTCGCTGCAGCGACTCGTCAAAGCCATCCTTCTTCCGGGCCTCTATCTCCACGGATATGGTTACATCAACACCCAGCTGCGCTGTGAACTGCTGAACGACCTCGTCCATGATGGTGGCGAAATCCATCTTGGCTTTAACGGCATCGAGCTCCACTGTTCCGTAGAAGTGGCTCTTGGCTGTGCCCGTTACCGCTGGTTGCTGGGTAGCCGCACCGCCCGGTTGACCGCCGGGGACACCCGGGGGAGTCAGTGGGCTGCCCGGGTCGCCGGCTGGCGGTGTTGTGCCTCCAGCTTCTGGTACCTCACCTCCGGTGGGAGGGGTTGGTTGTTCTGCTGCACGAAGCTTCTCGGCGTAGGCGGCTGCTGTTTCACGCTCGATCAACAGAGAAGACTCGGAAAGGTCAGCAAGCGAGTTTCGGCCGAATGAGAAGCCAAGATAACGGTCGCCTTCCTTTCCAGATGCAAAGCCGAAGTAGTCCTCAGACTCCACGCCTTGGGCAATGGCATTCCGGAACACCTGGTCGTTAACCAGGCGCGGTAGATAGAGGTAATGGCAGCTGTCCTGCCACACCTTCAGCGCGCTGATTTCGGTAACGCCGTCCTTCAGGTACCAGTCTGAGAGCACCTTGCGCAAGTGGATGGGTGACCACTCGTAGACCAGCCATTCTTCTTCCCGTAGCTTTTCCTCGATGCTCTTGACGAGATAGGGGGCGGTTGGCGGAACAGTCACGACCTCCCAGCTGAGCTCTGGGCGGCCTTTAACGAAGCTTTCAACCGGTGCCATCAGCCATTTCCAGGTTTCCCGGATCAGCTGGCCAAGGCTTTGCCCTGCGGCATCTCGACTCCGCTCGGATTGCTTGAGGTGCGACAGATCCTGGTTGAGCGTTCCATTTTCGATATCGGTAACGATGGAGCGCCAGGCTAGGTAGATCCTGGTTTGTTCTTTTAGCCGTCCTACAACATCGAAGTCTGGAGCCAGGAACAGCAAGCGGTTCTGTTTCTGGCGGGGTTGTTCACCGCGGTTGCGGAGGATCTTCTCAGCCTGCCCGTAGGCCTGGTTGGTCTCGGTGCGGCTATAGCCTGCATCCAGTGGGAGCACGACAAGGCGAGGCCCGGTTCCATAGTCATCCGGGACATCTGCAGACGGCGTAAACACGTGGATGCCCGCAAAGTGGTGGTTCTGCCCCCTGAAAAACTGACCAACGCGATCTTTCAGTAATGGAATCACATCGTCCCGCTCGCTGATATTCTGCTTGCGGCTCTCCATCTCGCGGCGCAGGTTCGGCTTGGTGTCCAGCCAGTAGCGATCTTGCTCTGCGTACAGGTAATGCAGCCGATCCCGCAGTCGCTTGAGCACATCCTCAAACACACCAATGGTCTGGCCAGGCTGAACCGAGCCAAGCAGTATGCGCTCGGTCTGAACACCGCGAATCATTTCTGCCTGGGTTGAAGGAGCACTGCCAAGGAAGATGGTTCTTGCAGTTCGGCGGGCGGCTTGAACACCGCCGAACAGGGTGTGGTGGCCATCAATATCAGCTGGTACCGACCTTGGCCCATCCACTTCCTTCTCAATGACGGGCTCCCAGCCCTGGGGCAGGTAGTGAATGCTCTTGTTGCGCACATTGGCGTCATCCAGGGGCAACGAGCCAGGCATGATCAAGGCGTCTCGGTTGCCGTCATTCCAAAGGCGGTGGATGACGATGGCCATGTACTGGAGAACACCGCGAGTACGCTGGAATTTATCGAGCGTAGACCAGTCTTCATAGAGTCGGTCGAAGACCTCTGGGTGAATCGGGTAGGAAGAGCAGAGCCGATCATAGTATTGGTTGGACTGAGTCTCTACCGGGAATTTTTCAGCGTTTTGACGGTAGAAGTCCGAGAACTGGCGGCTGATGCCTTCAACTTCGGCCCGTTCACCAGAGCTCTCAAAGAGCCGGCGGCGAACAATCTCGAACGCTTCGCTGGAGCCAACAGGCTTCCAGACAGATTCCACCCGGGCAAAGTATTTCTCCAGTGAGTTCAGCGTCCTCTGGCCCATTGTGCCGCCGACTTCCAGCTCAGATTCCGGCAAAGAAGCGAGCATAATGGCATTAGGCACAGCCTTGAGAGCCTCGGTCAGTGCCTGGATAAAGCTGATGTTGCTATCAAAGGTACCGCCTTTGTACTGCTTGCCCAGCTCCAGCTGGCGGATGTAGGCCACCAGCTCGTCTACCAGAATCACGCAGGGTGCGGCACGGGTTAGCAGCTGTTTCAGGCTGTCTTTACCCGGTGAGGTGCCATCTCGATCACTATCCGCGACCAGTGCATAGCCTTCTTCCCCCAGTAGTTGCCAGGCTAGCTCGCCCCAAAGCGTGTTTACGGTGGTGGAACCGTAGGTGCGAACCTGGCTGGGTGACAGCTGAATGCCATCGATCACAGCCATACGTGCGGTAGGGAGCTCGGTAATGCCGGCTTCATCCAGCACCGGAGGAATACCCATCAGCTTATCGGTACTCACCTTGCGGCTTGCGAGGTGGTACACAGCCAACATGGTATGGGTTTTACCGCCACCGAAAGCAGTTTGCAGCTGAACAACTGGGTCGCCGCCCTGGCCTGCGAGGCGCTGCGCGACAGAGATCAGGAGCAGGCGCATGCCTTCGGTAATGTAGGTGCGCGAAAAGAACTTCTCAGCGTTCTGGTACTCCTCCGGCGCTGTGCCGGTTGCTACCTGAGTGATGTCTGCAGCGAACTCAGACTGCTTGAAGGTGCCTTCCAGAACATCTTTGTGGGGGCGTGCGATCTCACTCCACGGTTTTAAGCTCATAGTCCTATCCTGTTACCCGTTACTGCGTCCCGAATGTAGTGCGGCTTGATCAAAAACACTGATCTATCGACCTTTTTTCTTTATCAATCATCCTGCCTCTGTCTGTGCTTCTATCGCAGCAGCGCTATACCAATTAACAAAATCCAATAGATCATCGGCACTCTCAAGCTTCCAAACATAGGCTGGATTACCGAGGCGTAAAGCAGGGCAGTTCTTTCGATTGAGATTTGAATTTCGCGGATCCGTGTCTGAATACTCTCGCGCCGGCTCAAACTCCGACCCGGATAGGGAGACGGTTTGCGTCCATAGGGTAATGTCCCGACCCTTTCTCTCCAAGGCAATCTCTTTGCCGTCTTTCGTTCGGAAGCCTGCAATGTATTTTGTTGGCTCGGCTATACGTTCAAGAAATTTTGCCAGTGTCGCCTCTGGGCCTGTTACATCTACGCTATCAAGGGAGTTTTCTCGATCATCTTCCTCCGCTTTCAGGGAGAACACCCCATCTGTCAGATCGTCGTTGTCTGATGAAACCACAACGTCTTCCACCTCATCTAGCTCAACATTGTCGATGGCATCAGGTGTATTGGAGAATCGATCTGTTTCAGTATCTGTAATCAGGTTCTTCAACTTTTCTACAATCAACGCCCTTCGCGCTTCAATGAAGTCGTCAAAGCGCTCAACTTCCCATAGTGAAGGTTTTTGGGGTATGAGATGCATGTCCAGATAAGCATCGGATTTGTCCGCGAACCAATCCCGAGGAAGCTTATCATTTTTACCCTGGAAGCCGTTTTCGTCAGCGGTTAGCAGCATGCAGTTAGCCAATTGGTCTCTGGTCGCAGCGGGATAGCGCATCAGCGATTGCCGGCCGGTTTCAGGGTTTTCATCCTTGATGCTCTTGAGCAGTGACTGAGGGAAAATATGATCCACCTGAGGCAGATTCCCTGCGTATGCGGGTTGGTAGTCGAATTGCCGATACCACAGATTAAAAATCAGATGAATCGCACGAGATCCGTAGCTCGCCTGGAACAGGCTGTCCTCGGAAACATCCAGATTGCGCCCGTCACTACGGATGACCTCAAAGAGATTAGCAACTGAGAAGGTTTTATCCTGATTGATACGGCGAATGCATTTATCAATCAAACCGTCCGGTCGGCCGTTAAATGCACCGCAAAGCAATGTTCTGAGTAGGTATGAGTCCAGCCCGTACAAAGACTGCCAGTTCTCTGGATAGTGATAGCGGTAGTAGATGACCGGTATCAGTGTTAGATAAGAGGGCAGCGCCTTATCGGAACGAATGTAGGTTTTGGAGAACAAGTAGTCCCTCACATCTCTGATGGCTGCAGAGATCTGGGGCCACTTATCGATTATCGACTGCTTGGTTTGTTCGTCCCGAAATTTCTTTACATCATAGGCAGCGCCCTTGCCAAGCAACACCAGGCAAGTCTTCATCACGAAATCACGGGTGAACTCGTAGCCAGAAATATTCAGCTCAGAAATCAGCTCTTCCATCGCTTCATCGGCATCTTGCCAGGAAGCAGTTAACAGCGAGAAGAGGAGATCTGACTTACCAAGTTTCGTGCCACCGGAGTTGGCGCGAATGAAAATCTCGACCACATCGTTTTCAGTGTATGCGTCTGGGTTATCGACGCTGTCCAGCTCCTGATAACCAACATACTCCTCAGAAACAAACACTTTTTGGGCCTGCCAGAGATTCCGGATCAGTCTTCGTTCCTGCTCTTCGGTGATGGGTGAAACGGCTTTGGCTTCCAGCTGTTTGGCCAAGTCGTTTGGCATCTCGTTACTGAACACAATCTCTTTGAATTTGACCCATGGGAAGCTGGCTCGGTTGGCGGCCAGAAAACGGAACTGATACCGCATCTCCTCTGTGTGAGTTGGCTCCCCGCTAAGAACGTTAAAGTAAAGCTCCTGCTTGCCGTGACTCCCACATAGCCCGATAAACAGGCTCTGAAGTCTCTGTTGGCCATCAAGCACAAGAAGTTTTGTCCGGCTATCTTCTGGCACCTGGAACTGGGAGAGCTTAATGCCGTCGTGATAGTTGTCGATAAACTTCCGGCGCTTGATCAGGGAATGGGTACGCCAAACCAGCATCGTACTGATCGGATATTCCCGCATGATGGAGTCAAACAGCTTCTCGATCTGTTCCGGGCTCCACACAAACGGCCGTTGAATGTTTGGCAGCCAGAATCCGCCGTCGTACTCTGGGTTGTTGAGATACTTTACAACCTTACGTATGGCTACATTTTTGTTCTTCACATACGCTCCTTAGAGTTCCAGTCCGTGTTGTTCGCCCTTGTGGCCCGTATCGTGGGAGGCCTCGACAATGGCATGCCACGAACCGATCAGCTCGTTGTAGGCGCGTGCTTCTTCGGCCCACTTCTTGCGCTCGCACAATGTGTACAGGTGATAGGCCAGCTGGCGGATGGCTTCGCCTTTTTCCGGCATCTTGGCCAAAAGCTCGCCTGCGGCGGATTCCCCGTGGTTGTTCAAGCGGCGAATCATCTGATGGCAGGCTTCCCAGACGGGGGTACGGTCGTCTTTGGTGGGATCCCAGTCGGATTCGTATTCACCCCAGCGCAACAGGCGCACCTTTCCGCTACCGGACTCGGCCACGCCCGCGGCTTTGACTCCGTCCACGCTGGTACCTTTGGCGCGGGCTAGAGTGTCGGCCTCGCCAAACTGACCCGCACTCCAGCCGTATTGCTCGAACCAGCTGGAGCAGAACTGGGTATCGGCATCGAAGCTACCGGAGTCCGGGCTCAGGTACTCGGTAATGGCGCGGTTGATCAGCACCAGAGCGTCGTGCACGCTCATGCGGGTACCATCCTGGTTCAACACCGCTTCATATTTGGAGTAAATAGCCATACCTGGGCCGATGGCAGACTGAGCCAGATCCACAGGGGCAATGGGGGTTTGGCCCGTTTCACCACCAATCATGGTTTCCAGTGCCCCGGGCATTTCCTCGCGGAGCTGGCGTTGGAAGTCTCGGCGGGAAATAGATTCGGCGTTGGTTTCTCGCTTGCGGCAGACCAAGACAATAGAGGATGCAAGAGCGTTTGCACCTGCACCAATCATACGATTGGCTAACTCTGTGCGCATGGGCCAAGTGCCGTCTATTGCGAAGCCTGCCTGAATTACGGCCTCAAGGAAGGTAACCCAACCGGTGCTAGTGGTACTGCCTTCTTTGGTTTCAGATTGCTTGAAAGCATAGTAGATCGAAACCGGAAATGCCGGATGTGATTTCTCGGCCAGATTATGTATGGCGCGGGTCATCCCATCCATAAAAAAGGTTTCGGCTTTTTCCTTGCTACCATGTCGATATGGGGTAGCCACAAGCTCCTCAGCTTTGGGAACTGCCATGGTTCCAAAAAGTTGTGGATAGACTGATCTTAGAGATTTTCGCAGCCAAACGTAGAAAAAGTCTGACAGATCGGCATATCCAATGTTGTCATAATAGGGTGGGTCGGTGGATACCACCTTATAGTTGCTAATACCCTGCGTGGCAGCGTCATCCTGCGCTGCAAACGATAAAGGTAAATTCCTAAGTGTCTGCCGTTCGATCACGCGGATGATGCTTCGTAAACTAGTTTGAAAATCGCCGGCTGCTTCTCCGAACAAGTTATTTTCAGCAAAATCCCAAATCATCGGGATGGCTTGGCGACCAAAAAGGTTTCGAACCTGCGTTTTAGTGATTTCCCAACGACAAAGAGCATTGGAAATGTCTGATAGCCGACTGACGCCGAATCCTAAATAAACAGCTACTGCATCTCCGTAAGCGGTGCAGCCGGCACCTCCCTGGGCTAGACCTTGACCATCATCCGGAAGGCCAGCAGCTTTTGCATCGGCAATAGATTTTTGGCGAGCTTCTTGTGCTAGATCCGAAAAGGTATTCAATGCCACCAGCTGACGGGGAGTGAATAGGTCTCCGTAGACATCAAGCCCATAATTCGACACGTTGACGCGGCATTTGCCGTAAAGAGGCGTTTCTGGAGACCATTCAGGGGTTGCTGACCTAGCTACTTGCTCCATGTCTTCAGTCGGGGATAAATAAACCCGTCCCCGCACTCCTCCAGCCACAACGGCCATTAGCTTTTGCTTCATGCGTCCAGATGAACCCTCAGACCGAATATGTTTATAGTCCATGGGTGTTCCGGATAGCAGACACTTGAAGCCGCCTCGTTTGCCTGCTGTTGTTCCTATATATGCGGATTGTGGAGGCGTACCTACCCGAACTCGAAACTGGTATTTGTCCCCTTCTATCACCGGGTCAACATAGAGTTCCTTGCCTTTCTTGTTTGATAGTACGAAGTTTGACGACAGTGGCACATGTACATGGCTAAATGCCGGATTTGGGCTTCTAACGGTTCTAGCCCATAACCAAGCAATTACCGTCAGTTCTTCTCCAAGATAAGGCTTAAGGTCAGGCCGCTCGACAACCATCTCTTGGGTAACCTGAACTTTGGGATAGAGGTGGCCAATCCGCTTAAAGGCTTCCTCTCGCATCCAGTGGCCATAGCGGCGCACGTCTTCGGCCAGACCTTTGGCGCCGGCCCAGTCTTCCATCATATCCGGCTGTTTTTCGCCCTCCGGCAGCGGAGTTATGGTGATTTCTGGTGTATGGAAGCAGGCTGAAGGGGTGGCGTATCCTGTTGGTTGATCACCGCCAAGATCACAACCAACAGAGGAATGATACGCCATGTCCGAGTCTAACCTGCATGCTCTTTCACAACCAGA
>NZ_JADARC010000112.1:0-369 GCF_016464245.1 Marinobacter sp. bablab_jr003
AGAAGGGAGAGAGAAAGAAGGAAGGGGAAAGGAGGGGGGAAGGAGGAGGAGGGGGAGGGGAGGGGGAAGGAAGGAAGAGGGGGGGAGGAGGGGGAGAGGGAGGAAAAGAGAGAGGAAAAGAGAAAAAAGAGGGGGAGGGGAGAAGGGAAGAAAGGGAAAGAAAGAAGGAGGGAGGGAAAGGGAGGAAAGGAGAAAAGAAAAAGAGGGGGGAGAGGGGAAGAGAGAGGGGAAGAAAGAGAAAAAGAAGAAAAAAAGAGGAAGGAAGGAAAAAGAAAAGAAAAAGGGAGAGAAAAAAGAGGAAGGAGAGAAAAAGGGGAGAGAGGGGAGGGAGGGGGAGGGGAAAAAGGGAGGACACCCGCTGAGCCAGGA
>NZ_JADARC010000113.1:0-14389 GCF_016464245.1 Marinobacter sp. bablab_jr003
CCCGCGCCGGACGTTTTGATGGGGAAATCAGGCAGCCTGCCAAGGTGGCAGCTTTGCCGTGGAATCAGTGGCAGCTTTCGCGTGGAATGGGTGGCAGGCTTCGTCTGGAATCAGTGGCAACCTTGGTCTGGAATACGCAGCCACGGAATCCACTGAAAAACACGGAAAGATAAAGACAAGGATGTTTTGCCACGAAAACCACGAAAGGACACTAAATAATAAGGCCTTTGTTTTACAAAAGGCATCCCCGAAAGACCGGACGGTCAGGGTGGTGTGGGAGAATTTTCTGCCGGAAAAAGATGTCTGAGCGAAGCGAGTTGTTTTTCCAAAGAAAATTCTCCCACACCACCCTGACCAGCCCCCAATACTTGCAAGCTTCGGGCACAAAAAACCGGGCCCTTTCGGAACCCGGTTTTTTCAAGACTAAACGGAGATTTTACTCTTCGCCTTCGTCCACTTCTTCAGCTTCGATGTCCAGAGGACGGCCGACCAGCTCTACGAATGCCATAGGGGCATTGTCGCCAGCACGGAAACCGCACTTCAGGATACGAAGGTAACCACCCGGACGCTCGCTGTAACGGGGGCCCAGCTCATCAAACAGCTTGGCTACCGCAGCATCGCTACGCAGGCGTGAGAACGCCAGACGACGATTTGCTACCGAATCATTCTTTGCGAGCGTGATCAACGGCTCAGCTACCCGACGCAGCTCTTTGGCTTTCGGGAGCGTCGTTTTGATCAGCTCGTGCTCAACCAGTGACGCAGTCATGTTACGGAACATGGCCTTGCGATGCGCACTGGTCCTGTTGAACTTACGACCACTCTTACGATGACGCATTGCTCTGATTCCTTACCTTAAACTAATCGGCGATCAACCGCCCAGAACCCGGTCATCACCACGAAGGCTTGCCGGCGGCCAGTTATCAAGACGCATACCCAGAGACAAACCACGGGACGCAAGAACGTCCTTGATCTCGGTAAGCGACTTTTTGCCAAGGTTAGGCGTCTTCAGCAGCTCCACTTCGGTGCGCTGGATAAGATCGCCGATATAGTAAATGTTTTCAGCCTTCAAGCAGTTAGCTGAACGCACAGTCAATTCCAGATCATCAACCGGACGCAGCAGAATCGGATCAATTTCTTCCTCTTCTTCTACGCGCTCTGGCTCTTTCTCATGATCGAAATCTACGAACACCGCCAGTTGCTGCTGGAGGATGGTAGCCGCCCGGCGAATTGCTTCTTCCGGATCGATAGTACCGTTGGTCTCCAGATCAATAACCAGCTTGTCCAGGTCTGTACGCTGCTCAACCCGAGCGCTCTCGACGGCATAAGCCACACGACGAACCGGGCTGAACGTAGCATCAAGCTGCAAGCGTCCGATGGCACGAGTTTCGTCCTCGTCCAGACCACGCTGATCAGCCGGCTCATAGCCGCGGCCACGTGCAACACGCAAACGCATGTTCACTTCGCCGTTTTCGCTCAGGTGACAGATCACGTGCTCCGGGTTAGCGATTTCCACATCGTGGTCCAGCTTGATATCGCCGGCAGTCACTACGCCCGGGCCTTTCTTGCTGAGCGTGAGCTCAGCATCGTCACGGCCGTGCATCTTTACGGCGACGCCTTTGAGATTCAGAAGAATCTCGATGACGTCTTCCTGGACACCTTCAATGGCACTGTACTCGTGCAGGACACCGTCGATCTGTGCTTCAGTCACGGCGCAGCCCGGCATTGAAGACAGAAGAATACGACGCAGCGCACTACCCAGGGTGTGACCGAAACCGCGTTCGAGCGGCTCCAGGGTCACCTTGGCGCGCGCGGCGCTGGATTCTTTCACGTCAATGGTACGAGGTGTCAATAACTCATGTACTGAACGCTGCATAGACGCCCCTATCTGCTATCGTTGCTAACTGGGCTTTACTTGGAGTAAAGCTCGACGATGAGGTTCTCGTTGATGTCGGCCGGCAGTTCAGTACGCTCAGGTACTGACTTGTAAACGCCGGACATCTTGTTGGCGTCAACCTCTACCCAGCTTACCGGTGCGCGGCTACCAGAGAGTTCCAGAGCGCCTTTAACACGCAACTGGTTCTTGGACTTTTCGCGCACACTCACAACGTCACCCGGCTTAACCTGGTAAGACGGAATGTTCACCGACTTATCATTCACCAGGATCGCCTTGTGAGAGACGAGCTGACGAGCTTCCGCACGGGTAGAACCAAAGCCCATGCGATATACAACGTTATCCAGACGGCCTTCCAGAAGTTGCAGCAGGTTCTCACCGGTTGCGCCCTTCCGACGGGCAGCCTCTTTGTAATAGCTACGGAACTGCTTCTCAAGCACACCGTAGATACGACGAACTTTTTGCTTCTCGCGAAGCTGCAAGCCGTATTCGGACAGACGACCGCGACGCGCGCCGTGCATACCCGGCGGAGTCTCGATGTTGCACTTGGAATCGAGCGCGCGTACGCCGCTCTTCAGAAAAAGATCTGTCCCTTCACGACGAGACAGCTTGCACTTCGGGCCTATATAACGAGCCATATTTCACTGTCTCCTGTGTTAGACGCGGCGCTTCTTGGGCGGACGACAGCCGTTGTGGGGAATCGGCGTCACATCAGTGATGTTGGTGATCTTGTACCCGCAGCCGTTAAGCGCGCGTACAGCGGATTCACGTCCGGGCCCAGGACCCTTAACCTCTACGTCCAGGTTTTTAAGGCCGTATTCAGCAGCCGCATTACCGGCTCTTTCAGCTGCTACCTGCGCAGCAAAAGGTGTGCTCTTACGTGAGCCGCGGAAACCGGAACCACCTGAGGTGGCCCAGGACAGGACGTTGCCCTGACGGTCCGAAATGGTCACGATGGTGTTGTTGAAGGACGCGTGAATGTGCGCGACGCCATCAACAACCGTCTTTTTCACCTTTTTACGGGTACGTGTACCTGGCTTTGCCATGTTTGCCTACCTGTTACTTACGAATAGGTTTGCGAGGACCTTTACGGGTGCGGGCGTTGGTCTTGGTGCGCTGACCACGGACCGGAAGGCCGTGACGATGGCGCAGACCACGGAAGCAACCGAGATCCTTCAAACGCTTAATGTTCATCTGTACTTCACGACGCAGATCGCCTTCGACGGTAAACTTGCCCACTTCAGTACGAAGTGCTTCAAGCTGCTCGTCGCTCAGGTCTTTGACCTTGGCGTCCGGCTTAACGCCGGTTGCATCGCAAAGCTTCTGGGCTGTTGTCTTGCCAACACCAAAGATGTAGGTCAGCGAGATAACAGCATGTTTGTGATCGGGTATATTGACACCGGCTATACGTGCCATCCAAATTACTCCGCGTTCAAAGCTTTGCTGTGTGAATTTTCCGCCACAAAAAGGGCGCGAAATAATAGCGCCTGACCCGTGGTCGAGTCAAGCGCCACTATTCCGAACCCCTTCTGCAATGTCAGTGCGATTCCGGAGAATCAGCCCTGGCGCTGCTTGTGGCGAGGCTCCGAGCAGATGACTCGCACTGAGCCATTGCGTCGAATTACTTTGCAGTTACGGCAAATTTTCTTTACCGAAGCGCGTACTTTCATTGTCGACTCCAGTTTTCAAGGGGAACGGCTTAATCAGCCGTTCCGACCATAGCCCTTGAGATTGGATTTCTTCATCAGCGATTCATACTGATGGGACATCAGGTGCGACTGAACCTGCGCCATGAAATCCATCACCACGACTACAACAATCAGCAGAGACGTACCACCAAGATAGAAAGGCACGTTACCCGCAACCATCAGGAACTGAGGGAACAGGGATACTGCTGCAATATACATAGCCCCGAACAACGTCAGACGGGTAAGCACACCATCGATGTACTTGGAGGTCTGTTCTCCCGGACGAATACCCGGGATAAACGCGCCGGAACGCTTGAGGTTATCCGCAACTTCTTTGGGGTTGTACATCAGCGCTGTGTAGAAGAAGCAGAAGAAGACTACTGCTGCTGCGAACAGAATGATATACAAAGGCTGGCTCGGCGCCAATGCCTGGGACACATCGCTCAGCCATTCCATGCCTTCACCCTGGCCAAACCACTGACCGAGCGAAGCCGGGAACAGCAGGATGGAAGAGGCAAAGATCGGCGGAATAACACCGGCCATGTTCACCTTCAGCGGCAGGTGGCTGGACTGCTGGGCAAATACCCGGCGCCCTTGCTGCCGCTTGGCATAGTTGATGGTAAGCCGGCGCTGGCCCCGCTCCATGAAGACCACGAAGCCGACAACCGCGATTGCCAGGACACCAATACCGAGCACTACCAACAGGCTCATTTCACCGTTACGGGCCTGCTCCAGGGTCTGACCAATAGCCCCCGGGAGACCGGCAACAATCCCTGCAAAAATCAGCAGGGAAATACCGTTACCGATACCACGCTCGGTGATCTGCTCGCCAAGCCACATCATGAAGACGGCACCACACACGAAGGAAACAACCGCCACAAAGTGGAAGCTGAAGCTGTCGTTAAAGGTAACGCCCTGAGAGGCCAGCCCCACAGAAATACCAAAGCCCTGAACCAGGGCCAGGATAACCGTACCATACCGGGTGTACTGACTGATCTTGCGACGACCAGCCTCGCCTTCTTTCTTCAGCTGCTCAAGCTGCGGACTAACCGCAGTCATGAGCTGCATGATAATAGAGGCAGAAATGTACGGCATGATACCGAGTGCGAAGATACTCATGCGCTCAAGCGCACCACCGGAAAACATGTTGAACAGACTCAGGATAGTACCCTGATTCTGGTCAAACAGTGCCGCCAACCGGTCCGGGTTGATGCCTGGAACCGGGATGTGGGCACCGATCCGGTACACCAACAGCGCCAGGAAGACAAACCAGAGCCGCGAACGCAGCTCTGCAAATCCTTTTCCGGCGCCCGCAGGCAATGATGCTGTCTTGGCCATTTAGTCCTCGACTCGTCTTAGTCTTCGACTTTCCCACCCGCGGCAATGATTGCCTCGCGTGCGCCTTTGGTGACACGTAGCCCTTTAACGGTTACTGCGCGGTCCAGCTCGCCAGACAGCATAACCTTGGCTTCGCGAATTTCTTCACGAATGATGTCAGCCTTTTTCAGTGCAGCCAGGTCGACTACATCGCCTTCTACCTTCGCCAGTTCGTTCAGGCGAATCTCAGCAACGTAACGCTGCTGGCGGGAGGTGAAACCAAACTTCGGCAGACGACGGGCCAGAGGCTGCTGACCACCCTCGAAACCAGGGGCTACAGAGCCACCGGAACGGGATTTCAGACCTTTGTGACCGCGACCACCGGTTTTACCCAGACCGCTACCGATACCACGACCAACGCGCTTGGCGCTAGGACGTGAACCAGGTTCCGGAGCAAGTTCGTTCAGACGCATCTTAGTTCTCCTCAACCTGAACCAGGTAGTTAACCCGGTTGATCATGCCGCGAATGGAAGGAGTATCTTCCACTTCAACGGTGTGACCGATTTTACGAAGACCCAGACCCTTTACACACAGCTTGTGCTTGGGCTGACAGCCGATCGGGCTGCGGGTCAGAGTTACTTTGATCGTTTTTGCGTTCGCCATGACTTCAACCCAGAATATCTTCGACGGATTTACCGCGCTTGGCTGCAATATCTTCAGGCGCCTTCATGGCCTGCAGACCCTTGATGGTGGAACGTACCACGTTCACCGGGTTGGTAGAGCCGTAGCACTTGGACAGAACGTTCTGAACGCCTGCCACTTCCAGCACCGCACGCATCGCACCACCGGCGATAACACCGGTACCTTCAGATGCCGGCTGCATGTACACCTTGGAACCGCCGTGCTGGGCGCGAACCGGGTACTGCAGAGTGTTGCCGTCAAGCGCCACATCTACCATGTTCTTGCGAGCAGCTTCCATCGCCTTCTGGATGGCTACCGGAACTTCCCGGGCCTTACCACGACCGAAACCAACGCGTCCTTTACCATCACCCACCACAGTCAGTGCGGTGAAGGCAAAAATCCGGCCGCCTTTAACAACCTTGGCGACGCGGTTTACCTGAACCAGCCTTTCCTGGAGCTCAGGCGCCTTCTGTTCGTTAACGCTCATCTTCTCCACCTCTTAGAATTGCAAGCCAGCTTCACGGGCTGCGTCGGCCAGAGCCTGGACGCGACCGTGATAACGGTAACCTGAGCGGTCAAAAGCGACCTTCTCAATGCCTGCTGCCTTGGCACGCTCAGCAATCAGCTGACCGACCTTCTTGGCAGCGTCCACGTTACCGGTTGCACCCTGGCGCAGTTCCTTATCCAACGTGGAGGCAGTGGCCAGCACTTTGCTGCCATCTGCAGTTGTAACCTGGGCGTACATATGACGCGGAGTGCGGTGAACGCACAGACGGTCAGTACCCAGCTCACGAATCTTCATGCGCACTTTACGTGCGCGACGCAGTCTTTCGATATTCGCGCTCATAGTCCCGCCTTATTTCTTCTTGGCTTCTTTGCGTCTGACCTGCTCATCCGCATAACGAACACCCTTACCCTTATAAGGCTCGGGCGGACGGAACGCGCGAATTTCAGCAGCGACCTGGCCAACCTGTTGCTTGTCGATACCGCGAATCACAACTTCCGTATTGGACGGAGTTTCAGCGGTAACACCCTCGGGCAGCTCATACTCGACCGGATGGGAAAAACCCAGGGTCAGGTTAAGCTTCTTACCTTGCGCCTGCGCACGGTAACCTACGCCCGTCAGCTGCAGCTTGCGCTCCCAGCCTGTGGATACGCCGGCAACCATGTTGTTAACCAGCGCACGAGTAGTACCAGCAAGAGCGCGGGACTGTTTGGCACCATCGCGTGCAGCAAAGCGAAGAGTACCCTCTTCCTGCTTTACTTCTACCGCTTGGTGAATGGTGAATTGAAGCGCTCCCTTGGAGCCCTTCACGTTAATTTCCTGTCCGTTCAGCTTGACCTCAACACCGGAAGGCAGCACGACAGGATTATTGGCAACCCTGGACATGTGTATCTCCTAGAATACGGTGCAGATGACTTCGCCACCCACGCCTGCAGCTCGTGCGGCGCGGTCTGTCATAACGCCCTTGGACGTTGAGACAATCGCGACTCCCAGACCACCGGATACTTTCGGCAGTTTCCCGGCGCCTTTGTACTGGCGCAGACTCGGACGGCTAACCCGCTTGATCTCTTCAATAACCGGCTTGCCACCGAAGTATTTCAGAGTAATGGTCAGCTCGGGCTTCGCGTCAGCTGAAACAGAGAAATCCTCAACGTAACCTTCGTCCTTCAGGACCTGGGCTACGGAGACCTTCATTTTGGAAGATGGCATCGTTACGTCAGCTTTTGACGCCATCTGGGCATTACGGATACGGGTAAACATATCCGCAAGCGTGTCTTGCATACTCATTAGTATGAGGCTCCTGATCTTTTTAGTTGTGCAGCGGCGTGCCGCACCGCTTACCAACAGGCACCTGACCGAAGTCAGGTTGCCTATCTTACCAGCTTGCCTTGGTCAGGCCCGGAACGTCACCGCGCATGCCGTATTCACGGAGTTTAATCCGTGAAAGCTCGAACTTACGCAGAACGCCGTGGGGACGACCAGTCACCTGGCAACGATTCCGAAGACGCGAAGGAGATGAATCACGCGGAAGCTGCTGGAGCTTCATTTGTGCATCCCAACGGTCATCGTCGCTGGTATTCGGGTTTTTGATAATCGCCTTGAGCTCAGCGCGCTTGGCAGCATATTTCGCTACCAGTTGCTCGCGCTTTTGCTCGCGGTTCTTCATTGAAACCTTCGCCATGTCACTCGTTCCTTATTTCTTGAACGGAAAGCCAAAGGCTTTCAACAGTTCGCGACCTTCGTCGTCGGTACCGGCAGTGGTGGTGATGGTGATATCCAGCCCGCGGATCTTGTCGACTTTGTCGTACTCGATCTCAGGGAAGATGATCTGCTCACGAACACCCATGCTGTAGTTACCGCGACCATCGAAGGATTTCGGATTAAGACCGCGGAAGTCACGAATGCGGGGAACCGCAATGTGCACCAGACGATCAAAGAAATCCCACATGCGCTCACCGCGCAGGGTCACTTTACAGCCAATCGGCCAACCTTCACGGATTTTGAAACCCGCTACGGATTTGCGTGCCTTGGTGACAACCGCTTTCTGACCTGCCAGGCGCTCAAGATCCGCCACGGCATTCTCAATCAGCTTTTTGTCACCAACCGCTTCGCCAACACCCATGTTCAGGGTGATTTTCTCGATACGCGGCACCTGCATAACGTTCTTGTAACCGAACTCTTTCTGCAGGGCGGGTACCACTTCCTTAGTGTACTGCTCTTTCATGTTAAGCATCGTAACCACCACCGCTTACTGGTTATCGACAGCTTCGTTCGTGGACTTGAAGATCCGCACTTTGCTGCCGTCTTCCTTGATCTGGAAGCCAACACGATCGGCTTTGCCGGTCTGCGGATTAAAAATAGCCACGTTGGAAGCCTGGATAGGCGCTTCTTTCTCGACGATACCACCCGGGGTGCCGAGCATCGGGTTCGGTTTTGTGTGCTTCTTCATCATGTTGATGCCAGAAACAATCACGCGACCGTCGTCCTGAACCTTCAGGACTTTACCACGTTTGCCTTTGTCTTTCCCCGTGGTGACGATTACTTCGTCATCTCGTTTGATCTTTTTCATAACCGGCCTCTGGTCCTTTAAAGTACTTCGGGTGCCAGTGAGATAATCTTCATGAACTTCTCGTTACGCAGTTCACGGGTAACCGGTCCGAAGATACGGGTACCAATGGGAGCGTCCTGATTGTTCAGAAGTACCGCCGCGTTACCGTCAAAACGGATCAGAGAACCGTCCGGACGACGCACACCCTTACGGGTACGTACTACAACAGCCTTCAGGACCTGGCCTTTTTTCACCTTGCCGCGGGGGATGGCTTCCTTAACGGTTACCTTGATGATATCCCCAACGGTTGCATAACGCCGGTGAGATCCGCCCAGGACCTTGATGCACATAACCTGACGTGCACCACTGTTATCCGCGACTTCAAGCATTGTTTGAGTCTGAATCATGGTTGTTCTCCGGGCGAATTACACCTTGGCAGCGCGTTCGGTGACTTCCACCAGGGCCCAGGTCTTGGTCTTGGAGACCGGACGGGTTTCCTGGATGGTAACGGTGTCACCAATGTTGCACTGATTGCTTTCATCGTGTGCATGGATCTTGGTTGAACGCTTCATGTACTTACCGTACAGAGGGTGTTTCACCTGACGCTCAACCAGGACCACGATGGACTTGTCCATCTTGTTGCTCACGACCTTGCCGCTCAGAGTTCTGGCAGTTTGGGTAGCTTCGGTCATGTCACTGTCCTGCCTTTTCATTCAATACTGTTTTCACGCGAGCGATATCGCGCTTCACCTTGCCGAGAAGGTGAGACTGATTCAGCTGACCTGTCGCCTTGCGCATGCGCAGGTTGAACTGCTCCTTCAGGAGGTCGATCAGCTCTTTGTTCAGCTCCTCGACTGACTTTTCACGCAGCTCTGTTGCTTTCATCACATCACCGTCCTCTTAACAAAGGTGGTCTGTACCGGCAGTTTGGCGGCAGCCAGAGTGAAAGCTTCGCGGGCGATTTCTTCCGCTACGCCTTCCATCTCGTAAAGCATACGGCCTGGCTGAATCTCAGCCACCCAATACTCGACAGAACCTTTACCTTTACCCATACGTACTTCAAGCGGCTTACCGGTGATCGGCTTGTCCGGGAATACCCGGATCCAGATCTTACCGCCCCGCTTGATGCGGCGAGTCATGGTACGACGCGCTGCCTCAATCTGGCGCGCAGTTATACGCCCACGGCTAGTCGCCTTCAATCCGTATTCACCGAAGCTCACCTTATTGGCGCGGTGAGCAAGACCAGTGTTACGGCCTTTCATTACCTTGCGGAATTTGGTGCGTTTTGGTTGCAGCATAAGAGTGCCCCTTTACTTAGAACCTTTCTTCCCAGAGGCTTTCTTGTCAGCACGGACCTGCTCCATACCACCAAGAATCTCACCTTTGAAGATCCATACCTTTACGCCGATAATGCCGTAAGTGGTCTTCGCTTCGTAGGTTGCATAATCAATATCTGCACGCAGTGTGTGCAGAGGTACACGACCTTCGCGATACCACTCGGAACGTGCGATCTCAGCACCCCCAAGACGACCACCAACCTGAATCTTGATACCCTTGGCACCCTGGCGCATGGCATTCTGTACCGCACGCTTCATAGCGCGACGGAACATCACACGACGCTCCAGCTGGCCGGCAACGTTCTGCGCTACCAGGCGGGCATCCAGGTCCGGTTTGCGGACTTCTTCGATGTTGATGTGCACGGGCACACCCATCATGTCGCTAACTTCGCGACGCAGACGATCAACATCTTCACCCTTCTTACCGATAACAATACCGGGGCGGGCGGTATGGATCGTGATCCGGGCGTTCTGAGCAGGGCGCTCGATCACGATCTTGCTGACAGACGCCTTAACCAGACGCTTGTCGAGGAACTCGCGAACCTGAATATCATTCAGCAGATTCTTCGCGTAGTCCTTCTTGTCGGCATACCACACTGAGTTGTGCTCTTTGATCACACCCAGGCGAATGCCGGTTGGATTTACTTTATGACCCATCTGAGCATCTCCTACTTGTCGGCGACCTTGACGGTGATATGACAGGTGCGCTTGAAAATACGATCAGCGCGCCCCTTGGCTCGAGCTTTGATTCGCTTGAGCGTTGGGCCCTCATCCACCATAACGGTGGAAACCCTCAGATCATCTACGTCCAGACCTTCGTTATGCTCAGCGTTGGCAATGGCAGACTCAAGAGCCTTCTTGATTACTACCGCTGCCTTCTTCGGGCTGAAAGTCAGAATGTTCAGGGCGTCCTCAACAGCCTTGCCGCGTACCTGGTCGGCGACAAGACGTGCTTTCTGAGCTGAGAGGCGAGCGCCCTTATACTTGGCTGCTACTTCCATTTCTATTACCTCACAATCAGCGTTTAGCTTTCTTGTCGGCCGCATGGCCACGATAAGTACGCGTTGCCGCGAACTCACCCAGTTTATGACCGACCATATCTTCGGTGACATAAACCGGCACGTGCTGCTTGCCGTTGTGGACTGCAATGGTCAGGCCTACCATCTCCGGAAAAACTGTTGACCGGCGGGACCAGGTTTTAATGGGCCGCTTGTCATTTCCTTCCAGAGCTGCCTCGACCTTCTTCAACAGATGCAGGTCTATAAAAGGACCTTTCTTTAAAGAACGTGGCACAGCAATTACCTCTATGTAGTCGTTTACTTGGCTGAACGACGACGTACTATCATCTTGTCAGTACGCTTGTTCTTACGAGTCTTATGCCCTTTGGTCGGAACACCCCACGGAGTAACCGGGTGACGTCCGCCAGAGGTACGCCCTTCACCACCACCATGCGGGTGGTCAACTGGGTTCATAGCAACACCACGTACTGTTGGACGTTTACCGCGCCAACGTGATGCACCCGCTTTACCAAGCTGCTTGAGGCTGTGCTCGCTGTTGGATACTTCACCCAGCGTTGCACGGCAATCTACAAGCACCTTACGCATTTCACCTGAACGCAGGCGGATAGTGGCATACGCCCCTTCCCGAGCTACCAGCTGTACGGATGCGCCCGCGGAGCGAGCCAGCTGGGCACCTTTGCCAGGCTTCAGTTCGACGCAGTGGATCACAGAACCGACCGGAATGTTCCGGAGCGGCAGAGTGGAGCCCACCTTGATCGGCGCGTCGACGCCGGAACGCACTGGATCGCCAGCTTTCATACCCTTGGGAGCGATGATGTAGCGACGCTCGCCATCGGAGTACTTCAGCAGTGCGATGTGCGCAGAGCGGTTAGGATCATATTCCAGGCGCTCAATGATCGCCGGGATACCATCTTTGGTCCGCTTGAAATCGATAACACGGTAGTGTTGCTTATGACCACCACCAATGTGACGAGTAGTAATGCGGCCAGCATTGTTACGGCCACCAGACTTACTCTTAGTTTCTACCAACGGCTCGTAAGGACGTCCTTTGTGCAGATCCGGGTTGTAAAGTTTTACAACGTGACGGCGTCCGGCAGATGTTGGCTTGGTTTTGACGATCGGCATATTACGACCCCTTTACCTTATTCCACATCCAGAAAATCGATGTCCTGACCTTCTGCCAGCTTGACGTAAGCCTTACGAATGTCATTACGCTTGCCGAACCCGCGGATAGTGCGCTTGAGCTTACCCTTACGGTTCAGAACCTGAACACCTTCGACGGTGACGTTGAACAGCTGCTCAACGGCTTTTTTGATCTCCGGCTTGGTTGCATCAGGGGCTACACGAAACACCACCTGACCACGCTCTGCCGCCAGAGACGCTTTTTCTGATACGTGCGGCCCAAGCAGGACCTTGTAAATACGTTCCTGATTCATCCCAGCATCTCCTCGATCTTCTTCAGAGCGGGAACAGTCACCACGACTTTCTCGAAGGCAACCAGGCTGACCGGATCCAGACCCGCTACGTCGCGAACATCCACGTGGGGAATGTTGCGGGAAGCCAGGTGCAGGTTCTGCTCAACGTTCTCGGACAGGATCAGGGCATTGGAAACACCCAGGTCCTTCAGCTTGGCAGTAAAGGCTTTGGTCTTGGGGGAGTCGACATTGATGTCGTCAACCACAACCAGACGCTCCTGACGAACCAGCTCGGAGAGAATGGAACACATAGCCGCACGGTACATCTTGCGGTTAACCTTCTGCTCGAAGTCGCGAGGCTTGGCAGCGAAGGTTACACCACCGGAGCGCCAGATCGGGCTACGGATGGTGCCGGCACGTGCACGGCCGGTACCCTTCTGGCGCCACGGCTTCTTGCCGCCGCCACTAACTTCGGAACGTGTTTTCTGAGCCTTGGTACCCTGACGGCCAGCTGCCATGTAGGCAGTTACCACCTGGTGAACCAGAGCCTCATTAAAATCTTTGGCAAATGCAGCGTCGGAAACAGAGATTCCCTTGCCGCTACCAGTAATTGTTAATTCCATCGCACCGCTCCTCAGGCTTTAACTGCAGGCTTGATGACAACATCGCCGCCAGTTGCGCCAGGTACGGCACCACTTACCAGCAGCAGGTTGCGCTCGGCATCGACACGGACAATCTTCAGGTTTTGCACAGTAACCTGCGCATTACCCAGCTGACCGGCCATTTTCTTGCCCTTGAATACCTTGCCCGGAGTCTGGTTCTGACCAATGGAACCCGGAGCACGGTGGGACAGAGAGTTACCGTGAGTAGCGTCCTGCATAGAGAAGTTCCAGCGCTTTACGCCGCCCTGGAAACCCTTACCCTTGGACTGACCGATGGCATCAACCACCTGACCGTCTTCGAATACAGAGACAGTGAGCTCGCCACCCGCAGCCAGCTCTTCGCCTTCGCCGTCAGCCAGACGGAATTCCCACACACCACGACCAGCCTCGACACCCGCTTTCGCGAAGTGACCAGCAGCCGCCTTGTTTACACGGGAGGAACGACGAGAACCTACGGTTACCTGTACTGCACGGTAGCCGTCGCTTTCGAGAGTTTTGAGTTGGGTAATGCGGTTGGGCTCAACCTCAATTACCGTGACAGGCAGGGCCTGTCCTTCGTCCGTAAAAATACGGGTCATACCGGCCTTACGACCGACAACACCAATTGCCATGTTTCACCTCTTAAGTGTACGGGGCTCGCACCCTCTATGGCCTATGACAGTTACACAGACTAATACCGGGCGGTATTAGCCGAGGCTGATCTGAACGTCTACACCTGCTGCCAGGTCCAGTTTCATCAGAGCATCCACTGTCTTTTCCGTCGGCTCAACAATGTCGAGCAGACGCTTGTGCGTACGAATTTCATACTGATCACGCGCGTCTTTGTTGACGTGCGGAGAGATCAATACCGTGTACTTTTCCTTCCGCGTCGGCAGAGGGATTGGACCACGCACCTGAGCGCCGGTCCGCTTAGCGGTATCGACGATCTCCTGCGTGGACTGGTCGATCAGGCGATAATCAAACGCCTTCAACCGGATTCGAATTTTTTGGCTTTGCATGATGCACCAAACTCCACTCGTAGCAGCTACTAGTTAGCCGACCTTCAAAAAAAGGAGCCGCATTGTATGCATAATACCCAACCGTGTCAACTGCCACTGCAATCGACACCGCCAGGTACGCTTTTGCGACTTAAACGGAAAAAGGGGCTGAATGATTCAGCCCCTTTTTCCTGATCAATCGAGCATATTACTCGATGATCTTGGATACCACGCCGGCACCAACGGTACGGCCGCCTTCACGAATCGCGAAGCGCAGACCATCTTCCATGGCGATCGGAGCGATCAGGGTAACAGTCATTTTCACGTTGTCACCCGGCATTACCATTTC
>NZ_JADARC010000114.1:0-838 GCF_016464245.1 Marinobacter sp. bablab_jr003
CCCGCGCCGGACGTTTTGATGGGGAAATCAGGCAGCCTGCCAAGGTGGCAGCTTTGCCGTGGAATCAGTGGCAGCTTTCGCGTGGAATGGGTGGCAGGCTTCGTCTGGAATCAGTGGCAACCTTGGTCTGGAATACGCAAGGTGGACGCTCTCGAAGAAATAAGGCGAACATTCACCCAGCTCCCCAAATGCCAGCCCTACGTGATCGTCGCCAACCCCGACTACGGAGAAGGCGAGTACCAGGCAACGATTACCATGCAGGCCAAAGACCTGCTGGCCTGGGTCAACGCCAAACTCGAGAGCGGCAGTCCCCTATATACTGACAAGGTGCTCCTTCCGCTGCTCCGGAACTGGCTGAAAGATGCCGAAGAAACCGGCAGCGAGCAGAGCCGGTTCCCAGCAATCGCTTACGAGGTAATAGAACGTGAGATAAAGGATTGGATAGAGAAAGGACTTACCACAGTTTACTGCCCTTCCTGTGCCTCGGAGATTCAAAACTTCGACAAAGCCGAAAAAGACCGCTGGAACGCCGGCAACAGCCTGTACTTCTGGACAGACAACTGGGTATGTCCGGCTGGCCACCTGCTATACCGCCGCAACGAGTGGATGCACATCAACCGCTTGAGACACCGGGTAGACACCCGGAACTGGTAGGTGAACCGCTGCTGTCCCATGGAACACTCATGGGACACCTCGTTGAGTTATGGTGATTTCTGGTGTATGGAAGCAGGCTGAAGGGGTGGCGTATCCTGTTGGTTGATCACCGCCAAGATCACAACCAACAGAGGAATGATACGCCATGTCCGAGTCTAACCTGCATGCTCTTTCACAACCAGAG
>NZ_JADARC010000115.1:0-280 GCF_016464245.1 Marinobacter sp. bablab_jr003
AGGTGTCAGGTAGTCGAGTGTTTTCCTCGGTCGTTCATTCAGCTTCCGTGCAAATTCATTTAACTGCTTCTGGGAATAGCCCGATAAATCGGTCTTCTTCGGGAAGTACTGGCGTAACAGACGATTGGTGTTCTCGTTGCTTGCGTATTCCAGACCAAGGTTGCCACTGATTCCAGACGAAGCCTGCCACCCATTCCACGCGAAAGCTGCCACTGATTCCACGGCAAAGCTGCCACCTTGGCAGGCTGCCTGATTTCCCCATCAAAACGTCCGGCGCGGG
>NZ_JADARC010000116.1:0-280 GCF_016464245.1 Marinobacter sp. bablab_jr003
AACGCTGGAAGCGGATCAAGGGGTTTAACCAACTGAAGCTGGTCGTGAACAACGTTCAGTTTCGGGATGGAGAACGGGTGGATGATCAACCTGACAGAGACGCCGCTTGATGGTCATACACCAGATTTGACAATAACTCCCATTTCCGGAACACCGCCGAAGTACTCGAAGGTGCGCACGTGACTCAGCAGCCAGTCCTGCAACCCCTGGCTCCAGGTGGCTTCGGCGTAGGTGTAATTGGAGGCACCTAGCACGGCGACGAACACCTGAGCCGTGCGGA
>NZ_JADARC010000117.1:0-101309 GCF_016464245.1 Marinobacter sp. bablab_jr003
AATTTTCGACGAGTCACTGTCCTGATATTTCGTATCCGAAATACCTCGGCCAGCGCCCACACGAATTACTTGGTTAACTTGTTAAAGAGCGTTTGAGCTGTTGCTCAATCAAGGCCGCGTATTCTACATCGTTCCGCCGCCCTGTCAACCGTTGATTTCGAATAATTTCTGAAGCAATTTTTCGAATACTTTCAATCGGTTATCGCTGAGGTTTTGCCCCGTTTCCGGCGCTGCCCCTCAAGCGAGATGCGCATTCTACAGACCTCAGCACAGGTGTCAACGGTTGCCTTAAACTTTTTTGAAAAGTCCTTTTCGCCGCCAACGCTCCGGCTACACGCGCGCCATTAAAGCTCTACTTTAACGGCATCCGCAACAGCTAAAGCACGCTGCCGGGCCTCCTCTATAGAGTTCCCCTTTGCCAGCGCCACCCCCATGCGACGACGCCCCTTCAACTCCGGCTTGCCAAACAACCGCAACTGGGTGTCCGGCTCAGCAAGTGCCAGCTCTACTCCACTGTATGAGACATCAACAGACTCACCTTCAGGAAGAATGACCGCCGAAGCCGTTGGTCCTTGCTGGCGAATTACCGGAACAGGCAAACCAAGAATGGCCCGGGCGTGCAGGGCAAACTCGGACAGGTCCTGGGACATCAGGGTAACCAGGCCAGTATCGTGTGGCCTCGGGGATACTTCCGAGAACCAGACCTGATCGCCCTTTACAAACAGCTCCACACCATAGACACCGTAACCACCCAGGTTGTCGGCAACTGCCCGGGCAATTTCCATGGAGCGCTCAAGGGCTTTGGGAGCCATAGGGTGCGGCTGCCAGGATTCCCGGTAATCGCCATCTTCCTGGCGGTGCCCGATGGGATCGCAGAACGAAACGCCATCACGGTGGCGAACCGTCAGCAGGGTGATCTCATAATCAAAATCCACAAAGCCTTCGATGATGACACGCCCCTTCCCTGCCCGGCCACCGGTTTGGGCATACTCCCAGGCCGCTTCTATCTCCGCATTGTCTCTTACCAGGCTCTGCCCCTTACCCGAAGAACTCATTACCGGCTTGACCACCAGTGGCAGCCCGATCTCTTCGACGGCAGCCAGGTACTCCTCGCGGCTGCCGGCAAACCGGTAGGCTGAAGTGGGCAACTCCAACTCTTCCGCAGCCAGGCGGCGGATACCTTCGCGGTTCATTGTCAGATTGACGGCACGCGCGGTCGGAACAACCCTGTATCCTTCTTCTTCAAGCCGCACCAGCTCAGCGGTTGCGATGGCCTCGATTTCAGGAACAATCAGGTGCGGGCGTTCTTTTTCAATGACCGCCCTCAGTGCCGCGCCATCGAGCATATCAACCACATGGCTGCGGTGGGCGACCTGCATGGCCGGTGCATTTTCGTAGCGATCCACGGCAATCACTTCCACACCGTAGCGTTGCAACTCCATTACCACTTCTTTACCAAGCTCGCCTGAGCCGCAAAAAAGCACGCGTGTTGCACCAGGCTTCAGCGGTGTACCAATCCGGACAGTCTGCTCTGAACCAGTCATTGAATCTGTCTTCCTGTGTATAGATTAGATAGCAACTTTCTTTTCACGCTCAGCCACTTTTCGAAGAACCTCCCGGCGCTCCTCGTCTGTCATCATGGTCCAGCGCAGTATTTCATCCCCGGTTCGCTGACAGCCTATGCAGGTGTCATTCTGGTCCAGCGCACAAATGCTGACACAGGGGGAGCGAACTCTATCGGCAGTTTTCATGGTTAAATCTCGACTTGCTGCAGATCAGCCAGGTAACGCTCGGCATTCTTCACGTAGTGAGCCGCACTGAACTCCAGCATTTTCTTCTGGCTGTCATTCAGCTCACGACGAACCTTGCCCGGGGAACCGATCACCATGGAGCCGTCCGGAATTTCCATTCCTTCCGGGATCAAGGTGTTCGCGCCAATCAGGCAATGCTTGCCGATCTTTGCACCATTGAGCACCACCGCATTAATGCCAATCAGCGAATAATCCCCGATCTGACAGCCATGCAGCATCGCTTTGTGCCCGACGGTCACACCACGCCCAATAGTAAGCGGAATACCCGGATCGGTATGCAGAACCGAACCGTCCTGGATGTTTGATTCCGGGCCTATGGTGATCAACTCATTGTCGCCACGAATCACCACATTGAACCAGATACTGGATTTCTCCATCAGCTTGACGCTGCCAATCACGGTGGCGTTGTGGGCGACAAACTGGCCATCGCCGTCTTTTTCGGGCTTTCGCTGACCCAGGCTATAAAACATAGAACTCCTCCGTCGCCCTACCGGGGCGGCTCAAGAATATCGATGCCGGCATCGTACACAGCATTCAGGAAATCGACCAGAACCACGGCCGACAAACCCCATATCTGATAACGCTCCCAGCGATAGCATGGGACGTAAAGGGTATTGTGCTGGAAGCTCAGGGTATCCGTTCGTTCCCGCTTGTCCTCGAGGAAAAAAGAAACCGGAACACGGAAGATACTTTCAATTTCCGCCGGATTTGCCTGTAACGGGTGATCAACCGGCACCAGGCCTACGTATGGAGTTACGACAATCCGATGCAAAGACATCACCTGACTGAGCGGCGCAATGAGCCGCACCTGGTCCGGCGGCAGGCCGATCTCTTCATGGGTCTCCCTCAACGCGGTTTCCGCCAGGGAAGCATCTTCGGGATCCCGCTTGCCCCCCGGGAAAGCAACCTGCCCGCGGTGGGTTTTCATATGCTCGGACCGGAGCGTGAAAATGATCTCGGGGTTGCGGTGATCATCGGTGACCGGAACGAGCACGCCAGCTTCGGGGTAATCCAGGGCCAGTTGCCTGGGGGCGTATTTGGACAACCGTTCGGTTAGCAGGTCTTCCACTCTTTACTCCGGTTACTTGCCAATATTGAGTGAGACACAGGCAGTCCGGATCGTTAAACTGACTACCAACGGACACTCAGTATACGGGGAAAACAATGAAGTATTGCAGCACATGCGGCCAGCCGGTTGCACAACGTATTCCAGAGGGAGATAACCGGCATCGCTATGTTTGCGTCAGCTGCGAGACCATACATTACCAGAACCCGCGCATTGTTGCCGGCACGGTTCCGGTGTGGGAAGGCCAGATTCTGTTATGCAAGCGCGCGATCGAACCCCGCTATGGCTACTGGACCCTGCCTGCAGGATTTATGGAAAACGCCGAGACCACCATGGAGGCAGCCGCCCGGGAAACCCGGGAAGAAGCCCTGGCGGAAGTTACCATCCATGGTCTGTACTCGATTATTGATGTCCCCCACATCAACCAGGTGCACATGTTTTATCGCGCCACCCTTACAGACGGGCAATTCGGCGCCGGGCAAGAGTCCCTGGAATCAAAGCTGTTCACTCCCGACGATATCCCCTGGGACGAAATTTCCTTTCCTACCGTACGAAAAACCCTTGAGCTGTTCCTCAACGATATGAAGAGCGACAGCTATGGCGTGCACATTAAAGACATTCGCCACCCGATGGCGAAGAAAGGCTGATCAGAAGTCTTCCAGCCGGAAAACCTCGTACGCGGGCTCCTCATAGGGGTGAGCCTGCTTCAGTGCCGCAACCGCCTTAACGATCACCGCATCATCGCAAACCAGCTCGACCTTGTACTCCGATACAGTCTCCAGCTCCCCCTGACTCCCCAAAAAAGGATCACTTCCTGCCAGCGGACGAAACTGGCCCTGCCCTTTGCATTGCCAGGCACACTGATCGTAATCACCGATCTTCCCCGCACCGGCATCGAACAAAGCCAGCTTGGTTGGCCCCAGATGACTCTCCGGCACGAAGTAACACAACTTGTACATAGCCCGCTCCAGATTGATCAAGCTTCGCTCAGCATTAGGGTTTCCAAACTTACCCACAGTTTCTGTGGATAACTCTGGGGATATTTTCTGGGAATCCGTCCCTGAGCCCCATTGTTACTGACCTTTCCTTAAACTGGCGACAAAATCGCCCATTTAATTTAATCGTTATCTTTCAATAACTTATATTTGTCGAACAAAAATCAGGCGTAAATCTCTGACTCTGTTCACAGATCACACAACCCACCCGCAAAAATGTGCATAAAGTTCGCGAGTCAAGACCTTGACTGACAAGTTTTCGGACTTTTTTACACAAAAAAACCGGCCTGAAGGGTGCTTCCAACAGAAGCTCTTCAGGCCGGCTTTGTCAAGACGGACTCAGGGGTTGATCAAGCCAACCAGCGTCTCGCATTTCTGAACATACGCATCCAGGGGCCGTCTTCCTGCCAGCCATCCGGGCGCCAGGAGTGCTGAACCGCACGGAATACCCGCTCGGGATGCGGCATCATGATGGTCACCCGGCCATCACGGGTGGTAACACCGGTGATGCCCGCCTCGGAACCGTTCGGATTGTAGGGGTAACGAGTCGTCGCCTCGCCCCGGTTGTCCACGTAACGCATGGCTACCAGCTCATTTTCGATGAGCGCCTGGGCGTTATGAGCGGCGGCAAATTCAATCCGACCTTCACCGTGGGCCACGGCGATCGGCATCCGGGAACCGGCCATGCCGTCCAGGAATGCAGACGGAGACTGTGCTACTTCCACCATCACCAGGCGAGCTTCAAACTGCTCAGACTGGTTACGAACAAAGCGCGGCCAGCCTTCGCTACCCGGAATCAGCTCGTGCAGGTTCGACAGCATCTGGCAACCGTTGCACACGCCCAATGCCAGTGTGTCCTGGCGATTGAAGAACGCGGCAAACTGATCCCGAACGCGGTCATTGAACAGGATGGACTTGGCCCAACCTTCACCGGCACCCAGAACATCACCGTAGGAGAACCCGCCACACGCCACCAGGCTCTGGAAATCATCCAGGGTGATGCGGCCAGAGAGCAGGTCGCTCATGTGCACGTCTGTTGATTCAAAACCGGCACGGTCGAAGGCTGCTGCCATTTCAACCTGGCCATTTACGCCCTGCTCACGCAGGACAGCCACTTTCGGCCGGGCGCCGGTGTTGATGAACGGTGCAGCAACATCTTCGTTAATGTCGAAGGTCAGCTCGGCGTTCAGGCCGGGGTCTCCAGCGTCCAGCAGGTTATCAAACTCATCCTGGGCACAGTCCGCATTATCGCGCAGCGACTGAATGCGATAGCTGGTTTCCGCCCACAGGCGCTGAAGCTCTGTGCGGGACTCATCCACCACACTGTCGCCGGCAAAGTTCAGGCGCACGCGGTCTTTATCGTTCAGGGTACCCACCACACTGGTGTGGTCGCCCAGACCAGCCGACGAGAACTGCTGCAGGACAAACTCGGTGTCGTCACGACGCACCTGAATGACTGCACCCAGTTCTTCGTTAAACAGCTCGCGGGCAAATTGCGAGCTGTCTTCCGCCAGGCCGTCCAGCTTGATATCCACACCGGTGCGGCCGGCAAATGCCATTTCTGCCAGTGTGACAAACAAACCGCCGTCAGAACGATCGTGATACGCCAGCAACTTGCCGTCGCCATTCAGGCCCTGGATCACCGCGAAGAAGGCCTTGATGTCTTCCGGGTCGTCCAGGTCTGGCGCTACGGCACCAACCTGGCGATAAACCTGCGCCAGTGCAGAGCCACCCAGGCGGTTCTGGCCGGCAGCCAGGTCAACCAGGATCAGGTCGGTTTCACCGGCATCTGTTCTTAGCTGGGGCGTCAGTGTGCGGGCTACATCGGTAACCGGCGCAAAGCCGCTGACAATCAGAGACAGCGGCGCAGTCACGCTCTTCTGCTCACCGTTGTCTTCTTCCCAGGTGGTTTTCATAGACATGGAGTCCTTGCCCACCGGGATGGTAATGCCCAGCTCCGGGCACAGCTCCATACCGACTGCGCGCACGGTCTCGTAGAGATTCTCGTCTTCACCCGGGTGACCGGCTGCGGCCATCCAGTTCGCAGACAGGCGAATATTCGAAAGCTTTTCGATAGGCGCCGCGGCCAGGTTAGTAATTACCTCGCCCACCGCCATACGGCCGGAAGCCGGCGCATCAATAACTGCAACCGGTGTGCGTTCGCCCATAGCCATGGCTTCGCCGGTACGCACATCAAAGGAGGCAGCGGTCACCGCCACATCACTCACCGGCACCTGCCAGGGGCCAACCATCTGGTCACGGGCCACAAGGCCGGTAATTGTGCGGTCACCAATGGTGATCAGGAAACTCTTGGAACCCACAGACGGCAAACGCAGGATACGGCGAATGGCATCATGGATATCGATCTTGGTGGAATCGAACACCGGCTTGGTGAACGAAGAGCGGGTAATGCTGCGGTGCATTCTCGGCGGCTTGCCGAACAGCACTTCCATCGGCAGGTCCACCGGCTTGTCGTTAAAGTACGAATCGCCCAGTTCCAGGTGGTGTGCTTCGGTGGCTTCACCGATCACCGCATAGGGGCAACGCTCGCGACGGCACAGGGAATCGAACAGGTCGAGATTCTCCGGTGCCACGGCCATTACGTAGCGTTCCTGGGATTCGTTACACCAGATTTCCAGGGGCGACATTCCGGGTTCGTCGCTCGGGATATCCCGCAATTCGAACTTGCCGCCACGGCCGCCGTCTTTCACCAGTTCCGGCATGGCGTTGGACAAACCACCCGCACCTACGTCGTGAATAAAGCAGATCGGGTTGTCATCGCCCATTTGCCAGCAGCGGTCGATCACTTCCTGGCAGCGGCGTTCCATTTCCGGGTTGTCCCGCTGAACCGAGGCAAAGTCCAGGTTCTCGTTACTGGAGCCAGAGTCCATGGAAGACGCCGCGCCACCACCCAGGCCGATCAGCATAGAGGGGCCACCCAGCACAATCAGCTTGGCGCCAACCGGGATATTACCCTTCTCCACATGATCTTCCCGGATGTTACCCAGACCACCGGCAATCATGATGGGCTTGTGGTAACCGCGCACTTCCTCACCGGCGGCGCCGGGCACCTTCTCCTCGAAGGTACGGAAGTAGCCGGCCAGGTTCGGACGGCCGAATTCGTTGTTGAACGCAGCGCCGCCAATCGGGCCTTCAATCATGATATCCAGCGGTGAGGCAATGCGATCCGGCTTACCGTAGCCGATCTCCCAGGGCTGCTCATCGCCGGGAATATTCAGGTTGGAAACCGTGAAGCCCGACAGGCCGGCCTTGGGCTTGGAACCCCGACCGGTCGCGCCCTCATCACGGATTTCACCACCGGAGCCGGTAGCGGCACCGGCAAACGGCGAGATAGCCGTGGGATGGTTGTGGGTTTCCACCTTCATCAGAATGTGTACCGGCTCCTTGTTGTAGCCGTACACACCGGTTTCCGGATCCGGGAAGAAGCGCCCGGCCACACTGCCTTCGATAACCGACGCGTTATCTTTATAGGCTGACAACACGCCTTCGCTGTTAATCTCGAAGGTGTTGCGGATCATCGCAAACAGGGATTTCTCCTGGCCTTGCCCGTCGATATCCCAGGACGCATTGAAAATCTTGTGGCGGCAGTGCTCCGAGTTGGCCTGCGCGAACATCATCAGTTCCACGTCGGTCGGATCACGCTCAAGGCCGGTGAACGACTTCACCAGGTAGTCAATCTCGTCTTCCGCCAGCGCCAGGCCCAGCCGGGCGTTGGCTTCAACCAGGGCATCACGGCCGCCGGACAACACCGGTACACGGCCCAGCGGGCGGGGTTCATCGTGGCTGAACAGCAGCACGGCACCGCCGGTTTCGTGGAAGACGGTCTGGGTCATGCGGTCGTGCAGCAGGGCGGCAATTTTTTCCCGCTGCTCCAGTCCCAGCTTACGGCTGGACTGCACATAATAGGCAATACCACGCTCGATCCGGCGAATCTGGCGCAAGCCGCAGTTGCGGGCAATGTCCGTGGCCTTGCTGGACCAGGGCGACAGCGTGCCCGGCCGGGGCACCACAAGGAACAGAACCCCTTCAGGTTCTTCAACCTGTACACTGGGGCCGTATGTCAGCAGCCTGTCCAGAATCGCGTGTTCCGCGTCGGAGAGGTCATCATCGAGATCCACAAAGTGCATGAACTCGGCATACACATGGGCTACATCCGGAACAATATCCTGGATCCTGGAGTGCAGCTTGCGGGAACGGAAAGGCGAGAGCGCGGGAGCGCCGCGAAGTTCAAGCATGATATCAACCTGTATCGCGCGAAATCGGGAGACGTCTGAAAGGCGGCCATGATACTCGAAACGGGCGGCGGGATACAGCATCAGGTAGCCGGCCGGAAAAGCGTACAATTGACATTGTTTTGCACATGGATTGAACAGATCAATTGACCACCTTCCGGCAAGGAGGGATCATTCACCTGACTGCATGGAACGTCGAATGATGCGGAGCGCAGGGATTTGTCACGATTGACCAGCACCTTTAAAACCAGCCACAGGCCTGTGGCCCTGATTCTGCTGGCTGCACTGGCGGTCAGCGGCTGCTCCCGGCCGACTGCCCTTCAGGAAGTTCGCAACGAAGGTGTCCTGCACGTTATTACCCGTATAGCTCCTTCTATTTATTACCAGGAACGGGAAACCACAACCGGGTACGACTACGAACTGGCCAGTGACTTTGCCAGGGAACTGGGCGTAGAGCTGCGAGTCCGTATTGCTGAAGACAACTCCGAAATCCTCTCGGTGCTGTCCCGAAACTACGCCCACATCGGCATGGCCGGGCTCGCCAGGCTGCCGGAGTTCGAAGGCAAGTTCCACACCGTGCCCACCGGCATCAATGTTCAGTCGGTAGTGGTTTACCACCGGGATGCGGACAGGCCGGAAACCCTCAGCGACCTGCAGGGCGATACTGTCCACATGCTGGCTGACAGCAACCACGAACACCTGCTTGAAGCACAGCAAGGCGAACCGGCGCCGGTTATTGCCGTTCACCCTGAAATCGATGCAGCCGGCCTTCTGGCCCGGGTGGAAACCGGGGAATTCGCCTACGCGGTGGTTTCATCCAATGAGCTGGACCTGAACCATGTATTCTTCCCCGATGTCTACGAAGGCTTTGCCCTGAACGAACCGGAAGAGCTGGTTTGGCTGTTCCCGGCGGAGCAAGATGATTCGCTGGCCAGTGCCGCTTCCAGTTTCATGGAAGCCCAGCGTGATAGCGGCCAGATGGAGCAGCTGGCCGAGCGTTTTTATGGCCACCTGGACCGGCTTAATTTTGTGGGAGCCCAAACCTTCATGGCCCACGTGGACAACCGGCTGCCCACCTACCAGACCACCTTCGAAAGCTACGCCCGGGAAACCGGCCTGGACTGGCGCCTGCTTGCAGCCATCGGCTACCAGGAATCCCACTGGCGCGCCAATGCGGTCTCCCCCACCGGCGTGCGCGGGCTGATGATGCTTACCCGCACCACTGCCAACTATATCGGCGTGAGTAACCGCCTGGACCCGGAGCAAAGTATTAAAGGTGGCGCCCTGTATTTCCTCCGGGTGCTCGAGAAAATTCCCGACCGGATTCCGGAACCGGACCGCACCTGGTTTGCCCTCGCCTCCTATAACGTGGGCTATGGCCACCTTGAAGATGCCCGACGGTTAACGGAATCGGCAGGTAAAAACCCGGATCGCTGGATGGATGTGAAGGAATTCCTGCCGTTGCTGGCCCAGAAGGAGTGGTACACCAAAACCCGCTTCGGTTATGCCCGTGGGCACGAGCCGGTGGCCTACGTACAGAACATCCGTCGCTACTACGATGTACTGGTAAGGGTCACGGAACCGGAGCTGCCAGAACCGTCTGAAACCGATGTAGACCTGGCCGCCCTCAATGCCAGAGATGAAAGCGCCGAAGATGGAACCAATGGTTCCGACAACGCGGACAATACAGAATCGGGCTCACCCAGCCTGCGAGCCGCACTGCCGCCTGAGCTGGGGCTGATCCCGCCCACACTGTAATCCGGCCAACCGGGTTACTCGTCTTCGGGAGCCCGCGCTTCCAGTGCCCGCTCAACCTGTGAATGGGAAAAGCCCCTCCCGGCCAGAAACCGTGCCTGTCGCAACTTTTCTTTCAGGTCATCATCCAGCCTTGCCAGCCCGAACCGCCTTTCCCTCAGGCGCACTGCCGATGCCAGCCATTGCTCTTCGGTGGTTTCACTGAGGCACCCGGGGCTGAAATTCACCCCACGCTGCTGCAAGTCCGCCAGGATTCTCAGGGGCCCGTAGCCCGCATCCATCCGTTGCCGGGCAAACACATCGGCAAAACGGTGATCATCCAGCCATCCTTCATCCTCGTATTCATCGAGGACTGTGTTGATCAGTGCCGGCTCAATCTTCCGTTGGCGAAGTTTCAGCGCCAGCTCGTGGCGACTGTGTTCACGCCGAGCCAGCAAGCGCAGCGCCACCGAGCGGGCCTTGTAATCCTGGTCTTCGGGATTTTCATCTCTTTTTGCCATACAGCCCCTTTCCGCGATGGCTTGCAAAACGCTAGACTACCGGCCGATTTCACACACTGCCCGGCACACCCGACCGTGCTTGTGGCCGGTGGCAGCACACTTTGCCGCCACCGCAGACTGGTTTCAATCCCGAAGGATACCTTTATATGGCTGCATTCATTCAGAGACTGTTCAAATCCCGCAAGGCAACCCCGGCAAGCGCTCCGAAAAACAGCACGCCAAAAGCGGCCGAGACCAGCCAGCAGGAAGCCCAAAACGAACGACAGCTTCTGCGGGAATCCCAGGAAAACCAGCTCAGAAACAATCCGCCACAGCCCGAACTCGCCCAGCTTGCCATTGACGGCGTAACCGCTGCCATTCGCCTGGAAGCCGCCAACGGCCTTCAGCAGGAAGAGCTCCTGCAGCAGGTGCTCAAGCAGGCCAAGGGCCGGGACAAGGGTGTCTACCAGGCAATCAAGCAAAGCCTGCAAACCGTGAAAGACCAGCAGGCCGCCGAAACCGCCGTACAACAGCGTATCGAAGCCCTGATCACCCAGGTACAGGACCAGGCCCGCAGTGAAGACACCAAGCTTTACGAAGCCCGGCTCGACGCAGCACAGGAAAGCTGGCGCAGCGTTGAAGCCAGCGCCAGTGCCGAACAGGCCGGGCAATTCCTGGCTGCCGTGCACGACTGCCGGGAGCGGCTGAAACAGTTTAAACAGGTACAGGAAGACGAAAAGCGCCACCAGGAGCAGGCCCGCCAGAGAACCGAGACCCTGGAACTGCTCCAGCAGACCCTGACAGACCTGCAAACTGCCTCCGCAGAAGACCTGCCTTCGGCCTCGGCCCTGGACGCCCTGCAGAAAACCCAGGAAAACCGCTGGCTGGAGGCCACCCGTGACACCCAGGTAAGCAAGCAGGAGCAGAAAGAATACGAGCAGCAGATGCTGGGCTTGCGCAACTACCTGAGTGCCGTGCGCCGCCTGGAAACCATGAAAGACAGCATTGCCAGCCTGGGTGAAGCGGCCGGATCAGACGAGGCAACCGACGAGCAACGTGATGCTGCAAGGCAACTGCTCAAGGAACTGGAGTGGCCGGCAGAATTCCCCCAGCCCGCCAGGCTGGAACCTGTACGCAAGCTGGCCGGCAAACCCAGAGCCGCGAAACCGGCAGATGCCAACCAGGAACAGCAAAGCGCGGTTATGTCAGCTCTGAAGGCCACCCTTCCGGACCTGGAAGCTGCCCTGGAAGCCAGGCAGTTCAAGGAATCAAAGCAACTTCTGAAAACCGCCCAGAACCAGTTCCAGCAACTGGATGGCCGAAACCGTCGTGGCTTCCAGGCCCGCATGCAACTGCTTGCCGGCCAGTTCCGGGAGCTCAGCGACTGGCAGGGCTTTGCCACCGAACCCAAGCAGGTATCCCTGTGCGAGCAAATGGAATACCTGGCAGAACAACCCATCGAGCCGGAAGCCAAGGCGGAGCGCATCAAGGAGCTGCAGAGCGAGTGGCGTGAACTGGGCGGTTCGTCTGACCGGGCCCTGTGGAGCCGGTTCAAGGCCGCGTCTGACAAGGCCTACGAACCCTGCAAAGCCTACTTCGAGGCAAAATCGGACCTTAAACAGGCCAACCTGCAGAAGCGCCAGGCCATCTGCGACCAGTTGGCTACTTTCCTGGACAACGCAGACTGGACAGCCATCGACTGGAAAGGCGCCGAGCGCATTCACCAGACTGCCCGGCAGGAGTGGAAATCGGCCTGGCCCGTGGACTTCCGCGACAACCGGCAAATCCAGAAGCGTTTTGACGACTTGCTGAAGCAGCTTGAGCGCCCGCTGGACGAAGAGCGCAAAAAGAACGAAACTCTCAAACAAGGCATCGTCGAAAAAGCCGAGGCGCTGATCAGCCACGAGCCCCTGCAGGAAGCCATGGAGCAAGCCAAGGCCCTGCAGAACGACTGGAAAGCCATCGGCATCACCCGGCACCGGGAAGACCGCAAACTCTGGCAGGCGTTCCGCACAGCCTGTGACCAGATCTTTGCCCGCCGCGATGCCCAGCGCTCCGCACAGCAGGAGGCAACCGAACAGGCAGACCAGGCGGCACTCGAAACCGTTGCCCAGCTGCGGGAACTTGGCACCGAATCCCATGACCAGTCCATCGCCGGCGCCATCGAACAATTGAACGGCCTGGCCGGTAATCCGTTGTCCAAGCCGGTTCGGGAACAGGTTCAGGAGCTGAAAAAGCGCCTGGCCCAGACCGCCCGCACCCGTAAGTTGAAACAGAAAATCAACGACTGGCAAAGCCTGGTGGCAGGCCGGGTAGACAACTCCCTGGATCCGCAAACCGCGCCTGAGAGCTGGGCCCGCCTGGCACAGAACCAGCCAGCAGTGTCTGGCCGGGACCTGGCCATTCGTGCGGAGATCCTCGCCGGCGCCGATACCCCGGAACAGGACCAGCCTCGCAGGATGGAAATCCAGGTGCAGCGCCTGACCGAAGGTATGGGCAACACAGAAACAGAAGCGCCGGCACAAGAGCTGGAAAAACTGGTTGCCCTGTGGTGCCTGCACCCGGAGGTAGAGGACGTATCCGCCAGCAACGCCGACCGCCTGAATCGCGCACTGGAGGTTATGCTCGGCAGCGATTAAAAGGTCGACTCACTCCCCTGATCCAAAATCCCTGCTCCGGCGGGGATTTTTCGTTTCCGGGCTGAGCAATTTCGCCAATGGGATTGGCAGCGGCTGTCATTACCGGGTACTACACTGAACCGCTATGGTTATCACTCTTTGAAAACAAGCCCGGATAACAATCAGAGGAACAGCTATGACCACCGAGGCGTACATATTCGATGCCGTTCGCACCCCCCGCGGACGCGGCAAGAAAGACGGTTCATTGCACAGCGTAAAACCCATCAGCCTGCTCACCACCGTGCTCAAGGCCCTGCAGGAACGTAACCAGCTGGATACCGCCCAGGTGGACGACATTGTCATGGGCTGCGTTACTGCCGTAGGCGACCAGGGCGCAGACATTGCCAAAACCGCCGCACTCGCCGCCGACTGGGACGAGAAAGTGGCCGGCGTCACCCTGAACCGTTTCTGCGCCTCCGGCCTGGAAGCCGTCAACCTGGCCGCCATGAAAGTACGCTCCGGGTGGGAAGACATGGTGGTAGCGGGCGGCGTTGAAGCCATGTCCCGCGTGCCCATGGGCTCTGACGGCGGCGCCTGGGCTACCGACCCGGAAACCAACCTGCACACAGGCTTCATGCCCCAGGGCATCGGGGCTGACCTGATCGCCACTCTGGAAGGCTTCAGCCGTGAAGATGTCGACGGCTTTGCCGTGAAATCCCAGCAAAAAGCCGCCAACGCCTGGGACAAGGGCTACTTCGCCAAATCCATCGTCCCGGTCACCGACCAGAACGGCGTGGTGATTCTGGACCGCGACGAGCATGTGCGCGGCAACACCACCGTGGAATCCCTGGCCAGTCTGAAACCCTCGTTCCAGATGATGGGTGAGATGGGCTTCGATGGCGTGGCCCGGGAAAAGTATCACTACGTAGAAAAGATCAACCACGTGCACCACGCCGGCAACTCCTCCGGCATTGTCGACGGTGCCACCGCCGTGCTGATTGGCAGTGAAGCCAAGGGCAAGGAACTGGGTCTGAAGCCCCGTGCCCGCATTGTCGCCACCGCGGTCACCAGCACAGACCCCACCATCATGCTCACCGGCCCGGCCCCCGCCGCCCGCAAGGCGCTGGAGAAAGCGGGCATGACCGTGGGCCAGATCGACCTGTTTGAAGTGAACGAAGCCTTTGCCTCAGTGGTGATGCGCTTCCAGAAAGAACTGTCCGTTCCGGACGAGAAAGTGAACGTGAACGGCGGCGCCATCGCCATGGGCCACCCGCTGGGTGCTACCGGTGCCATCATCTTGGGCACCCTGCTGGATGAACTGGAACGCCGTGAACTGCGCTACGGCCTGGCCACCCTGTGTGTGGGCGGCGGCATGGGCATTGCCACCATCATCGAGCGCGTCTGAACGCCACTTTCAAATAAAAGGAACCGACCATGAGTGCCATCCAATACGACCTGGGTTCAGACCAGATTCTGACCCTGACCATCGACATGCCGGGCCAGTCCGCTAACACCATGAACGGCGAGTTTCGCACCGCCCTGACCGACACCGTCAACAAGGTCAAAGGTGACCTGGACAACATCAAAGGCATCATTATCGCCTCCGCCAAGAAAACCTTCTTCGCCGGCGGCGACCTGAACGAACTGTACAAAGTCACCCGCGAGCAGGCCAAAGACTTCGAGGCCATGATCAACTGTCTGAAAGCCGATATGCGGGCGCTGGAAACCTGTGGCAAACCCGTGGTGGCCGCCATTAACGGCACCGCCCTCGGCGGCGGACTGGAACTGGCGCTGGCGTGTCATTACCGCGTCGCCATTGATGACGACCGCACCCAGCTGGGCCTGCCGGAAGTGACCCTGGGCCTGCTGCCCGGCGGTGGCGGCACCCAGCGCCTGCCCCGGATGCTTGGCCTGGAAGCGGCTTTCCCGTTCCTGATGGAAGGCAAAAAGGTGAATCCGAAAGCGGCCCTGAAAGCCGGCATCATGAATGAATTGGCCAGTTCACCGGAAGACATGATCGCCAAGGCCCGGGCCTTTATCGAAGCCAACCCCAAGTGCCAGCAACCCTGGGACCAGAAAGGCTTCAAATTCCCCGGCGGCGCCCCACATCATCCAGCCATGGCACAGAAACTGGCCATCGCACCGGCCATGCTGCGGCAAAAAACCAAGGGCTGTTACCCTGCCCCTGAGCGGATTCTGGCAGCAGCCGTGGAAGGCGCCCAGGTGGACTTCGACAACGGCAGCCTGATTGAAACCCGATACTTTGCCGAGCTGGCCACTGGCCAGGTTGCCAAGAACATGACCGGCACCTTCTGGTTCCAACTCAACGCCATCAAGGCCGGCGGCAGTCGCCCGGATGGTGTGGAAAAAGAAACCTTCAAGAAAGTGGGCGTACTGGGTGCCGGCATGATGGGTGCCGGCATTGCCTACTCCACTGCCAGCCGCGGCATTGAGGTGGTGCTGAAGGATGTTTCCGTGGAAAACACGGAGAAGGGCAAAAGCTACTCCGAGAACCTGCTGGCCAAGAAAGTCAGCCGCGGCCGCATGACCGAAGCCCAGAAAGACGAGGTGCTGGCCCGAATTAAATCCACGGCTTCCGCCGACGATCTGGAAGGTTGCGACCTGATCATCGAAGCCGTGTTCGAAGACAGCGATTTGAAGGCAAAGGTTACCCAGGAATCCGAGCCGAAAATGGTGGCCAACGGCATCTTTGCCTCCAACACCTCCACCATCCCCATCACCCAGTTGGCCCAGGCCTCGGCCAAGCCGGACAACTTCATCGGCCTGCACTTCTTCTCGCCGGTGGACAAGATGCAGCTGGTGGAAATCATCGTGGGCGAGAAAACCTCCGATGACACCTTGGCCCGCGCATTCGACTACGTGCAGCAGATCGGCAAGATCCCCATCGTGGTCAACGACAGCCGCGGCTTCTTCACCTCCCGGGTCTTCGGAACCTTTGTTAACGAGGGCATCAGTATGCTGGCCGAGGGCATTCACCCCTCCAGCATCGAGAATGCGGGGCTTCTGGCCGGTATGCCTGTGGGGCCGCTGGCCATCTCCGACGAAGTCAGCATGACCCTGATGCAGCACATCCGCGCCCAGAGCCGAAAAGACACCGAAGCCGCCGGCGGCACCTGGCAGCCACACCCGGCCGAAGCCGTCATTGATGCCATGGTCGACACCCACAACCGCAAAGGCAAAGCCGCCGGCGCCGGTTTCTACGAGTACCCGGACAAAGGCAAGAAACACCTGTGGCCGGAACTGGAGAACCTGTTCGTTGACCAGGCCAAGGCCCGCAGCGTGCAGCTTCAGGACCTGAAAGACCGCATCCTGTTCATCCAGGCCATCGAGACCATCCGCTGCCTGGAAGAAGGCGTGTTGAGAACCGTGGAAGATGCCAACATCGGCAGCATCTTCGGCATTGGCTACGCGCCCTGGACCGGCGGCGCCATCCAGTTCGTCAATCATTACGGCGTTCGGGCCTTTGCCGAACGGGCACAGCAACTGGCGGACCAGTACGGCGAGCGCTTCGCACCGCCTGCGCTGCTGATGGGCAAAGCAGAGAACAACGAAACCTTCTCCTGACCCTGCCGGCCGGAGGGGGCCTCCCTCCGGCCACTTTACTTCCCGCAACCTGCCCCAATCTATTACCCCGGGGCGCAACGTATATGGACATATTGTCACGAAGCTATACCCAAGGCCTATGGCAACAGGTGTAGCGGTTGCCTACAATAAATTTATCAGTCACGGGTAGAACAGCGGCTTACGCGTTACCAGACACCCAGTATCGCCAGGTATGCATTTATGAGGATTGCGGAAAGAATCAGACAACACAGCCCCCGGCCGGCCACCCTGAAAAAAGCGGGGCTTTGCACAGCACTGGGCCTTGCCCTGCTGGTGCCGGGACTGTCCGGTTTGCAGGCAAAGCTGGATGACTCGGCTATCTACGAGCCGGTCGCGCCCACCATTGACCAGGCCCGGGCCAACATCCTGATTGCCCGCCAGCTTCAGTTCACCCATTTCCGCAACCTGGGTATCAGTGACGAACTCTCTGGCGATGTGTTTGATGCCTACCTGGACTACCTGGACAACCAGCGCGTTTACCTGACCCAGCAGGACATCGACGCACTCTCCAACGTCCGTAACCGCCTGGGTTCGGCCCTGAAAACCGGCCAGCTGCAACCAGGCTTTGATATCTACAACCTGGTGCAACAGCGGGTTATCCAGCGCCTGCAGTTCGCCCTGTCGCTGATCGACGAGGGCATTGATAACCTGGACTTCGAAGGCAACGATCAAATCCGCGTTGACCGCTCCGAAGCACCCTGGGAAGCCGACAGTGCCGCACTGGACCAGCTCTGGATCAAACGCATCAAGAACGCGGTGCTGGCCCAGCGCCTGAACGGCACTGAAGACGACGTCATCGAAGACAACCTGCGCCGCCGCTACGAAGGCCAGCTGAAGCGCGCCTACCAGGCTCGTAGCGAAGATGCCTTCCAGGCCTACATGAACGCCTTCACCGGCATGTGGGACCCGCACACCTCCTACTTCTCTCCGCGCACCTCGGAGAACTTCAACATCAACATGAGCCTGTCCCTCGAGGGCATTGGCGCGGTGCTGCAGTCCGACAACGAATACACCAAGGTAGTGCGCCTGGTTCCCGGCGGCCCGGCCTCCAAACAAGGCCAGCTGCAACCGGCCGACCGTATTGTGTCGGTAGCACAGGAGGGCGAAAAACCGGTCAACGTGATCGGCTGGCGCCTGGATGAAGTGGTGGACCTGATTCGCGGCCCCCGCAACTCAACCGTCACCCTGGAAGTGATTCCGGCCAACGCCTCGGACGAAAGCGTTACCCGCTCGATCGATATCAGCCGGGACGAAGTCAAGCTGGAAGAACAGAGCGCCAGCAAGGAAGTGATCGAACTGGAACGTAAGGGCCAGGACTATCGCATTGGCGTGATCACCATTCCCACCTTCTATGCCGATTTTCAGGCCATGCAGGCAGGTGATCCCAATTACAAAAGCACCACCCGGGACGTTCGCCGGCTGATCAGCGAACTGAAGGAAGACGGTGTCGATGGCGTGGTGATGGACCTGCGCAACAACGGTGGCGGCGCCCTGCACGAAGCCAACGACCTGGTAGGCCTGTTTATCGACAAAGGCCCGACAGTGCAGATCCGTAACGCCAACAACGATGTTCAGGTGCTGAACGATGAAGACCCCACCGTGGTTTACGACGGCCCGCTGGTGGTGCTGGTTAACCGCATGAGTGCCTCGGCTTCGGAAATCTTTGCCGGCGCCATCCAGGATTACGGTCGCGGCCTGGTTGTAGGCTCCCAAACCTTCGGCAAGGGTACGGTACAGGCGGTTCGGCCCCTGAACCACGGCCAGCTGAAGATTACCCAGTCCAAGTTTTACCGGGTATCCGGCGGCTCTACCCAGCATAAAGGGGTGATTCCGGACATCGAGATTCCGTCACGCATCGACAAAACCCGCATCGGCGAAGATGCCCTGGACCACGCCCTGCCCTGGGACCAGATTGAGGCGGTGCCCCATAACCGTTACTTCGACTTCAGCGGCATTATCGATGAGCTGCGCGAGCGCCATGAAGACCGGTTTGCGACCAACCCGGAATTCAGCCTGCTGCAGAAAGAAATCGAATTCCTTACCCAGCAGCGGCAGATGGACTACGTCAGCCTGAACCACGCCGAGCGGAAGGACCAGCACAGCCAGATTGAAAACACCCGGCTGACCATTGCCAACGCCCGCAGGGAATTGCGCGGTGAAGAGCCGTTCGACACCCTGGAAGACCTCGAGCAATGGCAGGACGAGCAGGCCGCAGACCTGGACACCACCGATGACGAACTGGACTTCGTGATCCGTGAAGGCGGCCACATCATGGCCGACCTGCTGGAACTGGACCAGCGCACCGCCTCTATCCTGTCGCCCACACAGTTCGCGGCCAAAGCCGAAACCCGGTAACCACATGGCAGACACCGACCGGGAGCCAGCCAACCAGGATAGCCAGCAGCGCGCCGCCCTGTTCCGGGACATGCTGCTGGATGCCCTGCACGCCATGCGCTCCATGGACGAAGTGGAAAGCCTGGCAGGACGGGATAACAAGGCCAGGAGCCCGGAAGGCATACTGGAGCGGATAGCGGGATTTACCGGTTCTGCCCTTCGCCTGGGTGCCAAGGCCACCGATACCTCCCTGCGGGTGGGCCGCGCGCTGATTAACTCCCAGGATCAGCTGCGGGCCATGCTCACCGCCGGCCAGTCCATGAAAGACATCCGCGAAGTGGCCGGGCTTACGCTTTCGGAAATGAGCGAAGCCCTCAACCTGAAAGACAAGTCGCTGCTGGAAGCCATCGAGAACGGTACGTCTACCCTGTCCTTCGAGCTGATTCTGCGCCTTGCGGCACTGATTGCCCGCAACGACCCGATTCCCTTCATCATGCGCACTACCCGCAACTACAACCCGGAGGTGTGGCAACTGCTGAACGACTGGGGCATCGGGCGCATACCGCTGCAGTTCGAGCGGGAACGGGAATTTATCAATATTTTCCGGCGCCATGACGATGCCCGCACCCTGTCGGATGAAGGCTTCCGCAAGGTTCTGGAGTTCACCCGCCACAGCTTTGAGATGTCCATGCACTTCGTGGAAGAGCAGGAAAAGCAGGTGGCCGACCTGAAAGCAAACCTCCAGGCCGGCCAGGCCACCGCAGGAAAATCCGGGGCCGACAAAGAATCAGGCAAATAGCGCCTGCATGGCCGCCAGGTCCGGATGCCGGACAGCGCCCTTCTCGGTTACGATCGCATCAATCAGGCTGGCCGGGGTAACATCGAACACCGGGTTGAACACCTCCACGCCCGCCGGCGCCAGCGCAATGCCCCGAATCTCCCGGACTTCCGTACCTTCCCGCTCTTCAATGGGAATCTTCGCGCCAGACGCCAGGGCCATATCCACGGTGCTGGACGGCGCCACCACCATAAAGCCCACATTGTGATAACGTGCCAGCACCGCCAGGTTGTAGGTACCGATCTTGTTGGCCACATCACCATTGGCCGTAATACGGTCTGCCCCCACCACAATCCACTTCACCTTACCGCTGGCCAGGATGGCGGCCGCTGCACCATCGGCATTCAGGGTGACGGGGATTTCATCACGGGTCAGTTCCCAGGCCGTCAGACGACTGCCTTGCAGCCAGGGGCGGGTTTCATCCGCGTACACCCGTTCCAGCAACTGCTTCTCATGCAAGCGACGGATTACTCCCAGTGCCGTGCCATAACCACCAGTGGCCAGGGCGCCGGTATTGCAGTGTGTCAGCACGGATATGGGTGCCTGTAAGTCCATGACCTCCAGCGCATGGTCCGCCATGGCAAGGTTGGCTGCCAGGTCTTCCTCGTGAATACGTACCGCTTCGGCAGCCAGTTGCTCCGCTGCTTCGGGCAAGGACTGACACGCCCGGAAGACCCTGCCCATGCGCTCCAGGGCCCAGAACAGGTTTACCGCGGTCGGGCGGGAACGGGCCAGTTCATCCATCGCCCGCTCAATCTCGCCCTGCCAATCGTCAGTACCGGCATGGCCTGCCGCCAGGGCAACTCCGTAGGCGGCACTGATACCAATAGCGGGCGCCCCCCGAACCACCATATCGGCAATACACTGAGCCACGCCGGAAGCGCCCTCCGAGGTAATCCAGTGCTCCTCCCCAGGCAGCAATCGCTGGTCCAGCAGCTCAAGCCGGTCGCCATGCCAGCGCATGGCTACAGTGCCCATGGAACGGGAGGAAGGGGAATTGGCCATAAACAGCTCCGCAGGGGGTGAAAAAAACGCAGTATAGCTTTTTCCTACCTCGTTTATACCTCCATTGGCCCGGTGGCCGGGGTAGTTCTGTTGCAGCGGGCTGGTTATACTTCCGAGTTGAATTTTCCGGCACGATCAACCGTGCCAATAGCTGACAAGGCAGGTTAATGACGGCAGACACCATTACTGCGGCCGACACCCGGATCAACGCGCGCTGGCTGATACCCATGGAACCCTTTGGCGTGGTTCTGGAGCACCAGGCCGTTATCCTTCAGGGCAGCCGTATTGCCGATATCCTGCCCCAGAGCGAAGCAGACCAGAAGTTCCGCACCCGGGAAACCATCAACCTGGACCATCACGTGGTCTTGCCAGGGCTGATCAACCTGCACGGCCACACCGCGATGTCCCTGTTCCGGGGCATGGCCGACGACATGCCACTGATGACCTGGCTGAACGACCACATCTGGCCGGCCGAAGGCCGTTTTGTCAGCGAACCCTTTGTTCTGGACGGCACCCGCCTGGCCATGGCCGAAATGCTGCGCACCGGCACCACCACCTTCTCGGATATGTATTTCTTCCCGGAGGTGACTGCCCAGGTGGCCCACGACGTTGGCATGCGCGCACAGATCTGCTTCCCCCTGCTGGACAACCCGACGGTGTGGGGCTCCGGCCCGGAGGATTACCTGGGCAAAGGTGCCGACCTGATTGCCCAGTGGCAGCACGACGACTACATCATGCCCGCCATCGGCCCCCATGCACCCTATACGGTGTCTGACCAACCGCTGACGGCAGCCGTTAAGCTGGCAGAGGAAACCGGTGCGGCCCTGCAAATACACCTGCACGAAACCGCCTTCGAAGTGGACGAAGCCGTAAAGGCCACCGGCAAGCGCCCGGTAGCCCGGATGGCAGAACTGGGCGTACTCGGCCCGAACAGCCAGTATGTGCACATGACCCAGATTGACGATTCCGATCTGGAGCATCTGGCCCGGGCCGGAGGGCACATCGTCCACTGCCCGGAATCGAACCTGAAGCTGGCCAGCGGCTTTTGCCCGGTTCAGAAGCTGATCGACAGCAACATCAATGTCACGATCGGTACCGACGGTGCTGCCAGCAACAACGACCTCGACCTGTTCGGCGAACTGAAAACCGCGGCCATGGTGGCCAAGGTGGTGGCCGGGGATGCTGCCGCCGTGTCAGCACACACCGCACTCAAGATGGCGACCATTAACGGCGCCCGGGCCCTGGGCCGCGACCACGAACTGGGCTCGCTGGTGCCGGGCAAACTGGCCGACCTGATTGCCGTTGATCTCAGCGACCCGTTCCTGCAGCCCGTGTACGACCCGGCCTCTCACCTGGTGTACAGCAACCATGGCCGGGCAGTAAGCCACAGCTGGATTCACGGCGTACCTCAGGTACAAGACGGCCGCTTGACCCGTATCGATGTGCCAGACCTGATGCTGCGTGTCAGCGACTGGCGTAACAAGATTCTCAGTTAATTATCTCAACCAGGTGCACTCCATGAGCAACCAGAACGTAGACCAGAACGAGATTGCCAAGTTTGAAGCACTGGCCAGCCGCTGGTGGGACCCCAGCAGCGAGTTCAAGCCGCTTCACGACATCAATCCCCTGCGCCTGAACTACATCGACGAGCGGGTATCGCTGGCAGGCAAGAAAGTACTGGATGTTGGCTGTGGTGGCGGTCTGCTGTCTGAAGGCATGGCCCTGCGTGGTGCCCACGTAACCGGCATCGACATGGGCGAAGCCCCGCTGAACGTAGCTCGGCTGCACGGCATGGAATCCGGTGTGAAGGTGGACTACCGCCAGACCACCATCGAAGAGCTGGCCCGGGACCCGGAACATGCCGGCCAGTACGACGCCGTCACCTGCCTGGAAATGCTGGAGCACGTTCCGGACCCCGGCTCGGTCATCAAGTCTTGCGCGGCCATGTTGCGCCCGGGCGGCCACCTGTTTGTGTCGACCATCAACCGCAACCCGAAGTCCTTCCTGTTTGCCATTGTGGGCGCGGAATACGTGCTGAACATGCTGCCCAAGGGCACCCACGAGTGGAAGAAGTTCATCCGGCCCTCGGAAATGTCCGACTACCTGCGCCACGCCGGGCTGGACGTGCGCGAGCTTACCGGTATGACCTACAACCCCATCACCAAAAGCTACAAGCTGGGCCGTGATGTCGACGTCAACTACCTGATGCACGCGCGGGATATTCGTGAAGACTGATCAAAAACCCTCTGCGGTACTGTTTGACCTGGATGGCACCCTGATCGACACCGCACCGGATTTCATCCGCTGCCTGAACCAGCTGCGCCAGCTCCATAACCTTGAACCGCTGGCGGCCGAACAAATCCGCCCTTCGGTGTCCAATGGCGCAAGGGCCATGATCCGGGTCGGTTTCGGGCTGGAGCCAGAGCATGACGGCTACGTGAAAAAGCACACGGCTTTTCTGGACCTATACGAGGCGGGCGTAGCGGTAGAAACCACCCTGTTCGAGGGCATGGACTCACTGCTGGAAAACCTGGAAGCCCGTGGCATTCCCTGGGGCATTGTCACCAACAAGCCGGTACGCTTTGCCGAGCCGCTGGTACAGGCACTGGGGCTGGCCCAACGTTGCGCCACCCTGATCTGCCCGGACCACGTCAGCGAACGCAAACCACACCCGGAGCCGCTGTTCCTGGCCTGCCAGAGAATTGGTGCTGCGCCGGAACAGGCCGTGTATGTTGGCGACCACGAGCGGGATATCGAAGCCGGCCGTAACGCCGGCATGCGCACCATCGCTGTGCGCTACGGTTACATCGAGCAACCCCACACGGTTGATCTGTGGCAAGCCGATATCATTGCCGACACCGTCAGCGACCTGGCAAAGCTGTTACAATAAGCCCCCTTTTTCGTTCAATCCCGGCACTATTCGGGCCGGAAAACGCCTGAACACGGAGACAGGTTATGCAAGATTACCAGGCACCCGCCGATCTTCTGAAAGACCGCATTGTCATGGTAACCGGAGCCGGCAGCGGCATTGGCCGCGCTGCCGCCAAAGCCTACGCCGCCCACGGCGCCACCGTGATTCTGGTGGGCCGCACCGTAGGCCGGCTGGAAGAGGTCTACGACGAAATCGAAGCCGCCGGCCATCCGCAACCGGCCATTGTGCCGATGAACTTCGAAGGCGCGGCGGTCAAGGACTACGAAGAACTGGCCATGACCATCGAGGAAAACTTCGGTCGGCTGGATGGCCTGCTGCATAACGCGGGCATTCTGGGCTCCCGCAGCCCGGTAGAACTGTACGACCCGGAAACCTGGAACAAGGTGATGCACGTTAACGCCACCGCCCCGTTCCTGCTCAGCCGGGCAATGATTCCGCTGCTACGCAAATCCGATGATGCGTCGATGATCTTCACCTCCTCCGGTGTCGGCCGCCAGGCGCGGGCCTACTGGGGTGCCTATGCGGTATCCAAGTTCGCCGTGGAAGGCCTGGCCCAGTTGCTGGCCGACGAGCTGGACGACGAGCGCAATAATATTCGGGTGAACAGCCTGAACCCGGGTGCGACCCGCACCGGCATGCGCCTGCTGGCGTACCCGGCGGAAGATCCGAAGAAAAACCCGGAACCGGAAGCTCTGATGCCGGTGTACCTGTACCTGATGGGCAAGGACAGCCGGGGTGTAAACGGCCAGCAAATCGACGCGCAGCCGAAAAAATAATGGAATTACTGTTTTACACCACCTCCAATTGCCACCTGTGTGAACTGGCAGAAGCCCTGCTGGCGAACACGCCCATGCCGGAGCCCATCCCGGTAGATGTGGTGGATATTGCCCAGTCTGAAGAGCTGGTGGAACGCTACGGCACCCGCATTCCGGTGCTGCGCCGCAGCGACACCGGTGCGGAACTTGGCTGGCCGTTTACCAGGGACCAGTTACTGACGTTTCTGCAATGAGGATCCGCTGACATGCTGATGATCATTTCCCCCGCCAAGACTCTGGATTACGAGAGCCCGCTGGCCACGGAAACCTATACCCAACCGGACTACCTGGATGATGCCTGCGAGCTGATCGACCAGCTCAAGGAACTGGAACCCCATCAGGTGAGCAACCTGATGAGCATCAGCGACAAGCTCGGCCAGCTCAACGCCGAGCGCTTCCGCAGCTGGCACACGCCGTTCACACCGGACAACGCCCGCCAGGCCATCCTGGCCTTCAAGGGCGACGTTTATACCGGGCTGGATGCTGAAAGCTTCAGCGAAGACGACTTCGCCTTTGCCCAGCAGCACCTGCGCATGCTGTCCGGCCTGTATGGACTGCTCAAGCCGCTGGATTTGATGCAGCCCTACCGGCTGGAAATGGGCACGAAGTTCGAGAACAAGCGTGGCAAAGACCTCTACGCCTTCTGGGGAAGCAAACTCACCAAGGCCCTGAACGAGCTGCTCGCAGCAGACGACAAGGTGCTGGTTAACCTGGCCTCCAACGAATACTTCAAGAGCGTTCAGAAGAAAGACATCGACGGCCGCCTGGTGACCCCCCAGTTCAAAGACTGGAAGAACGGCCAGTACAAGATGATCAGCTTCTACGCCAAGAAAGCCCGCGGGCTGATGTGCCGCTATGCCATCCAGAACCGGATTACCCAGGCCGATGACCTGAAAGGATTCAACCTGGAAGGCTACTACTTCAGTGAAGAGCAGTCCGATACCAACAACTGGGTGTTCCTGAGAGACGAGCAGTAACCGGCTTGTTCCAACCTGCAAAGATCAGTTTCAGTTGATATCGGAGTAACCATGAACGAAGCAGTATTTTCCCAGATCGCCATGCTGGTGTTTCTGACCGGCCTGATTGTCTGGATGGGCTTTATCGTTTGGGACCTGGCCAAGAAATCCCAGGCCGGCAAGTTTGGCACCATCGCCCTGTTTACCGTGCTGGGCGCAGGCGTTGTAGGCTTTCTTGTGAAGACCGTGCTGGTCGAGATCATGCACATCTGACCACTCGGCCGTCACTTTACGGCTACCGGCGGTAGCCGTATCATCCCCCTCCTTTTTGTACCAACAGCCTCTAGCAAGGATTTAGCCCCATGTGGTTCCGCAACGCCCGGATTTTCCGTTTTACCAAGCCTTTTGATATCTCCGCCGAAGCACTGGAAGAGAAGCTTCAGGCCGATGCTTTCAAACCGTGCGGCCCACAGGAAACCACCCGTCAGGGCTGGGTTCCACCGCTGGGCAAGCACGGCGATCAACTGGTACACAGCGCCAACGGCTATCACCTGATTGCCCTGCGCAAAGAAGAGAAAATTCTGCCGGGCCCGGTGGTCAAGGAAGCGGTGGAAGAGCGGGCCGAGGCCATTGAAGTGGAACAGGGCCGCAAAGTTCGCAAGAAAGAAAAAGAAGAGATCAAAGAACAGGTCATGCTGGAAATGCTGCCCCAGGCCTTTTCCCGCAACCGCCGTTGCTTTGCCTACCTGGCGCCCCAGGACGGCGTGCTGGTGGTCGACGCCGGCTCGGCCAAGCAGGCGGAAGACCTGGCGTCTACGCTGCGCAAAAGCCTGGGTTCCCTGCCGGTGCGCCCGCCGGCGGTGGAACAGGCCCCGGCCTTCACCTTCACCGGCTGGCTGAATGAAAGCATCGACCACCCGGCTACCATTGTGCTGGGCAGCGAGTGCGAGCTGAAAGACCCGTCAGAAGATGGCGGCGTGGTGCGCTGCAAGGGCCTGGACCTGAAAGCCGATGAAATCCGCAACCACCTGGAAACAGGCATGCAGGTAACCAAGCTGGCCCTGACCTGGGACGACAACGTATCGTTCGTGCTGGATGAAGAACTGGGCATCCGCCGGCTGAAATTCGGCGAAACCCTGCAAGACCAGCTGGATAATGTGGACGCAGACGACGCTATGGCCAAGTTTGACGCCGCCTTCACCATCATGACGATGGAACTGTCCCGGCTGATTCCGGGACTGCTGGAAGCACTGGGCGGAGAAGACCGCTCCGCCATCGTCGAAGAATAATCAGACAGGGGGGCTACAGGTGCCCCCCCTTCTTCAACCGTTCCTTCTGCCAGTCCTTCTCCGGCTCGTTCAGTACCAGCCGGAGATCCATCACTTCCTCTTCCGGATTGAACTTGATCTCGAAACCCAGATGCTCCGCCAGCTGCAGCATCGGGCGGTTGTCCGGCAATACGTTACCAATCATTTCCATGGTGCCCCGGGCCCGGCAGTATTCAATCATTTTCTGCATCAGCGCCACGCCCAAGCCCTCGCCTTTCATGCGATCGTCTACCATCACGGCAAACTCGCAGCGCAGGTTGTCGGCGTCTGTCCAGGTACGTACGGTGCCCAGGGTTTCCTCACCCTCACCATCCTGCTTCGGGGCGTTGGCGATAAAGACCATTTCCCGGTCGTAGTCGATCTGCACCATCTGGGCCACGTCTTCCCGGGAGAAGTTCTTGCGGTACTGGAAGAAACGGTAGCGGATGGACTCCGGTGACTGGTGTTCGTGGAACTGGCGGTGCGCCGGCTCGTCTTCGGCCAGTACCGGCCGGATAACCACCCGACGGCCGGATTTCGGCAGCACAATCCACTCTTCCAGCTCCTTCGGATAGGGCTGGATTACCGGCTTACCCGGCTTGCTGTCCAGGTTGATGGCAATGTTAACCGCCACCGCACCCTGCTCGTTGAACAGCAGCGGAGAAATTTCCAAACCACGGATCTCGGGAATGTCGATCACGATCTGGGACAGTTTCACCAACGTCTCGGACACCGCCCGGATATCCTCTTCCGGCTTCAGGCTGTGTTCCTTCAGCAACTTGTACATGTAAGTACGGCGCAGCAGCTCACGGGCCAGCACCATGTTCAGGGGCGGCAAGGCAATCTGCCGGTCGGTCATGATGTTTACCTGGGCACCGGCGGCGCCACACACCACCAATGGCCCGAACACATCATCCCGGGTAATGCCCACGCTGAATTCAATTCCGCCCACGTGCTGGTAGGAGTGCTGAACGGCAAAGCCCAGGAAGCCGCTGTCCGGGAAATGCTCCTGGTATTCCTCTTCCAGGAAACGACAGGCATCAATGATGGCCTGCTCGCTGTTGAGCTTCTTTACGGTGCCCTTGTAGCGGCGCTGGGTGGGGCTGAGATCCAGGAACGGATGACACACCTGCTCGTGGATCACGGTTACGTCGATCGGGCGGCGCTCGATGGAGAACATCTCCAGCACTTCTTCCATATCGTCACAGTACATGGTGTCGATGGTGTGCACGCCGTAATCACGGATAACCCGCCGGGCTTCCCGGTTTGAAAGATGCTTGCGGCCGTCACGCAGGGCCTTGGCAACCAGGCCGCGGGTATTGGCCCGGTCCGCAAAGTGGTCGGTGAAAGATTCCGGCGTTTCTGTCAGCAGCCGCTGTACCCGCTGGTGACGCACATGCTGCATGAACGCCATCACGGCCTTTTCCGGGTTGAAGAACGAAGGGATACCGGCCCGGTAGAACTCCTCCCGGGAATCCATCACCGTGCTCTGGCCCAGCCAGCAGGTGAAAATGTTCAGGCGCGTGCCCTTGGAGGCCTGCACCACCGCATCGGCGATCTGCAGGCTGTCCTGCACCAGGGTTGGCGCGTACATCACCAGCACGTTGGCGACATTCGGGTCCTTCGCCAGGATCTTGATAGCCTGGGCATACAGCTCCGGCGAGGCATCGTAGTTCAGGTCGATGGGGTTCTTGCGCGTCCAATACGGCGGCAACAATTCCGCCAGGGCATCAATACTGCCCGGAGACAGTTCCGCCAGCTCCCCACCCAGGTCCGCCAGCCGGTCTACCGCCAGCACACCCGGCCCTACCCCGTTCCCCATAATCGCCAGGGATTCGCGGCGCAGGGGGCGCATGCGGGTCAGGGTTTCCAGGGCGTCGAACATCTGGCCCAGTCCGTCCACCCGCAGCACACCGGCCCGCTGCAGCATGGCATCGTAGATCGGGTCTGTCCGGCGAATCCCCGCCGGCAGTTGGTGGGAGAACCACTCGGATTCCGGCACCCGGCCGGATTTAACCGCAATTACCGGCTTGGTTCGGGAGGCTACCCGTACCGCCGACATGAAACGGCTGGGGTTTGGAATGCTTTCAATGTGCAGCAGGATGGCGCGGGTCTGGGTATCCTGGGCCAGGTAATCGATCAGGTCGTCATGGTCGATGTCCATGCCGTCGCCGAGGGTCAGGAAGTAGGAAAACCCCACACCCCGGGCAAACGCCCAGTCCAGTACCGAGCTTGCAATGGTGCCGGATTGCCCCACAAAGGCCACCCGGCCGGGAATCGCACCCATGTGCGCGTAGGTGGCGTTCAGGTGCCGGGCCGGCACCATCAGCCCGATGGTGTTGGGGCCGAGTACCCGGATTCCGGTTTCACGGGCGGCATCCCGCACCGAGTACATCAGCGGCTGGCCGGTTTTACTGTGGGTACGGGACATACCGCCGGTCATCACAATAGCCGTTCGGACACCCCGCTCGCCCAGCTTGCGCACCATTTTCGGCACGGTGTTGGGCGGCGTACAGATAATGGCGAGGTCCGGCGTGAAGTCCAGCTTCGACACCTTCTCGACACAGGGCACCCCGTGCACGTTCTCGTATTCACTCTGGTTGACCACCACCAGCCGGCCGGGAAAACCGCCACCCAGAAGGTTACGCAGAACCATACCACCCAGGTTATCTGCCCGTTCGGATGCACCGATCACGACGATAGACTCGGGGTTAAACAGGCTTTCCAGATAGCGGGTACTCAACGCGACTCTCCCAGAGTGATACAACGGGCTTCAGGTTAAAAATTCCAGTAATACAGGATGCTTATCAATGTATACCTTATCTTAGATGGGGATTTCCTGATGTAAATCCGTATCACGCCCATTAGACCAAAGAAATACGACATACTTCGGGTATCCCTGATAACATGGTTTTAATAAGAAGCAGATTCAGGCACAGACTACACGTATGACCACGGCATTCTTTTCCCACGATGACTGCATGAAGCACAACATGGGCCCGGAACACCCGGAAAGCCCTGAGCGCATATCAAGCATCCTGGCCTACCTTGCAGATACCCATCTGCAGGAAGATCTCGACTGGGTAAGACCAGAAGAAATCACCCGCGACCAGCTTCTGACCGTGCATCCCGAAACCTACCTGCAGCAACTGGACCTGATGCAGCCCACCCGTGGCCGCGTTTTTACAGATCCAGACACCGCCATGATGCCAGATACCTTGCACGCGGCGCGCCTGGCCGCAGGTGGCAACGTACAAGCGGTAGACATGGTGATGAGCAGCCAGGTAACCAACGCCTTCGTTTGTGCCCGCCCGCCCGGACACCACGCCGAGCGCACCAAGTCTATGGGTTTCTGCTTCTACAACAACATCGCCCTGGCGGCCATGCGCGCCCTCACCTTCCACCACCTGGAGCGGGTGGCCATCATCGACTTCGATGTGCATCAGGGCAATGGCACGGTGGATATCGTCAGCGGCGACGAGCGCATTCTGATGTGCTCCAGCTTCCAGCATCCGTTCTACCCGCACTCCCATGTGCACCGGCAGGCAGACAACATCGTTAATGCCCCCATCGAGGCCAACTGCAGCTCCACCGAGTACCGCAAGATCGTGGAAGCCGCCTGGCTGAAGAAGCTGCAGGATTTCCGGCCCCAACTGGTGCTGATCTCTGCCGGCTTTGATGGCCATAAGAAAGACCCCATGGGCGAGCTGAACCTGGAAACCGAAGACTACCGATGGCTGACCGAAATGCTGGTCAGCGTTGCCCACGACCATTCCAACGACCGGATCATCTCCACCCTGGAAGGCGGGTATCACCTTAAAGCCCTGGCTGAAAGCGTAGCCGCCCACCTGGACGTGCTGAACGCGGTTTACTGACTTCCGCGTGGAACGGGCTGATCAATAGCCGGCACCTTCTGGTATAATCCGCAAAATTTTTGGCTGCCTTGCGGATACTTCCATGACCAGAGAACTGACCATCACCCGCCCGGACGACTGGCACCTGCATGTACGGGACGGTTCTGTACTGAACAGCGTGGTGCCTGCCACTGCAGCCTGTTTCGGCCGCGCCATCATCATGCCCAACCTGGTGCCTCCGGTAACCGATGCTTCCATGGCCATGGCCTACCGTGAACGCATTCTGGCGGCAGCTGCTGATACCGGCTTCGATCCGCTGATGACCCTGTACCTGACCGAAAGCACCACCCCGGAAACCATCCGCGAAGCCAAGGCAGCCGGGGTTATCGCCGCCAAGCTCTATCCGGCGGGCGCCACCACCAATTCTGCCTCCGGTGTCACCGATATCCGCAACATCTACCCGGTACTGGACGCCATGGCCGATTGCGGCATGTTGCTGCTGGTACACGGGGAAGTAACCGATGCCGACATCGATATCTTTGACCGTGAAAAAGTCTTTCTGGAGCGAGTGCTGGCCCCTACCCTGCAGGCATTCCCCCAGCTGAAAGTGGTACTGGAACACATCACCACGGCAGATTCCGCCGAGTTTGTGCGCAGCCACACCGGTGGCAACCTGGCCGCCACCCTGACGCCACAGCACCTGATGTACAACCGCAACCACATGCTGGTGGGCGGTGTTCGGCCACACCTGTACTGCCTGCCCATTCTAAAGCGCAACAAGCACCAGCTGGCGCTGCGTGAAGCGGTTGCCAGTGGCGACCCGCGCTTCTTCCTGGGCACCGATTCCGCACCCCATGCCAAAGACAAGAAAGAAGCCGCCTGCGGCTGTGCCGGCTGTTATTCGGCCTATGGTGCCATCGGCCTGTATGCAGACGTATTCGAAGAGCTGGGCATTCTGGACAAGTTCGAAGCCTTTGCCAGCTTTAACGGCCCCGATTTTTACGGCCTGCCCAGAAACACCGACACCATCACCCTGGTGCGGGAACCCTGGACCATGCCGGAGCAACTGCCCCTGGCCGATGGCACCATCGTGCCCCTGAAAGCCGGTGAAACCGTAAACTGGCGCCTGGCGTAAAACCTTTTCCATTCATTACACGAACACCGGAGTTCGCGTGTCAGAAGAAAACAAACAGCCACACCCTTTGTCCCAACGCTTTCGCGGCTTTCTGCCGGTGGTTGTGGATGTTGAAACTGCAGGCTTCAATCCCGAGCGGGATGCCCTGCTGGAAATTGCCGCCGTACTGCTGACCATGGACGAAGACGGTTGGCTGCGCCGGGGCGAAACCCACGTGCAGCAAATCGATCCGTTCGAAGGCGCCAACCTGGAACAGTCTGCCCTGGATTTCACCGGCATTGATCCGTGGAACCCGGAGCGGGAAGCGGTGCCGGAGCGCGAAGGCCTGAGCGAGATTTTTTCGCCTATCCGCAAGGCGGTAAAAGCCTTCGACTGCAAGCGCGCCGTGCTGGTGGGCCACAACGCCACCTTCGATCACAACTTTGTGTTTGCGGCAGCGCTGAGAGCGGATATCAAGCGCAACCCGTTCCACCCGTTCTCCACCTTCGATACCGCCACACTGGCAGGCCTGGCCTATGGCCATACTGTGCTGGCCCAGGCCTGCAAGCTGGCGGGAATTCCGTTCAGCAACAAGGAAGCCCACTCTGCGGCCTACGATGCCGAAAAAACCGCAGACCTGTTCTGCGGCATCGTCAATCGCTGGAAAGAGCTGGGCGGCTTTCCGCCTCCGCTGATCGAACCGGAAGAAACCCCGGCCAGCTGATCAGCCAAAACGAAAAAACCCGCCGAGGCGGGTTTTTTCATGGCGGGCATACTGTTACCAATGCACACCCCGCATGATGGCGGCAAAGGCCACCTGCTCGGTGGACACCTTCGGCTTCTCTCCGGAATTGCTGCCTGCTGCTACGGGCGAATCCGGGAACATCCGGTAACCGGTGTTCATGATGATCTCGCCCATTTTCGGCGTCAGGGAATGCAGCACCGAAGCAAACACACCCAGACGAGTAGCAATGCGCTTGGGCCGGTAAACGATGGCATCTGCCACCATCTGCGCGGCTTCGTCCGGCGTCAGCGTGGGGACCGAATCGTAGATCTTGGTCGGCGCAATCATCGGCGTTTTCACCAGCGGCATATTAATGGTGGTGAAAGTGACGTTGCGGTCTGACCACTCGGCCGCGGCACAGCGACTGAAGGCATCCAGCGCAGACTTCGACGCCACGTAGGCGGAGAAGCGGGGCGCGTTGGTCAGCACACCGATAGAAGAGATATTCACCACGTGCCCACGACGGCGCTCCAGCATGCCCGGTGCAAAGCCCATGATCAGGCGCACAGAGCCGAAATAGTTCAGCTGCATGGTACGCTCGAAATCGTGGAAGCGGTCAAACGACAACGCCAGTGAGCGACGGATAGAACGACCGGCGTTGTTCACCAGCACGTCCACCTGGCCGTGATTATCCAGCACGGTTTTCACAAAGCGGTCGCAGTCTTCCATGTCGGAGAAGTCGCACTGGTAGGCGTGCACGTTTCCGCCCTTGGCCTCCAGCTGGCCGGCCACTTCATCCAGGGTTTCCTTGGTGCGGGCACCAATCACCAGAATTGCGCCGGCCTCGGCCAGCTTCTCTGCGGTCGCCAGGCCAATACCGGAGGTTGCGCCTGTCACCACGCACACCTTGCCTTCCACCGTACCTTTCAGGGTGCGATCCTTGAACAGGTCCGGGTCCAGGTGGCGCTCCCAGTAGTCCCAGATAACCGGGGCGTAGTCCGGCAGGCGCGGCACTTCAATACCGGAGCCCTTCAGCACGCGCTCCAGTTCCCGGGTATCAAAACGGGTCGGGTAGTTGATGAACGACATCACCGATGCCGGGATGCCAAGATCCTCCAACACCGCACCGGTAATACGCTTCACCGGAGGCAGGTTCTTGATGCTCTGGCGGATAAACGGCGGAATAAAGCCGAACATCCGGGAGTCGATGCGCATGCCCATGCGCGGAGCATGGCCGGCTTCGCAGAAGATATTGAGAATCTCGCCCACTTTGTACGGATCAGAATCCACCAGGTGGAAACAATTGCCGTCTTCACCGTCCAGGTGGGCAATGTGATCGAGGGCATTCGCCACAAAGTCCACCGGAACAATATTCAGGCGGCCGCCCTCGATGCCGACCGTCGGCACCCATTGCGGCAGCGCGTGGCGGATCTTCTGAATCATTTTGAAGAAGTAGTATGGCCCGTCGATCTTGTCCATTTCGCCGGTTTTGGAATGGCCGACCACCATGCCGGGGCGGTAGATACGGAACGGCACCTTGCACTCTTCCCGCACTACTTTTTCGGATTCGTGCTTGGTGCGCAGGTACGGATGATCCAGCTTTTCCGCTTCTTCAAACATATCTTCGCGGAAAATACCCTTGAACAGGCCGGCAGCGGCAATCGACGAAACGTGGTGGAAATGCTTTGCGCCCATGGCTTCGGCAGCCTGAACAGCAGCCCGGGTGCCTTCAATATTGGTTGCTGCCTGGGCCTCTTCATCGGCGCTCATGTCGTACACAGCGGCCAGGTGGAAGAAGTGATCAACATTCCCCTTCAGGGCTTTCATGGCCTTGGCATCAATGCCGAGATTCTTGCTGGTGAGGTCGCCGATAACCGCCTTTACCCGGCTGTCATCCACACCCCAGCGCTCGCGCAGCTCTGCCAGCTTGTCCTGCGACTGCTCGCGTACCAGAACGTGTACGGTACCGCCCCGGGCCAGCAGTTTTTCTACCAGAAAACGACCGATAAAACCGGTGCCGCCTGTCAGGAAATAATTCATAAATACTCCATCCTGCCTGTTGCTCTGTTGTTGTCTGTTCACCAACGAACCATAAGACTAAAGTCTTAGCCTTACTCCATTCGCGGGCATTCTACTTATTTGCAATCTTCATGTATCGAACTTTTTTAGAGCTTTTACTCTGTAACCCTTTGTTTTTAATAGAGCCATTACTCTAAAAACCGGATAAATCCCGCTCAGGGAATGTCCGGAATACCGACACACCAGCTTTTCAGATTAGCACAGTATTCGGTCACTGGCGTCGTAACAGCCGGGTTACCAACGGGCAATGCAAGCGGCCGGCAGCAATGCGATAATCAGGAACTTCCAGCGCATCGGCGCATCCAATCACATCAATTTACCAAGGTTTAGCCAAACAGCATGCAGAACGACAGCCCCAACACCGAACGCTACATCGCCATTGCCCGTGCCTGCCTCAAGGCCATCAACGATACCGCCGCCAACAGTGGCAGCCGGGAAGAGAAAATCGATGCCGTATACCAGGCCATCGACAAGGCGTTCCAGGCCGAGTTTGCAGAGTACCGCCAAGCCACCGCGATTATGGCCACCGTACTCGAACGGATTGCCACCGGTGACCTGGATGCGGAAAAAGCTGCCAGCCTGGCCCGGAAAACCCTGGCCCAGCAGCCGGCGAACACCAAAACCGGTCAGATGCACTGACCCCGGATTTCCCACTGCACTTTCGTCCATAGCACAGTAAAGAGGCCCCATGACTGCCGAACGCTCTCTGTTCCATAGACTGTTCCGTTTCCAGATCCTGGCCCTGCTTGTTCTGGGTTACCTGCTGCTCAGCCCCCTGGCGCTGGCCAGCGTATCGCCCGTTAAAAGCCCCAACGATCCGAACGAATACCGCTACCTGGAACTGGACAACGGCCTGAGAGTGGTGCTGGCCTCAGACCCGGCCGCTGATAAAGCGGCCGCCTCCATGAATGTCGCAGTGGGCAGCGGCAACGATCCGAAAGACCGTGAGGGTCTCGCGCATTTTCTGGAGCACATGCTGTTTCTGGGTACCGAAAAATATCCGGACCCGGGCGAATACCAGCAGTTTATCCGCAGCCACGGCGGCAGTCACAACGCCTTCACCGCCTTCGCAGACACCAACTACTTCTTCGACGTGGAAGGAGAATTCCTGGAACCGGCACTGGACCGCTTTGCCCAGCAGTTCTCCCACCCTCTGTTTACCGCGGAGCTGGTGGACCGGGAACGTAACGCGGTGCACTCCGAATACAGCGCCAAGCTGAAAGAAGACGGCCGGCGCCTGCTATCGGTACGCAAGGCCGCCGGCAACCCGGACCATGCCTTCAGCCAGTTCGCCGTAGGCAACCTGAGCACCCTGGAAAACACCGACGACAACCCCCTGCGGCCAGACCTGATCCAGTTCTGGGAGCAAAACTACTCTGCCAACATCATGACCCTGGCGGTGTATGGCCCCCAGCCGCTGGATGAGCTGGAAACCATGGTTCGCGAGCGTTTTTCCGCCATCGCCAATCGCAACCTGACAGCCAGGACCCACCCGGAACCGCTTTATGACCTGGAGCAGCTGCCGGAAAAAGTCACCGCCCAGACCCTCAAAGACAGCCGCAACATGACCCTGTCTTTCCCGATTCCATCGCAACGGGATAACTACCAGACCAAGCCCGCTTCCTACGTGGCCAACCTGCTCGGCCATGAAGGCCACGGCAGCCTGTTTGATGTGCTGAAGCGAGCCGGGCTGGTGGAAAGCCTGTCTGCCGGATTAGGCATGGACACCGGCGAACACGCCACCCTGGACCTCAGCATGTCTCTGACCCGGGAAGGCCTGGCCCGGCAGGATGACATCCTGGCCCTGAGCTTTCGCTATATCGACAAGGTTCGCAACAAGGGTGTCACTGAAAACCGCTTTGATGAAATGAAACAGCTGGCAGTGATCGACTTCCGTTTCCGGGAACGCAGTGAACCCATGAGGGAAGCCATGCGCCTGTCCAGCTTGCTGCGGGATTACCCGCCCCGGGATATTCTGAGCGCGCCCTGGCTGATGGAACGCTACGCCCCTGAACAGTACCAGGCCATTCTGGATCGCCTGACGCCGGACAACCTGATGGTCTGGGTATCTGCCCCGGCCCAGCCGGAAGGCATGCCGCTGTTCACCAACTGGTATGAAACCCCGTGGCAGCGCGAGCCGCTCACCGTGCCCGAAACCACCGATAACCAACTGGCTGCACAGCTGGCCCTGCCCGCCGCCAATCCCTTTGTACCGGAGAACCTCGACCTGGTAGCCGGCAACACCATGGAACATCCGGTAAAACTGGGCGAGCTGGACGGGCTGGATATCTGGTACGCCCGGGACACCCGGTTCAATACCCCGAAAGCCAACGTATTTATCAGCCTGCGCACACCCGCTGCCCGGGCCTCCGCCCGCAGTGAGGTGCTAAGCCAGCTTCTGGTGGATGCCATCAACACCAACCTCAACGCCTGGGCCTACTCCGCCAGCCTGGCGGGGCTGGATTACAGCGTGTACCCGCACCTACGGGGCATCACCATCCGCGTGGGCGGTTATAACGACAAACTGCACAAGCTGGTGAACCGGATCCTGCTGGAGTTTTCCGACCCGCAGTTCACCACCCAGCGATTCAACATCGCTCGCCAGCGCCTGATGGATGGCCTCGAAAACAAGGCCAAGGACCGCCCTGTGCAGCAAACCTCTGAATTCATCCAGACCGCGCTGATTGATGGCACCTATCCGGTGGCAGACAAACTGGCAGCTGCCAGGGAAGTCACGCTGGATGAACTCAAAGCCTTCGGCCGGGAACTGGTGCGCCAGACGGACCCGGTTATGCTGGCCCACGGCAATCTGACCGAAGCCTCGGCCCTGAACCTGGCACGGCAGGTAAAAGCCATGGTACTGGACGGCCGGGAACGCACAACGGTGGAGCGCTCCAACATCCGCCAGCTACCGGAAGGCCAGACCCGGGCCGTGCTGGATGTTGCCCACCAGGACACCGGCTATACCCTGTACCTGCAGGGCAACGATACCTCTTATGAAGAGCGGGCCCGCTTCCGCCTGCTGGCACAGGTTGTCAGCAGCCCCTTCTATGAAGAGATCCGCACCACCCGCCAGCTCGGCTACATCGTGTACGCCACCGCCTTTGAAATGCTGGAAACACCGGCCCTTGGCCTGGTGGTGCAATCACCGGGAGCGGATGCACAAGCCATTGACCAGGCGGTACAGGCGTTTTCAGCAGACTTTGAAAGCCAACTGGCTGAACTGGACGACAACCGCCTGAACCGGGAAAAGCAGGCGGTAATCAGTCAGTTGCTGCAGCAGGATCGCCAGCTGGGTGAAGTCTCTGGCCGCTACTGGCGTGAAATTGACCGTAATAACGAAGACTTCGACAGCCGAGAGCAACTGGCAGAAGCCATTAGGAAGGTATCACTGGAAGACCTGAAGAAAACCTACCGCAAGACCCTGCTTGATCGGGAGCGCGCATTGATGGTTGTTACCGGCAAAGACGGCGAGAACCAGAAGCAGATCCTGGAACAACTGCGTAAGCGGGGGCCTGTGGCCCCTTGAGCCACAAGCCCTTGCCCGCTATCATACCGCCTCTTCTGAAATGCCCCCGTAGCTCATCTGGATAGAGCGTCCCCCTCCTAAGGGGAAGGTAGCAGGTTCGAGTCCTGCCGGGGGTACCACTTACCCTTCCATCAAGATCCACAGAATCCCACAACCATCTGTTTTTAAACCTATTTATTAGACCAGGCATCTCTGTAAGTCCACCCAGTTCCACGCCAAGCTACGCTCTTTGGGGGTATATTCGGGGGTACAAATAGAATTTCACCCCGATATAATGAGTTTTGTACCCCCAACATCCCCGGGAAGCCCCGAATGGCAACGGACAAACTGACAGACAGGCAAGTCAAAGCGGCAAGCTTTGATAAACTCGGCAAACGCACCAAGCTTTCCGATGGCGGCGGCATGTATCTTGACATCCAGCCATCGGGAAAATATTGGCGAATGAAGTACCGGTTCGGAGGGAAAGAAAAAGTACTAGCCCTCGGAGTCTATCCGGACGTCCCTCTGAAGGTCGCACGCCAGAAACGTGCGGAAGCGCGCGAGCAGCTCGCAAACGGACTTGATCCCAGTGAGCGCAAGAAAACTCAGAGGGCTGAGGCGCAAGAAAAAAATGACACCCTTCGACTGGTAGCCCAGGACTGGCTCGAACTGAAGAAAGGCGAACTCGCAGACAGTACGCTGAGGGTTGCTCGCAGGCGGCTTGAAACCTGGATCTTCCCGAAGCTTGGCCATCGGCCCATAGCTGACATCAAACCCAAAGAAGTGTTGGAAGCGCTCCGAGAAATAGAACAACAAAAAAAGCTTGAAACCGCACATCGAATGCGTCAGCGAATTGGTGAGATCTATCGATTCGCAGTCGCTGAAGGACGCGCAGAAACTGATCCAACGTCGACACTCAAAGGGCTCCTGAAAGCCAACACCACAAACAACAGACCAGCAATCACAACACCCAGTGAACTGCGCAGCTTGCTCCTAAGCATTGATGCATATGGCGGCTATGCAACCACTAGGGCGGCCCTTAAACTTGCCCCAATGCTTTTCCTTCGTCCCGGGGAACTCCGACACGCAGAATGGGTTGAGATCGACCTAGACTCAGGAACCTGGGTAATACCCGGTAGACGCATGAAAGGAACTCAGCAAGCCAAAAGATCTGGCCGGGTGCCAGACCATACGGTGCCTTTATCAAGGCAAGCCGTGACGGTGCTGAGAGAACTGAAAGCCGTGACTGGCGATCAGAACCTTGTTTTTGAGTCGGTAAAGCCTGGTCGCCCGCTCTCTGAAAACACAATCAATGTCGCCCTCAGGTCAATGGGCTTTGACGGTTCAACCATGGTGGGCCATGGGTTCCGCGCGACCGCCTCAACCCTTCTCCATGAACTGGGCTGGCAACCTGAAGTCATAGAGCTTCAGCTTGGCCACAAACAGCGCAACCAAGTTGCCGCAGCCTACAACCGGTCTGCTCGACTAAATGAGCGCAAACGAATGATGCAGGCATGGGCGGATTATTTAGAAAAGCTGAAGGCGACCCCCAATTTGACTGCGTGACACTCAAAGTTCTTTATTACATCGAGGACTCGCCAAGAAGGCCAAGATCAGAAGCAATAGCCGCCTTTTTGGCAGCCTTCCGCTGCCGGATAATCCCTTCTACTGATCCACGCCGCTCATGCAACAGATCAACAACAATGGATAAGAACTCGTCTTCTTTTAGATTATGTTCCGAAGCCAATGCCTTAATCTTCTTCTTAGTGTCAGCATCTACAATTATCGCATTCGCATAGCCCTTCGCTTTGCGCGCCCTATTCACCCTCTGATTCCAAACATTTCTAGTCTTCAAAAAGTAGCGGGCCCCGTCTCTTGTGACATCTTTCAACGCGAGCTCCTCAGGAGTACTCCGGTGGGGAAACGCGGAACCACATGGAAGTGAGCCGTGAACGCCACATAACAACAATTCAAGTAGATGGACGAGCCCATCACGAGAGCGCTTGCCCGGGAAAACCTTATGAAACTCCAAGGAAACTTGATTACACAGATACCTCAGCGCCCAACTGCACTGAGCCTCATCCGCATCTTTAAGCCACTCGGAGACCTTAGCCGGGTCCGCCGGTGAAGACTTAGCACTATCGGATATTCCATTACCTGCCAATCGATCAGCTGCCGACGCCATCTCTCCCCGAGATTCTTGTGACGGGCTGGCATCTGAGCCCTCCCCGCCGATCCCCCCTTCGCCTCTTTGCCCGCTCGAAGGCCCTTTATTCACAGGCATAACACCACCTCTGGATGACGAATCTGAATTAAGACACCACCTTGGCACAGGTGCCGCCACTCACTTCACAATCACTGATTCTTAGCTTAAAACTCAAATAAAAAGCACATTGAAATCAGATTTAAACGCCAAATATGCCAACATAACACATTATTTTTTTGAAGTATAAATGTCATTAGTCACTTTATTCTGTCGTTTATTCCTGGTTTTAGACTATACTAAAATTGAAGATTTTCGTTTATTCCTGGATTTATAACGTATTTATGCCAACCTACTCTTCAATACGGTGTTTGCATTCGTCCACTCCTGACCTCAAGGCTGATGAGAAGCTCTTTCTGATATTGCTGCTAGTTACCACCGAGGAACCAAATAACTCCAGCAGATTTAGCCAAATCGAGAGCAATGGTGAGCAGCTTGGAACACGCTTCAGGTTTACAAAAACCGCGTCATTCCGCGCACTAAAAAAGCTCGAACAAATGGGAATGGTTACGACGTTGACGGACCAAGGAAGAATCGGTCGCCCCAAAAAAATTAGGGAGATAGTTCCTGGAAGCTGGGAAACCGGCAAGACCAATCAAAACGTTTTTAAAGCTGCACTGAGCTCGCAGTGCTCTCGACTGATCAATAACAGATTGCGGGACCTACATCTCTTCGAACAGGTGGGCAGTAGCAATGCCCTCTTCCTGCTGCTGCTAGTACTTGTGGGAAGAGCTGATCAATCTGGCGTAATCAGTACTGCTAGCCACGCCACATTGAGTCATTACACGGGGATTCCACTCAAACAGATTCATCGAAGAATCAATCGACTAAAAGAGCTAAATATAATTGCGGAAGTCATACCGGGCTTGGTCGATGGCAGCTTTCTTGGAAAGCCCCGCTCTATCTATTACCTGAACTTTCAACACCCCATTTTCAAGAACACGGGGATCAGTGTTGAACCAATCGAAATTAAAGGAAAGGGCTGCACCTCTATTGAAATCAATCAAATTGCCATTAGGCTCGGCTTCCCAGGGCGAAATGATAGACTTGCATCTGCTCAAGAACATTTTTCAACCCCGGCCGGCCTTAAGAGGACCGCAATAAGACCCGGTTCTTGGGAAGAAAATGCCCCCGCCATAATCAACCGCCCAGCCGCTAAACTCTATACCCAGTGCGTAATTGAGCGATATGCAGCAAAATTGCTCAGCGACCCCAACTCGATCCTTTCCTCAATACAGTGGAGGAACGATCAGGACCGCGCCTCGGGTGATTTCATGTTCCATTTGCTTGGAGGGCCCACAAGGTCCATGAAGAAAAGTAAGGAGCACTTGCACATGTTCCACAGCCTCTGTGCCGACCTGGAGGAACTATCTCATCAGCTTGCATCAGTTTGCTTACGAATGGGAAAACTTCCCAAGAGGCGGAGCGCTCTTGGGACCTACAACACTGTGTACCGAATATTGCCCTCGGGCATCGAACAGCGCTCGGAGATTCGACTTGAGCGAATTACCTTCGGTGCCAACAAAAAGTATGAACTCCCAGAATTAACAAGGTAATCCCACCGCTCTAGGTACAAGAATGCGAAGGAAAACTCGTCCTTAGTAATTCCTTACCGTCTGTGCAGATCTTCTGAACGAAACCGATCAGGAGATACCCACCATGCGAATCCTCAGACTCAAAAACGTCATCTGTCAAACCGGCCTAGCCCGTTCAACTATCTACAAGTACATCGACGCTGGCTCATTTCCGAAGCCAGTGCCACTCGGTGGCCGCTCCGTCGGCTGGGTGGAATCCGAAGTCCAAGAATGGATTGAGAATGCCATTCAGCAACGCGATGTCCGCTGATTCAGACAGGCACTTCTACACCCATCTTTATATTTATTATTAGTCAACTACTCAACATCAGAAAATGCACTACTACTAGTGAATAAGACCTCCAATTCAGGAGGTTACCCCGCCAAACCAGCATCTCCACATGATGCAAACCCAATGAAATCAGATAAATCCAACACCAGCACCTCTGGAGGTTTAGCCATGCATACATTCAAGAACCAAGATTCGCTACTGGGCAACATTGCTGAAATGAAACGCCGCTCAGAACAAGTCGGATACTCCCTTCTCAATAGCCCATCGACGGAAGACGCCGGCAGAAGGATTCTCAATTGCGCAACCGAGGTGGGTTTGCCAGCCGGGATCAACTCAGGGAAGCCTAACTACATAAATTTCTGCAACCACCGCCAGTGCCCAACCTGTCAGGAGAGACGAGCAAAAAGAGCCTGTGCAGCAATGCACCAACTCTTTGACCAAAACCCAAACCTCGTCGATGGAAAGTGGCTATTCCTGACATTAACAGTTAGAAACTGCTCAACGCGGAATTTGAAGGAAACGTTGGCCAGAATGTCAGACGCCTTCCAGCGGCTAACCAGAAGAACCTTCTGGCAACAAAACGTGTTGGGCGCAATTCGGTTTACTGAGGTGAGTGTCGGCCAGTCTGACCCATGTACCGCACACCCTCACTTTCACTGCCTCCTCCTTGTGAGACCGTCAATGTTCGCGGGCATTCACTATATGTCGGAAGAACGTTGGGCCAGTGCCTGGGCAGATGTTCTCCAGGAGCACTACATCCCGACAATTAATGTACAGCGGTTGAATTGCCCGCCAAACGAGGTTCGCACGCAAGTCGTCAGTATGGCAGGCTATTCAACCAAAGCCCGATTAGAAACCCCGGACCCGCAGTGGCTTATCGAGGTGACTCAGCAAATGAGGGGCTATCGCTCGGTTCAAGCCTATGGGCTGTTGGCACGGCCGCAGCTTCAACCACAAGTCTATGGTGTAACAGAGGATGCCTGTAAGCCTTTCATCCCAGCTGGCCGCTTCACCTGGAATCGCATCACCAAGCAATATCAGCGACTCTAATGCACCATCCATAATTCGCCACAATTCATGCGCTGGAACGCCACCTCCATCAATCATTGTTGCTTGTAGACAACAACAAACGACAGCCAGACTAGTTGATGGAGGTGTTTATGGCCAAGCGAACCCCGACGTGCTCTGACGAGCTTTACCGACTCATTGCATTGGCGCGGCTTGCCCAGTGCGGAGACCATCGTGCAACTGAACGATTAGCAGCGAAGATCAGCAAAACTGTCGGACAAACAAAATTATTGGCCGAAATTGCTAGCTTTCTGCGCAAGGAAAACCGTAAGCGTCAGGATAACCAGCGAAGGCGGGAGCAAGCAAAGGACAGACTCCGGCCACCTACCTTTGCCCCAACACACCCATGTTTTAGAAAGAAGACCAAAAAGCGTCGACCAAGCTCTGATGCTATGTTCCGCGCCATTCTCTGCGGTGGCTTTGAAACTAACAGGAGCAGGCATTGAAACGCCCTTCATTGACAGGAACGCCGCCAAAACTTCAACCATCCGCCGGGATAACCTCAACGGCCCCACTCAGGGCCAACGAGGCGGTATTGGCAACCCGCTCACACATCAACGGCGCCGAAATGTGGGATTGCATCAGGCCCGCGAACGCATCGGTGTGATGAAAATCCGGGTCCAGCCACAGGTCAAGCTCCTCAGGCCGTAGCATCAGCGGGATGCTTTTGGGGTGAATGTGACTAAATCTCGGGTGTGGTGGCAGGGTAATCACCGTAAACGAACTAACCTGTTCTCCTCCGAAATGCCAGGACTGCCATAGTCCGGCCAGGGCGGTCGCTTCCCTTTTTGGGTGAATGTTGTAGATCTACTTGCCCTTCCTTCATGAAATGCATTCGCAAGCACGATGCAGCGGTGTATAGGGTATAACGCGAAAAACTTCGGGATCGAGACAGAATCACCTGCCTCGCTCTTGCAAACCGGCCAACTTAATCCGAAGCCCCATGGATCGATCTAACAAAAGATACTAGAATAGACCAAAGATTGACTGCAAACTCAACTGAGTAGTCTGGACGTCACACTCACTTGAACATCCCATCTTTCCAATGCACTATGCAGGACTGGCTTAAGGTGTAAACGCGCTTAGGGTCCCGCCAAAAGCCGCTCCGAAGTGGAACTCTTGCAAAGTGACGAGTTGGTCAGCTTGGATCTCCAGCTTTGAATCATATCGGCAACCCAAGATTCCTCTAGGTCGCGCTGTGCGGCATATTTAACCGCTACGGGCCATCCCCGTATTGCGAAAGGAACGACAATAGCAATATGGCTCACCATAAATTCATAGATCTCTTTGCTGGATGCGGCGGGCTATCTCTCGGCTTGTCGATGGCGGGATTGGAGGGTTTGTTCGCCATCGAGAAAGATCCGATGGCATTCGAGACGTTCTCAGAGAACTTCCTTGGCAAACGCAAACTACCAGTCAAGAGCTTTGCCTGGCCTTCCTGGCTTGAGAAGAGAGCCTGGGGCATTGACGATATTCTGGCCGAACACCACTCTGAACTGACGGACCTTCAAGGTAAAGTTGGGATTCTTGCCGGAGGCCCCCCTTGTCAGGGGTTCAGTTTTGCTGGTAAGCGTCAGGAGTCAGATCCTCGCAATTTGCTCTTCGAGAGATATGTCGGGGTCGTCGATGCCATACGCCCCTCTGCGCTCATCCTCGAGAACGTTCCAGGGATGAAGGTTGCCCACGCAACCAAGGCAACTGACGGAAGCCGGCAGCAAGCACCAGAATCCTACTATGACAAACTCAAGAAAAGCCTCGAGGCTATCGGCTATGATGTGCACTGCGAACTCATAGACGCGTCTCGATTCGGTGTCCCCCAGAGGCGTTCACGCCTCATTGTGCTCGGACTGGACAATGGTATTTCTACCAAGCTAGAAGGGGGTGTCGCGAGGGTATTTAACCTGTTAGAGGAAAAGCGTCAGGAACAGTTGTTCCAATTCCGTCTCCCAGGTGTGGTCACGGCACGGGATGCTATTTCTGACCTGAACACGGACCACACACTTCGCCAGCCATGTACAGACCCGTATTCTCCTCCAGGATTCGAGGAAGCGGTCTATCTAGGCCCCGATACTACTTATCAAAAATTGATGAATAAGCACTGCCGTAACGATGCTATGGATAGCATGCGCCTCGCAAGGCACCGGCATGATGTCCGGGAGCGCTTCACCCGGATCCTTCAGGAGTGTAGGCCCGGCGTACTAATGGATAAGGAAAGCCGAGAAAGGTTTGGACTCAAGAAGCACCGGATTTACTTGATGTCACGGGACCTTCCGGCACCTACGATCACCACGCTCCCAGATGACGTGCTCCACTATGCAGAGCCTCGAATTCTGACCGTAAGGGAAAGCGCAAGAATCCAGAGTTTCCCCGACTGGTTCCGCTTTCGCGGGAAATTCACTACTGGCGGCTCTAGGCGTGCAAAAGAGTGCCCTCGCTATACCCAAGTTGGCAACGCGGTTCCTCCATATCTCGCTCGGGCAATCGGGCTTGCAGTGACCGCAGCGCTAGAAGAAGCATCCCAGTCAAAAAAAACAAATGACTGCGCAAGTTTTGGAGCCATACAAGAAAAAGTTCTCGCAGCCGTTTAGGAGAGGTCATGGACGAAACCGGAACCACTGAGATCCAGTTCCCGCGGGATTTGATCGAATGGGCAGGACATCACTCCGGTGGTGTAAAGCGCCTGTTTGATTCTCAAAGTGGACGCCCAGGCAAAAGCCTCCTGCGAACCACTCTAATATCGATGCTGGAAGCCTGGGCTAGACAAATTGCTTCAGCGACAGACGAAGCTCCGAGGATACTCCTTCTAGTTGGAGGCCCCGGTAACGGCAAGACAGAGGCTATCGAGCACACCATCAAGTGCATGGACCAAGACCTTGCTGCAGAAGGCAAACTGCTTGATGAGCTTTTCCGAGCATTTCACCCCTCTGAGGGGCAAGCTGTCCCCCGGACTATACAAGTTGATGCCGGTAGTTTTGCCGCTGTATCGAGCCCGCTAGAGTTGTTTGTAGTACAAGACGCATCTGTGACAGCTGGAAATGAGGGTAGGTCGGCTTCAGAGCTTCTGGTTGAGGAGCTCACATCGATGCTCGAAGGTCCCAAGACTCACATATACCTATGCTGCGTCAACAGGGGAATACTAGATGATGCACTAATTTACGCCGTCGAAAACAAGCTGGAGCTTCCTCGTAAGCTATTGGAAGCAATTGCCCGCTCAGTCAGTCTGTCTTCTAGCGCATTATCCTGCTGGCCACTCAAAGGATTCCCGACAGTGGCATCCTGGCCAATGGATGTCGAATCGCTTCTGATCCACCCTGAAGGCGGCACACCTTCCCCCGCTTCGGCCCTGCTAGACTATGCTACGAAGCCAGAACATTGGCCTGGGAAAGAAGAGTGTCCGGCCGGCGTTGCGTGCCCTTTCTGCCATAGTCAGTTCTTGCTGGCGCGACAGAGTCATCAGGAAGCCCTGCTGCAGATACTCCGATGGTACGAGCTGGCGAGCGGGAAACGCTGGAGCTTCCGTGATTTATTTTCTTTATTATCCTATCTATTGGCAGGCAACCAAAGCACAACACAAGGACAACAGGGTTCCCCATGCGAGTGGGCGATGCACCTTGTCGAGCAAGACAACTCTGCGCAATTCAACAAATCGCCCCGGATTGATCAACTAACGGCGATATTTCACCTTGCAACGTCAGGGTATCAGCACGCACTTTTCCATGGATGGGACAGTAATGTAGCCAACCTAATGCGACAAGATATCAAGGATCTCGGACTGGACAAGTCAGTTGCCCAAACGAGAACTTTGCGCGGGCTTCAGCACTTTCTGGCCAGCCGCAAGAGCAATTACTTACCAGCTACAATAGCCACGCTACTAGAAAACTTATGCACTCTTCTCGATCCTGCCCTCGCCAGTCCCGATACAGAAGTTACAGTCAGTAGCCGCAACCGAATCAAGCTCGGTGAGCTCGACATTAGATTCAGCCGCTCCCTTGCTGGAGGGATTGATTTCGTGCGGAAGTACCAGATCCTATCGAAGATAGAAATCGACCTGCTAAAAAGACTAGCCGATGCTGACACTTTGCTTTCGGTTCCATCAATACGACGCAAAAAACCAACGGCAGCCAACCGGTTGCAGCGCATCATACGTGATTTTGCCTGTCGGTTGGTGAGGCGCAGCATATGTAGTCGCTCTGCTGTCGTCTCGGATAACGAAATACTCGCATCATTCCAGCAAGTCGTCGAGGAAGATGACAAGGGGCAAAGCCTATTCGAAGTTGCAAAGCAAGTTAAGGAACTTCTAAACAGTCGCCATGGATTTGAGGTCTCCCTGACCACGACTTTTGGTCAACCTTTGCCGCCCCCACAGCGCCAGGCGACTCTCATTGTTCAGCCTCGCCCAGTGAAAATGCTTCAACTTTCAACCCAGGGCCGCCCCCGTTCCCCCATATGTTTCTTGCAGGTTGGAACTGGCAGGTCCCAGCAACCCATCCCATTGACTTACGACCTTTTCAAGGCAGTAAAGGAATTGGAGAGAGGTCTGTCCCCAGCGTCCTTGCCTCGCACAGTCGTAGCATTGCTTGATACCACCCGCGCAAGGCTTTCAGGCCCAATCGTCAGGGATCCGGAGATTCTAATGGATGCAACGATTAAGCTCGGCACCGACGGTACTGAAATTGGCCAATCCTGGAATGGGTTTATCGCTACCCTTGGGGAGGGCAAGCAGTGACTTTTGCCAATTTCAAGCAGGCGCCATGGAAAACATCACACTCGAAATACAAACAATCCGCGCTATCAATCAGCCCTGCGCCGGAATATGCTAGCTCCGAGGTGCTGGTAGCGTCCCTATATCGAACCATCGGATACGACTCCGCTACCGAAGGTAGTGTACCTCAAGCAGGAAGGGATCTAGACAGAAAGATCCAGAAGCTCCGCGACAAGCGTTTACCGGCACCTGATGGGGCAACATTGAAAGCCGACACTTGGCATACAGTACTTCACGGCATCCTCGAAAGCCCCAAACTACCCAACCAATCATCCAAGCGATTCCTCCAGATAACACCCCTGGTGCCAGAAGTCGCTCTATTTTCTGGATCTGCGCGCCTTAGCAGTAACTCTTGGCCAGCTGGCAGTTTGCTTCGCCGCATGGTGTGGCTAGGTTCCGCGGATGATGATTCGGCTCGTGACCTATGGAGTGAACTCTTCCGCGCCCTGAGTGTGGGTGAGAACGACGACGTATTTGCACGCTGGCTAGGCCAAGAAACCCAGGCATGGAACGATTCCACCATGTGGGAACAAGCCCCTGTTCCCTCCAACGAAGTAGCTACCTTGCCGAGGGAGGATTTTGACAGCATCCTCTTCCTTCCATCGCGGCAGTTCACCAAAGATTTGCGCGCAGTAATCCATGCAAAGAGGACAATGACCCGGCGTCAGTGGACAAGTTTGCTGGAATCGATTCTCCGTCTCGCCGCAGCCACACATGTAATCTGGCTCTGTGACGTTCAAGCTAGGATCTGGCGCTGTCTATTTGACGCATACGAAAAGGGCGAGCAGATTTCTGAGCCAGAGGTCCGCGCACAGATCTTCCCAGCTTCTCCCCAATACATGACGTATGGTGGAAAGGCCTTGCCAGGATTCCGTGACCGTGCCTCCAGTTACCTTGCAGCAAGACTCGGCATCAATACGTTACTTTGGTCACTAGACCATGCAGGGAAGGCCTTCGAGGGCAATCTTTCTTCTAGCAAGGACATCGCTGCATTGTGCAACCATATCCAGTCAAACAAAGAAGCCTTATCAAAGGCCGGAACGATGGAAAATCTGGTGGAAATGCGCGAGCGAGAGGCGCGTGCCTTGAATTGCAGGAAAGGCATTGGCTCTAACCTACTTGAGTTCGCTCGTCATGCACTGGGACAGCGGCAAACTGCAATTCATTTGCTCAGGGGATACGACCAAGGTTATATCCTCAAGAAGAAAGGCAGTAGTGCATCAAGCCCTTGGGTCGTATCACTCGGTCCAGTGTCTGTCCTTGCTTTAGTCCATTGCGCCCTCTTCGGCATGGTGGGTCCGAGATCCATACACCGTCTAGCTCAGCATCTAGCTGCGTACGGCATCGCTGTGGATCGACATGATGTTTCACGTAATGACCTTGGACAACAACTCCGCATGCTTGGACTCGTACTCGATAGCCCAGATGCAGAAAGTGGCATGCTGTTGCTACCCCCCTTCCCCGCCACCCAGGCAAGAAGTGAAAGAATATGAACAAACTGGTACAAAGCCTTGCGCGGTTTATTTCGGAAAAGGTCCAAGGTTCAGTTGGTGGACGCACCACGACAACCACAAAGATGGAATCCCGATTTATATTCCATGGCCCTCCCATGGAAATTCTGGACCCCCTCTTCCTTGCGCTGTCCGAGAATGGAGGAATAGAGATCAGCCTGGCGGACGGCAAGACGACCTTGCTTCCCGTACTACTTCAAATGCCTCAGGGACATGATGGTGGCCCCAACCCTGGAATTGGGGTTTCGGGCAAGTGTGATGAGAACCACCTGCTCCATATACGCAACGATCCCCATAGCTCTAGCTTCATCGCGTTGGTACCGCCTGGCCAACACAACAATCGATCAGTCGCCTCTACCACCGATGAGTTCGGCATCAGCGCCTCTAGTAATACCGAGCACTCTACCTTCGAAGAATGGTGGGAAGATGAATTCATCCAGCGTCTGGTCAGACAAGGACTTGAGGCAGCCTGCATTGATAAGAATTCAATTCAGGATGCTATCAAATTGGTAGAGAGCGGAGCCTCTGCACTTGATGAAATGGACAAGGATGAGGGAAGCAGGACAGCAGCTTGGCGATTATTGTCTCGAGTTTATTCCATTCAGGGGAATAATCATGGCTTATCTTCAGGCGTTGCGCTGGCACTCGCCTGCGGTACACCGCCAACTCGCGCCGGAGGCGTATCCACAAAGCAGCAGCTAAGCATAGTCGCTCGGATTGCTGGCGAGATGGCCGATGGATTCAAGACTGGCATTGATGGCATTACTAGCGATGTTACGCTGGACGATTCCACAAAGGAGGCCCTCGAGGCCTTCCTGAAGCATATTCAATCAAACTGTGAAGTGCCCACGGCCTTTGAAAGAGCTACTCAAGCGTTCTACATTCCTGCCGATTCCTTCGAGATCGAATCGCCACCTCAATGGTGGAAAACACTGGACATCGAGTGCTGGGCCGAGCTGCTGTCTGAAGAGTCAGATGAAGCAACGAGAGAACTCACGATTACATGTACGAATGCAATGCTTCCTATAGTTCGAAGCATACCTGCCATCGTCCGCGATGTCGTCAAGCTTTCTATAGATGTGGGAAGCAGCGATGAGGAATCCCCGGTTGAAGTTCACCTGACTGGCGGCTCCTATGGGAAGTCACCGCAATATTTCGTTGTGGATGGCACAAAGTCGCTAGAAGATACCCCACCTTCCAACGGCCAAAGGGCCCCGATCACCTACAAAGTGGCATCGGAGGGTCGCAAAACTGCGACAACAAGGATTATATCGCTGGCTACCTGGGCGCCCGGCATCATGGTGAGTTGTCGAATGGCAAGGAAGCTCACACCCCCAAGGAAGCCTCGCAAGGGACGCGCCTCTGCGGACTGGGAAGCCTCGCTATCCCTCCCTGGATCAGGACGCTACGAGGTCCTTATCTTCACGTCACCCGGGACCACGCTAGCGAGCGCAACCGGAATTCCCGATGACGCAACTGAAAAACCGGACGGAGATCAGCAGCCACTCGATCTCCACTCAATAGGGGATGGACAATACCAAGTAGAAATTGAAGCCGACGGTAATTACCAAGTGGAGATTTCCTTCCAACCGGGGACCAGAGACGATATTGAAACTTGCAGAATCAACATTGCATGCGAGGAGGTGAAAGAGGAAGGCTGCAAAAGCGAGTTCGAGCGCCTAATCAAGTTAAACCGGCGCAATTTGGAAAAACTCGATACGAAGGCAATCATTCAACTCGAACGCCACGCACGATCTTCAAGTCTGCAAGGGTGGCTACTTGACGAGCGAAATATCTCCAGCTCGTTCATCCCACTTGTATTATCGGACGACTATTCATCCCAGTGGTCCCCTCCCGACTGGAGTGGTCGTTTCGGCCCGATCATGTCGCAAGCTCGGTTCCTGCACGACCCTCGGCCTGAAACCTCTTTTTTCCAACCTCCAAAGGAGTTCATCAAAGCCCGACGAGAAATATCAAGTCGGATAAGAGAGACGAACGACGAGTCAGGACTGGTTGAATCTGCCCCATTGGGTAAATGGCTGGCAAGAGATCCTGACTTCCGCTCCCTCGTTGAGAATTATCTGGACGCATATATGGCGTGGCTTTCCAACGACCGAGACATTGCGTGCTGGGTAGATACGATTGCTGTTTGTTCAAGAGAGATGGACGGGCAGACCCTCGCCCGGATCCCAGATGCGATTATCCTGTCACCACTGCACCCCTTGCGCTTCGCATGGCATTGCTTTGCGCAATACGTGCTCCATGAAGAAGTGGAAGGAGAGGATCCCCGCCCCTGCCCAGCAGCGAGTATTCTGGACCCGTCATGCGTACCTGACATCTTAACTATGTCACTTCAGGCCCCAGGAGGGCCTGACGGTATCGACCGCGTTGATTTTCTTTCCGTGGAATGCAATTCCGACTATTGGTCGGTCCTTTGGAATGGATCTCGGCTTGGCCAGATTGCCGACAAGTCAAATCAATCACCTCTAGACGAGACATTTGGTCTCGTAGTTGGGGGCGTCTCGAACGGGTTCAGTCCAGCCCAGGTATCGAGGGCTCTCGAAGACGTTTCAGATCTCCTTTCAGCAAAGCCAATCCTCAGCATCGTTGTCTCCAGCGCTGGAGGAACCACTGACGCATGCAATGAAGGACTGGCAAGCTGGTGTACCAGAAGATTCGGCAACAAAGAAAAAAACTTAGCACATCCAGGAACGGGACCCAGAATACTAGAGGTTTTCGACACTCGACCAAGTAGCTCTCGCCCTGACCAGGCGGCCATCGCCAATCTCTCTGAGGACACAAACAGTCACGTCCGCTGGTTTGAGAAGCAACCCAAGGGGACCAAGCCCGATCTTGGCATAATAGCCCAGCTTGAATCTGCCCAGCCGGAGGCAACTTCTGTCGGAATGCGTTCACCGCTCAGTATCGGCGGCCTACTCCGGCATCGGATAAGGCGCCAGTTGCATAATGCTTTCCTGAATGAGTCTAGGCAAGGTCTCCCGATGCCACCTTCTGGAGAGGTTCTCGCCGACAAGATAGCCAACTGTATTACTGCCATCGAAAGCACTCAAGATGACAAGACAGGTTTACAGTTTGCTCCGAACGTTCACGCTATCTCGAACATGCTCGAGGGGAACAACACAAGCTTTGTGGCGGTATCATCCTCCGCCATCGATCCAGCCTGTTTCCTTGGCGGGCGCATCAAGGGAACCTATCTCTGGGACTATGACCTTCCCTCATACTCAAGCCGGGCGGGAGACACAAACGGCTATTACTTGCTATCCCAAATACGAGTAGCCGATCGCGAAGCTCTAAGGCGGGTATTGGAGCTACTGCCAGATTGCAACGACCTTGCTGACGAAAAGGTAGAGCAAATATTGCTGGAAGTCGCGCGAAGAGGAATACCGACGGTCCGAGGGCTTTCTGGTGATGACACCGGAGCAACAGGGGATTTGGGGTTATTCCTGTCAGTACGCCTTCTTCAGGATCAATTCCGCGTATCCGGCAATTCAAATAGTCTTCTTCCGGTAATTTCGGGAACGCAGGAAGATACGACAATAGCCTTGATCGTGCCTGTCGATCCCTTCCGCGGATACCTAGCCGATCTCGCACGTTCACTTGGGAAGGAGAAGAAGGATGCATCTCTCTCGCGCCCAGATCTGCTGGTGATCGGCATCCGTGCTTGCGGCAACGAAATCCGGCTCCACCTCACCCCCGTCGAAGTGAAATGCAGGCAAGGAACAACCTTCAGCCAGGCCGATTCAAAGGAAGCTCTGGCCCAAGCCAAATCCCTTTCCACACTCTTCCACTCCATTCAGGAGCGCGCAGCGAAATCCCTTGCTTGGAAGCTTGCCTACCAGCACTTGTTGCTTTCAATGGTGGGATTTGGGCTACGTGTCTATAGCCAGCAGGAAGCCGTTTCCACGCTTGGGGCCCTCTGGGCCGAATACCACGAGATGATTACAGCCGGGATCCTAGGTCCGACACCTGTGACAAGCGTCGACGAGCTAGGTCGGCTAATAGTCGTGGACAACTCGTCACAAAGCGGGCCCCGTGACCACGACGGCGATGGCTACCCGGAGAGTATATTCATCTCCCAAGCAGACGCTGGCCGGATAGTGGCTGGTGATGCCCAGACGTTCTATGAGGCCGTAAGAGGAAAGGTTGGCAGCTGGGGGTTGCTACCTGATGCAGCTAAAATACCGGGTGTCACCACCCATTCGTCCACAGGCCAGTCTTCTGGAGAAACGCAAGTTGTGGCGGGGGGATCGGACAACGAACCACCAGTGCTTGCTTCTGGCGAGGAAGCCGGTATGCCAGAAGGGCGCGTCGTCCCTGAAAATATACCCGGAGCCAATCAGAACGAGCCGCCCAGCAAAGGTGGAGGAATTACACTATCGGTAGGTCGGACAGTCGATGGTTTCGAGCCTCATCAACTTGATTTAAACATTTCGGATACTCGACTGAACCAGCTCAATATTGGTGTCGTGGGGGATCTGGGGACCGGCAAGACACAATTACTTAAATCGTTAATCCTCCAGATAGCGACAGCACGGGAAGCGAACAGGGATATCAAGCCAAGATTGTTGATCTTCGACTACAAACGGGACTACAGTAGCCCTGAGTTCGTGGAAGCCACAGGCGCGCGGGTCATAAGGCCATCCCGACTACCGCTCAATCTTTTCGAGACAGCTGACATGGGTGAATCCGTAGCTCCTTGGCTGGATCGGTTTCGCTTCTTTGCCGATGTACTAGACAAGGTGTACTCCGGCATTGGGCCTGTTCAACGAGACAAGCTGAAAAGTGCGGTCCGGAATGCCTATACAACATGCAATGAGCAAGGTCACGCGCCAACGATCTATGATATTCATGCTGAATATAGGGACCTTCTTGGCGGAAAATCGGATTCGCCGATGGCGATCATCGACGACTTGGTAGATATGGAAATCTTCGAGCCGGAGTACAATAAGACAAAATCATTCGATGAATTCCTTGACGGCATAGTGGTCATATCCCTTGATGCCCTTGGGCAAGACGACCGGAGCAAGAACTTACTTGTCGTCATAATGCTCAACATGTTTTACGAGAATATGCTCAAAACGCCAAAGCGTCCCTTCCTAGGCCAAGATCCCCAGTTGCGTGTTATTGACTCATACCTCCTAGTCGACGAAGCCGATAACATCATGCGCTACGAGTTCGACGTACTCCGGAAATTACTGTTGCAGGGAAGGGAGTTTGGTACCGGTGTGATACTGGCATCTCAGTACCTGAGGCACTTCAAGGCCGGTGCCACGGACTACAGGGAACCTCTGCTCACCTGGTTCATCCACAAGGTACCAAACGCTACTCCCGCGGAGATGGGCGCCTTGGGTTTTACTTCGGATTTGGGGGAGCTCTCCGAACGAGTAAAGACCCTGCCAAACCACCACTGTGTATACAAATCTTTCGATGTACCGGGCGAAGTCATACGTGGACTGCCCTTCTTCGAGTTATGGAAGGGGAATTTAAGTAAGCGACCCAGTTGATTCGAGATTCAAGTATGGTTGATTTCCTGTCCCCAGAAGAAAGATCGGCACGAATGTCCCGCATCAGGGGTAAGGATACCAAGCCCGAGCTTTCACTGCGCAAGGTTTTGCATAGACTTGGCTTTCGCTATCGCTTGCAGCAGACCTTCAAGGAAAGCCAGATCTTGTATTTCCCAAGTACAAGACAGTGGTTTTCGTCCACGACTGTTTCTGGCACAGGCATCCTGGTTGCAAGATAGCGACGACACCAAAGAGTAATACCGAATTCTGCATTGAGAAGTTCGAACAAAACAAGGAACGTGATGTTCGAGCGAGAAAAGCTCTGGAGGAAGCTGGCTGGAGCGTGCTCGTTGTCTGGGAATGCGAACTCGACTCGATGAAGAAAGCTCTTGAAACAGGAAAGCTAATCGGCGAAAAAATAAAGAATCCCTAGAGAATTGATAACCATCGTTGCAATAAGGGTACGAGCTACTGAGCATGTGTGCATTCGGAATATGATGTTCGAGAGCTTACCGACTTCGGGGTGAAAGAGCACAAAGACGAACGTGCAAACTATGTATAAGAAGATCTATCCCTATGGTAACAATCCAGATGAACACCAACGGTCAGAAAACCTTAGTTAACTGAGCGGGGCAGCCTACGCAATCGACGCTAATTAAACGCATGACCGCCCATTGCTATCAGCTTTTCCAAGGTTGATTAAGTAAATTCGTTGTAATAATCAGCGACGTCTTTCCTTGACGTAACCAGAGCTAATCTGGTTTTCGCGCGAGTAATAGCCACGTAAAGATCCTCCTTCGTGAAGGCAATATGTTCATCTGGGATACCAACATCAACGACGATTATCGCCCCAGCCTCAATACCCTTGAATGATTTTATTGTCGAGAAGAAAACAGTTCCAGCCTCTCCTAGATCACTGATTTCTGTACTTAGACGAAGACCATGTCCTGAAATTTGGCCACTCATCGAGGAGTTTTCATATCTGTAGGGACTGAGTATCACCACTGAGCCTTCTCCGCTCCACTTCTTGGCAATTTCCCACGCACGCATTGATTGGTTATTAGCCAACTCAACTAACGGAGCCACACCCACTGGCATACCGGGCATAGACTCAATTCGCGAATTGAGATAAGAGTTCGAAGCTTCGTTAATTTTCACAGTGTTTCGGCAATTGTGATGTAGGCTAAACACCACTTCAGCGCCTATCGGGGTGGAGTTCCCAGCATTGAACAAATCCTGCTTCCAGTCTGAGAAAAAAGCCCACTCCCCCTCGCTTGAAAGAAGTTCGAGCAATGCGATGATCTGGTATTCAGACAGATCCTGCCCTTCGTCGACAACTATAGCATCATATTTTTGATACGTGTCCGCATAGTCCATGACCTTCCCAGGCAAGACCTCCCTATAAAATTCATCTAACCCCACTGCCGGACGCGCTTCTGAGCATATCGAACTAAATAGTTTGTCTACGTTCCAAATGAAATCCGCATAATCTGGATTTTGCAGCCGTAGGGAGGCTGCAAGCGCACGGTTATAGCAAATATAGACAGCTCTCCTCCCTTGATCGATTAATGCTTTTAAACGCCACATCGCCAAAACTGTCTTTCCTGAACCAGCCGGGCCGATGACAGCGACATTTGGTAGCTGAAATAGCCCTTTTAAGCTCGCAAATTGCTGTCGAGTGAGTTGCTCGATTCTCTCTGATTCATCAGCTACATCCTCACCAGAATCTGCTTTATAGACATGGAACTGCCTATTTTTAAGCTGATCAATAACCGACTCGACGATTTGCGTAACGAATTGCTCTCCACGCCCTTCTCCCCCACGCTTTTCAAGCGAATTACGGAGTCGCGACGCTAACTGATTCATATGTCTTCGAGTTGCTATTGTTGACTCATCGAACATCGCGGGGAGGCTGGCTGCCTCCCCTTGGGGATAGATAACAAGATATGAGTACCGTCCAGGAAAGCTAAGCCATTGGTAACGCTCATTCAGCACTTTAGTCAGATCATGCATATTCCTGACAGCCTGCTCTGGCGGCGCCTCTTTAAGTTCGGTCCAAGCACCGTTGCTTTCCTTTCGGCTCCAAATTCCATTCTCCCCAACTTTAAACGCTTTAGAGCCCTTTACTTCAACGACTACAAGACCAGAATCAGGAACAAGGACAACGAAATCAGCTTCACCGTCTCGGACGTAACCATTCTTGGCAAGTGTCCAATGTACGCTAGGCATAACAACCCAATCATCAGGCAGCTGATTTTTAAACGCCTTCAGCACCTCGTTTTCCCAGCGGTCTGCCGGTAAACCACCCACAATTTTTGGCATCTAAATTATTCCTTTCCTTTAGTTCGCCGTGCAACAAAACTGAACAATGCAGCTTCATTCGATGGAACGAAGCCATTACTGGTCCGCAGCTTCGGAGCTTTCATTCCATGTTTGTATGAAACTCTGACTGACAAAAGCTTACCGGTCGAAGTAGCCGCCAACCACTCCTCGCCATCTCCAAGCTGGTTAAGCGTGTGCGGGCCTGTTCTTTCCCAGCTTCGGTCATCAAAGGTGACAATGTCATCATCAGTGTGTTTTTTAAGGTCATCTATCGTCACAACATTTTTAGTAGATGTGGAAACGGTGCTAGGCGCTCCACAGGGTGAGCTCGCATCAACTTCTTCAACAATAAACACGTCATCGTTAGAGAGGTTGGCTCTGACCCAAACCATACGCCTAGATAAGTTAAATGAATCGACGCGTCGTATTTCTTTTAGGCCTTTCTCAACAGCCAGGAGATGTGCATTGCCTATAGCATTTCGATCACTCGGGCTTCCATCCCATAAGGGGTGTACAACTACGTTGAAGACTCCGCCCTGAATCCATCCATGGACAGTATCTTCGTGTACGACCGAATCAGCAGGAAAGCCGTTGAGAACCCACGTATCAACAAGCTTGCCAGCACGCGAAAACCAGTCACCATCTCTTCCCGTTGGCAAAAGTCGGCCATCAGCGACGTTGTCCAAACCTGGCTTAAAGTTCTCGTCTAACATCGAGGCCAATAGCTCAATGCCCAACTCCCAATCCAAAAGACCATGAACCTGGCGGTTTCGGAAGCCTCGGAGTAGCAGATCTGGACTCCGCCATTCGTTACCGGCTTCGAGGGAAAGCTCAATTTCCTCACGGATCATCTTGCCCATCCGCGGAGTGGTGCCTTTTCCAAACAAGCAGCCCCTCAAAATCGACTCTAACTGGGCTTTTGTACTATCCACCAGGCCCGCCCCATTTGGATGAGCATCGGCTAAATATAGTTCGCCACCACCTTTGCCTTTATCCGTGACTGCGTGGACAGACGCGATTTCAATGTCTAAAGAATCCACGTCTAATTCTAGGGCAATGGCTCGCTGCAAAATGGTTGCAGCCGAGTACCAAGCAGCCCGACGCCTCGCAAGTCGCGCTTCATTTGTTCCTTCAAAATACGTCAGTCCGTTGCCATCTAGCATCCGGATCACAAGTATGTCTGTTGTTTTTGCAGATGTAAGCGCGACCCTCAATTCAGGATTATCCTCGTCAGAGCACCAGATAGATTCCGCCTCAACATACATCTCCTGAAGGCTCTTTTTTTCCCGAAAGCCAAAATATTCACCGCAATTGGTATTGGTTCGGAAAACTGGGGCCTGCCGCTCTAATTTGACATAAGCATTGCAAGCCTTTTCGTAACCCTCCGAACTGAGCATCGGGCTGGAAATATCCGTAGAGCCAGACCGCCCTCTGCTTTCGCCTCCTCCCAAAGCCGGTCGGGATATATTCATGTCCGTCGCGAAAGCACGCGGCGAAACAGCCATGAATGGTCTTGCGCCTAAAATCCCGCAGTTCGGGCACTCAACAGCTTGAGGAGGTTCCAGCAACCAGTTTGGATTCCAAACCCCTTTTTTACCAAGAAATCCATGTAGTTCACCTATCGGAACAGCCTCCGTGTTTAACTGTCGACAGGCTCCACAACGAACATGAATATATGCCGCTCCAAGTGGTGGTCCTGACACTCTCCAGCCATACCCCCCAGGCTTGCTCAAAATTGGAGCTACGATGTATTTCGGAATCAAGCGGCGCTTATCCCAAGTCCGCTCTGCGCCCGGAGCAAAGTCGGCGATCGCCTGATCAGCCGGTCGATTCAGCGTCTTTGCTTCACTCTTCCCATCCTTGGGTAAATGGAAGTACAAATCCCGAACACTTGTCGGCATGCCGAACATAGGCAAAATCCCTGCCTCGGCTAAGCGATGAGCAAGCGTAGTTGCGACAAACCCAGTGTCATCGACTGCCCCACGAATTTTTCGCGGCAACGCGTGCACAAACCCTACAAGGGCGTCAGTTGATACCCCTGAACCAGCGCTTACAAGCTGCACGAGTTCACGAATGCTCCCTTGATTTTCGTCTATCCAGTGCTCGACTGACGAGATAGTCTGTCCAGCCTCGGCTAACGTTCCCATTTCTCCGTGTGTATCCGGTTCGTGACTGGTAGACGTCCAAGAAATACCCGCATCTCGACAAGCTCGTCGCAAAATCTCTTTGGCAATCAGCCGCTCAGCCAATATGCGCTGGTCATCCCCCATCGCAAGGCGCGGTTGTGGTGGGACACCTCCGGTCATTTCTCTGGGATGCTCAAAATGGATACGATCATGGGTTTGACCGCGACAGAATGTGAAGGCTACGGAAAATGCTTGACCTTTTCGCCCGGCACGGCCCACTCGCTGCTGATAGTTAAAGCGCTCCGGAGGCATATTTGCTTGCATTATTGCTTGCAGCGAACCTATATCGACGCCAACTTCCATCGTCGTAGTGACAGACAAAAAGTCGATAGCATCTACGTTTTCTAGCGCCCTGCGCGTCCCTATTTCTTCAACGTTCTCATCGTCGAAGAAAATATCGCGAAAATGCCGTTGGCGCTGAGCCTGATCTTGGGTTTGACCGGTCAATTCCTCAGAATGAATTCGGAAGGTAGACGACGCATCCTTGGCTTCGTAAGCATAATAGTGGTTCTCCTCCTTTTGACCAGCCGAAGCTTTTCCATTTGGCTGCATCTCTAGCTTATTGAGACAACGAGAACAAACATCTGCCGATGCCTGCCAATGAACTTGCCCACAGTTTCCACATTCCCATGGCTGGTCTTCAGGCTTCACAACCCGCACCCATAGTTTTTCTAACTTGACCACAGCCCACGAGTCAGCGCTTGGTGAGTGTCCTACTGATTTAAAGGCATCTACTACGCTCTTCTTTAGTACTTCAAGGTTTATCGTCTTGTCACCGGCCACCTTGGCTAGATAATTGTAAACACGCTTTTTCTTCGGCCCTTCATTCGGTGCGCCAGTAGGCTGGTTGTGTTGCCAACCATTAGAGGGCCGATCCCAGGGCGTGGGATCCAATTGGTTTTCTTCAGCAAGGATACGTAGAACGCTATCACATATTTGACGAAATACTTCAGACGACAAACCGGATGGTGCCTGCAAAGTCGGCACAGGTGGAAACGCAAGATGGCCAATCCCTTGAGCTTCTAGGTCATACAAAAGACGCCCAGTCAAAGCTCGCCAAGCATTTCTGCGAAGGGACGTGCCGATTTTCTCGATATCCTCAGGCCTCGCGTCATCACTTAACTTCGGAATCAGGCGGCCATCAGCTGACTCGAAGATTGAGGTCCAATCTCGATTGTTTGCAATCATCTTCTTATCAATGGATGCGCCTCCAGGATTGACACCCATCTCGATGAAATCCTGCCACAAAGGACTAATTACTTTATTGGCATCAGGCTTAGCAAGAATATCATCAACACGAACATAGCCTTCCCTGTAAGCGCGAACACGCTCTACTTGTTCAAGCTGCTCAGGAAGCGCACCTTCAGCATCATTTTTCACAAAACTCGCCGCTTGAACAAAAAGGTTGAACTTCTGTAATTCCCCAGCCTCTTCACCGAATGCTTGTTTAATCCTTTTTCGCAACTCAGGAATCTTGTCTTGCTGCCCTGACTCTATGAGAATCAGCGCCTCTCTCATTGCGTGATCAAGTCCGCTTACAGCACGCTTTTTTAATTCTCTATTGAGGAACGTTCGCAGTAAGAGCTTCCATTGCTCTTCTTCCACTCCAACTGAAAGGTTAGCTGCAGCTTCTCGACTATCTGAAAAAGCGACGAGCTTTCTAGCTTTGCCATTCGGCAAGGTACCCATGACGTGCTTTGAGAAAAGGTGCGACATTCTTGCCAAACCAGTTACAAAAGAACGGATCGGCGTACGGCGCCCATACCGCTCTGAATAATCGATCAGGCAAGATGGACAACGTTGGGGCATCGCAGAGTATCGATGAAGATCCTTTTCTGCGCATTTCGTTGGATCAATCTGAAACCAATAGCAAGCCAGCTGTCCCTCTTCTACTTTTCGCCCAAGTGAAACCAGGCCGGTGATTGGATTTATACTTGCAGGAACCCAGCGCGCGGGCTTGTACTCTAATGGCTTTCCAGGACGATCATGCGTTGAATTTGTCTCAATTGTACCGTGCTGCCATTTTAGATCGTCCTCAGAGGCAGGCTTATCCTCTGGAGCGCACAGCCAAACGACACCGACATCCCTATAGTTCTGGGCATCAGTTCGAGTTTCGACTGTAGTCTCCGGAAGTCCCTCTATTTGTGTTTCGAGAGACGTTAATTCGAACTCTCTGTCTAGTCCTAATCCGTTCTTAAGTGCAATTTTGTTTCCGCACAGCAGTTGGGTTCCACAGCACTCACAATACAGAACCTCTAGTACTCGCCGCCCCTCGATAGAGAGCTTTCGCTCAGGCAAGAGATCTCCAACCCGCCGATACCCGTCTTCCTCTCGCAAACCAATCGTAGCCCAGAGGCCATCGATGTTCTTTGCCATCCAATGGAATCGGAGGCTGGGTATTGCCAGCTTTTTGGCTTTCGCATAGTCGGAACCAAACGCGCAGAAAAGTCCTCTAGTTGCTGTTACTCGCTCGTCAGGTGACAAACGCGAAAACCAGTAGTTGGAAATCTCATCCAACGGCTTGGCTCGTATCTGGCCATTGGAATCGAACGCGGCCAGAATACACTTGTTAGTTCGTTCTTCATCGAGTTTTAACTGATCAACAACGGCCTCCAGTGCCGATTTCTCGTAGCAACCTTGCGCTTGCGCCTTACCAATCGTGAGGCAGGTTTCCGTCAAGTTTTGATCGAATTCAGGAATTTCCCCGTCCAATGGATATTTAGGTTCACCTGATTCTATATGGAAGCGTGCTTTTGCTTCATTAGGCGTATAACCAAAAAATCCACCGAGGTATTCATAGGTTAGATCATCATTGCCATCCAAAGATGCACTAGAGGCGAGAATGCGAAGTTGCGGACTGTCCGGGGTAAGTCCAAGCCTATCTATTAGGAGGCGTACCAGATAAGCCACTTCCGTACCTGCAGAGCTGCGGTGGAGATGCAGTTCGTCGATGATTAGCTGGAAGACGTTGTTTTCGCGATCCTCGCTGAGCCACTTTCGCGTTGACTCGAAGATATCGGAGTCAGCCCGATCACCGGGAATGTTGGGATCGGGATGCCTCATCAGCATGATCGATAGCATGCTCAGGTTTGTAACCAGTATATCAGGTGGCGCTGCTTGCATTTCCCAACGGTGGAACATCTCTGCAGCGTCTGGCGACATGCGCCTTATAAAGCTAGTTTCTTCAACTGCATCGGACAATTCCTTTTCAGCAGCCTCTATAGTTTTTTTGTTTCCAGTTGCCTCTGCGTCAGCTAGCTCTTTGCGGCACCGTTCGAGTTTATTACGCATCAAGACATGGTCATTAATCGCCGCCTTCAATTCCGAAGCGAGCGTTGACCGTTTGCTGCTATTTGATTTTCCATCGGCCTTGAAAGGATGCCCCGCAACCGGTGTTGATCCGTTATAACGACCGAACCGGATCCTGTTTCCGGAGAGGTGGCGATCCAGAGCTTCTAGAGCCTCGTCAGAGTCAAGCGCGAGACGAAGACGAGATATTTGGTCTTCTACCAACGCATTCATCGGATATAGTACGAGTGCTCGAACAGCAGCTGGACGATCTTCCCCCCGCAATTCTTTTCTGGTTGAATCCCAGCTCGGGGGATTGTTGGTAGTCCACTCTCGCGGGGTCCTCGTGGGTTGGGGCCATTGACTCGAGGAACATGTACCTTCTCGAATGATGTTCGCTAGTGCTGGAAGCAGAAAAGATTCTGTCTTTCCAGACCCCGTCCCAGTTACGACAACGCAATGCTTACCTTTCAGCGACTCCCGAAGCATTGTTTGCTGGTGCTTATAGAGTGGATACTCGCCATTGAACAGGCCCGCTCCAATTATCTCCTTGAAGGCCACTCTGCCAGCTGGGCTAAAGCCGGGAAGATCATCGTCGGAGAGGTTAGCTAGGAAGCTGCCCGACCTATAGGACTGGGTTGGTTCAACATAAGGTCGTTGAAAGAGAACTCCCGGTTGATCTAATAGATTCTTTCTATCTTCCTCGAAGGTCGAGGAGTTAGTCCCAAAAGCTGAGGTAACATATCTTTTTATCCCATCCTGGACAGCTTTGTGCGCGCCTATTGGATCTTTCATCGTCCTTCCTGTCGATTTTATTTGGTATAGCTGTGTGTTTCAGATCACGTCGAGAATGGCTCCGAGCTTGCAAGCAATCACCCTGGCAATATTTTCGGGGACATATCGATATGCGAGCCATTTTCCATTAGCCATATCTGTGTAGAATTTGTTAGCGGAAAATCCAGGCATGCCATCTTCTGTTCGCAGAAGCTGCAGTCTGCTGCCCGCATTTTCAGCAACATCTTTTTGGAGTGTTAGAACATCGGGTGAGTCACCACTGCAAAGGACGAGGGCACGCTCCAGTACAGTTGGCAAACTTATGCGGGCTGGGATCCACATCGTTCTCTTAAAGGATTCGTAGGTAATGGGCAGGGGATGAACGTCGTTCATGCCAGGATAAGAGCTTATGTGCTTGGCAAACGCATCAAGTGCCACCCAGACCCCCCAGCGGGAGTCACTAACAAACGAGTACTTTCCTTTATCTGCAAGAACGTACAAGTTACCTACCCCAATATCAAGATCACGAATCCTCCATAATTCGCACACATCACCAAAAGGGGAGGCAGTAAAACGCCCCGTAGATGCATTTAATCTCATTGCGCCCTCTCGAGCGCTACCAATGGACTCCATGGTATTCCTGAACGTCTCGTCTCTGAATAATTCTAGGGACGCAGACCAGCTGGCAACCGAAATACAGGGTTTCTCTGAAAATTGGAAGTCAATCTGGCTGCAGATCTCCAGAGCAACTGATCTTTCCCTGATTACTAAGCGCCAAGGCTCAAATACGCCCCGATTGTTGTTAAGCTGGTGTGCCGACCAAGCCTCAGTCTCGCGAGCGATCACTTTCCAATGGTCGATACGTAAGGTTCCTGCCACAGCCCAAATCGGCCGGCCAGCAAAGGTTAAAGGAAGTGAATATAAAGTCGGTTTGATCGCATGTATCCGCGCGATGTGGCCCTTGTGCGTGGTGGAAACCCCTAAATAACCTCGTCGCCGAAGCTCCAATAAAAGAAAAACTGGCTCATCCAACTCCCCAGCTGAAAGCAAAAGTCGCTGCAATAAGTCTCTAGCCACCCCATAATCCAAGCTACCAGATTGAGCAAGTGCATCAAGGAACGTCTCATGGACGCCTACCTTTAGATTCTGGCAGTCGATACTGGAGCCCAACTCACCATCTGTAAGAACGTAGTCATTTAGTTCGCTGGACGGTTCTGTCGACTCGTCGCGCGCAGTGCCTAAGACTGCACCCGACAACCCTTCGTAGGAGAGGATCGGTCTTCCAATATTGTCAAGACTGAATGGCTTACCCGTATCCACTACATCGCCACCCAGGTCCGCAACCCTTAACTTTGCCTGTCCCAGAGTTGATCCGTCATCGGAAATTGCTTTAATTTCGTAAGAGGCGCTTCTTGAATGAGGAAGCCTGAGTTTAAACCGCCTCAGAGGCCTCCAATCGATATGGTCAGCCGCGGTTACCGAGAGGGGCGAAGATTGCTCTTCTACTTCAATGCCCCCATAGCAATCAACACGCGCGCACTGCGGCGCATCTAGCTCTATGAAGGGAAGGTCATAAGGCAGGTACATCCGGCTGTAGCCACGTCGAATCGACCTTCCCCCGACAAAACGTATCGCTCGCGGTCGTGGGCGGGCGCCCTTCTCTCCGTCAGGAAGTATGCGCTGTTCTTCGGATAACGAGGCGCAATCAACTAAACGAACAATAAGCCAATCTTCTGGAACACCCAACGCCGAAATCACCTCAAACTCGGGTTTTTCGCGCTCAATGTACCCTTGAAGCGCTTGAACACTCTGGGGCGGTGCCATCAAAAAAGCTGACCCGCTCGCTGGCAGGTCTCCCTCCCTCAGTTCAATGTCACCCGTTAAGTTATCTATTGCCGGCGTTAGAACCCAAAGTAGCCGTCTCATCAGCGTAAGCTTTAGCGGGGTCGGCTCAGAATCTTCGCTAACAAAACATCGGGCATCAAACTGAACCGTTGCATCAGAAGCTCGCTTGGCAACACCCCAGAAATCTGCCTCTTGGTTATGTGCCTGCGCAGTGTTTGCTCCTTCTGTTCCGGCAAATTGTCCGCTCCAGATCAGATCATCTTTTGCCAATTCAAACTTACCGATGTCCTGAATCGCTGGAACTCGCCAGCTAGGAGACAGTTGCAAAGGAAAATCCCGAACCACAAAGAGAGAAATTCCCATGTAGAGCTCGCCTTCATTCGTGCCGTTGGTTGACGACTCCACCCCCGTCGCGCCGCCACCCCTGATAGGTAGCGTTCCGTCCCAATCGGAATAGGCAGTAAAAACTGCAGCACGGATCGGCTGCTCGAATTCATCAATCTCGAGCGCTCTCTGGAATCCGGCAGTAAATGCCGATCCTGTCGCCCGAGCCTCATTCAAGATTCGCGTTAAAGATTCTTCTGACAATTCTTGGCCAGGCCTAACCTGCGCCTGTGCGAATACTCGAGCTAGGTCCTCGACGTCACTGGGCTTAAGAATACTCTGTGATCTTGGAACACCGATTAAGCGATAACCACCTAGTCTTCGCAGCTTGAAGTGGCCGAATCGACCATTATTTGCCTCCGTCCATTTCTCCAAGTCAGCCCAAACTGTTTCAACCTGGTCCATTTCCTGCGAATTAAATTGATGCTGAAGATTTAAGTCTTCTGATAACCGAGCGTAATATGCGCTTGCGTTTTCTGCGTCATTCCTAACCAGAGCAGCGAGATAAGGAAGATATGTTGGCGCACAAAGTCCCCGGTATATTGGATCATAGCTTCCGGGATCCTTATAGCCTCGCGCAGGCGTTTTCCTCTGTTTCATTAGCGCAATAATACTGCGAGTAAAGCTTCTGCTCGGTTTAACCCAGCCAGGCCCTTCACGAACAGCTTCTAAAAAACCAGAATCCCCACCAATGTCTTGGCCTATTTGATCGAGCAAGTCCTTATCCACCCGGAGAAACACCTCCTCTCCTCTCGAAGCCTCTGAGAAGAAGCTTCGCAATAATCGAAGGTTCCACTCACTAAACCTATCATCGAGAGGCTTGCTTTTGGCGCCGACCAATAGATCAAGTAAATGACAGAGCGGACTAGACGTATTAGCGGCGGACTCCATGATTCCGTCCTCGCTGGTGTTCACTACGTATAATTCGCCTTCGTGCGCCAGAATTGCTAATAAGTTCCCGGGGGCGGCATACCTACCGAGATCATTAATCAAGATTCGTGGATCACCCAACGCAGTCTCAGACCGATAGAGGGCAGACTCCGTCTCAACTAGGCCATCTTTCTCGACAAACCAAGTCCTGATCATCGCCATGCCCCCCGCTCCCTTGGCCTGTGAGGCATAATCGTGCAATTCGACCCGGCGCATGTAGCCAACGAACTGGGCATGTGCATCCATGATGGACCTCCCCAACCCGCTCGAAGTTGGGGAAAGATAACCGGCCTCTAAGCCACGCGTCGAAAAGAAGCGCGCGATGTCTTCTATATTTTTATCTGCTCCTTCAAGCATACTACCCCCATCGAGCTATCTTTCGACCGTTACTACTTGCGCAGGATTTTGGCTAAATGCTATCCGCCCTCAGGCCCGAGCGAGCCGGAAAGGCAATCATGATTTGCCAAAATCTCGGAACTTCGCGGTCAGATACACCTGCTTGCCAGCTCTCAACAAAACGGCCAGCATCCAGCAATCTCCGTCAAATAAATTTATATCAGATGCTGAATATCTGGACTTTTCGCCCAAATACCCCGCAATCATCCGAGGGTCCGCTAAGATTTGAATGCTCGCTCTATCCAAGTAATCCTACTCGTTTTGGCACCGTTACAGAGCGCCAGGCATGACGCTGTATCCTAGAAGGTACCCGATCGATGTGTCTGGAGTGCACCCATAGTTTAGAGTAAAGGCGCCGCGACCAGCTGGAGTTCTTACAGCTGGCTCAACGGTCCAATATCCCGCGGATTGTCGAAGCTAACTACGCCGTTGGTGTAGTCCTCTACTAATTCCGTGATCACCTTAACCGCCTGTGGATCAGCCGTGAGGAAGCCCAAAGGGAGTGTAACTGGAAGGCTCTCTGGCCTGGAGACATGGTAAGACACTGCCGCCAAACGATCAGGTAGCACCAGAACCTCAACGTTTCCTTCTAGGAACCCCTCTACGAGACCAAAAACACTGGAATTCTGTTTCGAAAACTGCTGCTTCCAACGGTTGATCGCAAGGCGATCTTTTGCATCCTGAACTGGTACAAAAAGCTTTGGCGTATAAAGCCGAGCGGGCTTCTTCCCCTTAGTCACAGCGCGATCTATTAATGAATCAAGACAGGCACTGGTCCGCACGGTTTGACCCCAGAACCCGTCGGCAGGCGCAAGCCACAGCAAATCTGGAGGAGATTCGTCACTACTTTTCGGTGAATCGACATGCCTATCTAGGTATCGAACGATCAATTCCCAGTTTTCCTTGGAATAGATCGGACCTAAAAGCGGAATCCGGACAGGGTCGTCTAGCGAGCCCTCCTGTTGATCCAGCATCAGCTTGGCGATATCGATTGAGGAATCATTGAGCAGAACTGGAGTATCACGATCCTCCAATATTTCCATCGCTCTCGTGATCTCTTCAAAGTTCGTTGGTTTTTGAGCGGAAGCAAGAGCGTCGGTGACGAGCTCTTGAACTGTGGAGGAGTCCTCCAAAACATCGTAGTCCGCCCTTTCAACCTGCATGCCGTCTAGATCAATGGCGAACCTACTAGTCAGCCTAAGCGGCTCCTGCCCCAGCTTGCGAACAGACTCCATTGTATAAATGCTGGGTCTGCCCGGTTCGTCGTTGACGGACTTATGTTCCCAAAATCCTTGCTCCTGGATCTTGTGGAAATTCTCTTGAAATTTTCGTTTTGCCAAGCGCTCACTGTTAGCGATCGTTTCATTTGGAACTTCCAACCTCAGACCAGGCACCCAGCTTTCATTTGTACGTTTTCTGCCTACACAATTAAAACTTGCCAGTTCGAAGGCAAAAGCGCCGCCGCTTTCCATTAGTGTTGAGACGTGTGGTGTCGCCCCCAATTGAACAAAATAGCCCCGGGCCTGCGCTGTCAGGTCAATCTGGCCATTTTCTAGAAACTGAAGATCCCCTTTGTCGACTAAATCACTGATCGCTTCATCTGCCTCTCTCTTGGCCAACCCAAAGTAGTTTGCAATATCCGCCGGCATCATCGGAGAAACGTGAACCAGTCTCAACACAAACTCTCGCACGAATGGCAGCCCCTTTTTCGTGACATATGAAAACCGGATATTGAATCTATGAACGGGCAGTAAAAAGTCCACTTCGTGATAAGCAACGTTCATTTCCTGACTCATTGCACCTGCCCTCCCTGTTCCTTACCGGTTTGCGCCTTTACGAATCGGTAACCGCCGCTCGGCCCTTTCTCCTCCATGAAACTCGCAACCCTCCCTAACGGAAGGTCTTTGTTTTTTGACTGCCACATCTGCAACGAGCCGACAATTAATAATCGGTCCATTGCCCGAGACAAAGCTACGTTTATTCGATTCGGGGCTTTTAGGAAACCAGGGCTTTGATGCTTGTCTGACCTCGTGAGTGACAGAATAATGATTCTGTTCTCTTTGCCTTGATAGCTATCCACAGTATCGATCTTCACCAGTGCCTTGAAATCATCATCCCATTGAACTTCCTTGAACTTTTGGCGAAGAATTCGCTTCTGCTCTCCATACATGCATATCACACCGATTGCAGGCTCTCCGTCTTTGACTGAGGATTTCAGGTCGAGCAGCAAGTCCAGGTTCTCTGCTACCTCTTTAAGCAGTTTGATAATGAGGTCAGCCTCGCTCCTATTGTAAATACTCACCCCTTTATCGCTCTGATGATTTGCCTTAGCTCCCAAGCTAGATGTATCGAGCCAAGTTACCGGCGCTTGCAGCGCAGTCGGCAAAGGATCATAAATGTCTGGAATAGCGCGATTCCCATTGCCAAGCTTCCCATCGTAAAAAACTTCAGAGACCAGATCCCCTATTTGGGGCCCCATGCGATATTGAGTCAGCAAAGTCGCTCCGACTTGATCGCCGAACTTGGACTCAAAAGCGCGTGCGAAGTCGCTTTGAAGCATTACATCCAAATCGCTCGCTGAAGCTGATATGCCGAGTCGACGGGCTAACGCCTGCTTGTGGGGAATGGTGTAGAGTGGCGGCAACTGTTTATGGTCACCGACGAGCAAAACCCGTTTGCCGGCCTGCATAGCAATTGCTAGTTCACTGGATATTGAGCGAGCTGCCTCATCGATTATCACCCAGTCGTATTGGTTCTCTCGAATCCCAATATGGCGCTGTCCGATTCCAACACATGTGCCAGCCACCAACTGGCGAGACCTCGCTAGAAATTCATCATAGTTGACTTCTTCCGTCTCAAGCACGTTCAACATATCTCGAGAGATCTTCGCCAGCGCTCTCGCCCGCAAAGCTTCATCTGGCCTAACCGCGTAGTCGTGATTCAGCTTATCAATCACACGCTTTTTAGCCACATCAACACCATCTTCGGGCGCCAGAACAATTCCAAACTCTTCGTGCATTGATATACGAATCGTCTCATTCAGTTCCTTCAGAGACTTCTTCAATTCCTTGGCGTCCTCCGCCTCTAACTTCTGGCTAGCTAAAGAGTCCATTAACGACGTGGAGTGATCAATTTGTCGGAAAAGCTTTAGTTCAACATTAACCAATGCCGACAAGTAGCCAGGTTCTAGCCCCAATGCTCTCCCTAGCGAACTGGCACGATGTTTAGCTTCTGCGCGGAAAAGCTCTCTTTTTTCTGAGATGATCGAATTCGAGTAGACATCCTTCAGCCCAGAGGAAACCGCACCTTCCCGGTTGCTAAATCTAACCACATCAAGTGATGTGTCCAACCTCGCACAGTGATTGCGAATCCGCTCTGCAGCCGTGTTCACGGCCTCATGCGACTGACTCACTAGCAGAACTCTTTGGACCTGCTGCTTCTCAATTAGGTAATGGACGAATGCCGCTATGAATTCGGTTTTCCCAGTTCCTGGGGGCCCTTGCAACAGAGAAAGTGGACCATTTTGTATTAACTTCTGAAAAGCTCCGCGCTGCTGTTGGTTGAGGCTTATTAAATTTCCTTGGTCATCTGTCCTGTCGTAACGAGAAAAATCCTCCTCAGTGACATCAACATCGTAGGTTTGAGCAGGAAGCGCGCACGATGGATCGAAATAGGTGACTAGGTTGGTGATTAAACCTTCTCGATCCAACAAGCATTGCAATGCCGCTTTTCTCTTTTCATAGGACGCTCTGTCCTGCTTTGTCCTGAAAAAGATGACATCGCCTTCAGACAAGTTCTTGGCCTTGAAACGTAATTTCGATAGCCGAATTTCGTTCAGCGCTGACTGCTTCAAGAGGACCTCTCCTATAGAGATCTCTTTATCTTTATCTAGGATCAACGCTTCGATAACGTCGGTCTTTCGAAACTGACCAAGAGCATCGACATCAGCTTGGTAAGGGATAATGAGTTGGTCTTTGTTGTCTTTTACCGGTCTCGGGCCATCGTATACCTCGATATAGGGATACGACTCCGTTTCCGTCTCGAGGATTGCCTTCCACAAGTTTTCGGTAGAAATTCTGAGCTCTGGCTCAGTCCGAGTACCAAATTCTTCAATCGCTTCTGGAGCGATCTCATTTGAGTCCATAACTGACTCAACGGCAGCAACTTCCTTTAATTCTTCTTTTTGAAGCGCGAGCTCGATCGCACGGGCGAATGCATCACTGCTTTCAAGCTTCTTTGAAAGCTCCGATAGGTCATACCCAGAGCTAGGGGCGACGCGTATCGGGAAGTCTAACTCCAATTGGCTTTTTTCAGTGTCATCCCTTCGAACAGATGATCTAGCACGAGGGGCAAACCCCACGACAAAAGCGCGATCTTTCACTTTAAATATCAAATCGACGCTGCCACCGATTCCCAGCATTCGCACTCTTGCATCCGAAGGGTCTTTATTACTTGGTTCGATCTGGACATATAAGTGTCCATTGTCAGGGTAAATCGTTATTGGTTCGAAGGAACCCTTAAGCGAAATATTAACCGGCTGGGCAAGCTCACTTTCAGGTGTTTGGATCGCAGACTTAAAGCGAGCAAGATCTTTGAAGCCAAATAGCGTATCTTCTAATTCCTCAGCAACAGCGTCCGTAATATATTTATACTCTTCAGAAGACTTCTCCCACTCAATTCCCAATAGCTCACAAGCCATTCTCATGACCGCATAGTTGTCGCGCTCATATGCGGTGCAGGAGTCGATATTCTCTGGACTATATCGATGGTTGAAAGTCTCTTCAAAATCGGCAGAGTAGTCCGGAATATCGATCAGATACAGCGCATAGTCGCCATCTTCACGTCCTGCAATGACGTTTCCCGGATGGAGGTCGCCATGGGCGATGTTCATCCCGTGAAGATGTTCAACTGCGTCAATTAGCCTTTTGATAAATATGAACTTATCGGGCTCCTCCAGACTAAGTTCATTCCAGTGGAAACCTTCTGCATTATCCATCACCACGTAAAGACTCGCGGACTTGGTGGCAATACCAAATTCTCGAATACAAGGTATGTAATGGGGTGACGCAGCCTGGAGTTTTTCAACGCGCCGCAAGAAGTGAAGAAGCTTGTGGCCTGATGACGCATCATCAGCGGCCGCTACGTTAAGCCAGGCCTTTACAATCAGTCCGTTTGATAGATAAACCTCCCTCTCCTCAGTCTCTACCAAAAAATCATCATCTTCACGAAACTGCCGGGAGTGATTTATCGTCTTTCGGTACGGATCGAGCTCTGCCTGGTCAAAAGAAAGTATTTCCCCGTCTTTTGGTTCAGCGTCTTTTAGTGCATCGAAGAGTTCAGTGGCATCAGCGAAATGGCCGCCTGTGAGTGCACTCAACAGAACAGGCCCGTAGAAGCTCGTACTCGTTACAGCCTCTTCCTTTATCTCCGCGATACTTTTTGGCGAAATACGTTTTGCATTCAAGATATGCCAAGACAATAGTCCAAGCGCGCGAACATCAGCCTCGAAAGGCGTTCCAACGCCTTCCAAGTCGGCACCATCAAGAATCTCGTTTACTGCAAGAAACTGCCGATAGTCGCCAACAGTACCAGCCGGCTTGTGATAAGCCGAGATGAAGTTCGACAGAGCAACTTCCTTGCTCGGAGAAATCCAAATGCTGTGATCACCAAGATCACGGTGTGCAACTTTTATTTGGTGAAGGTCTGCAAACTTTGCGACGAGCAACTTCATCAAATTGGATTTATCAATATCTGAGAAAGACGGGCCATGCTTCGCTATAAATTCATTGAATCTGAGATGATTAGGAGGAAGTTCATAAACCTCTGAGTACTCGGTTGTTACCTCGTCCTTTTGCACGCTCGTTAATGAGCGAAGGCAATGTTTATAAAGGTCATGATCTTGGTGCTTTATGAACTGAAGCACCTCTCGCTCCCGCGACACAATGGCGAATCTGCCATCGGCCGTTTTTGCCTTAGAACCACTGAGGTTCTCAAAATTCCACAGCCGCAATAAAGCCTCATCGCCTTTGGATATTTCAGATACCGCTTGGAATTCTTTATAGACCTTCTGGGGATGTTCGAAAATGAGGTCTGTCGCCCGATAGCCATCAACTCGGATTTGCTTTGGCGCCGTATTGTTGCCGAGAAATAGTTCATCAAAAATGTCGAAATCTTGATTAAGCACCTTGGCATTCGAGTGGACTTTGACGAATTTCTTGTTGAAGTTGCCCTCATCGGCAAGGCTCAAGAATTCCTTGAGGCTTAATGTATGGATTCTCTCTTGGTCAGTAATTTTCAAGAATCCAGCATTACCCGTCATAACCACGAAATGATGAACGAAGGGCGTCCAGCCAGAATTGCTGAATCTATGTTTGAAGCGCTCAAGCTTGTTCTTTAACAAATGCACTTTCTTTTGAGTGACGCTAACTGGTGACCGCCCCATATCGACGTCATTCTTATACCAACGATCCCCTCTCGACTTGACCTCTCCGTGATTCCAATCTTTGAGCTCGACGATCAGGACATTACAGTGAGTGACGATAACTAGGTCAAACTCACCTTCGTTACCCTTCGCATCTACAAACCGAAAGCCAGCGTAACCTTTCCAGGGAAACATACCTTTGAGCCCTAGGCCACGCATTTGATCTTGCAGCGAACTACCAGATTTGGGCCTTGACTTGCCAGAAATCGGATCTGGACTGAAGGCCTCCTGAATAATTTCAATCGCTTTGATCTCTTGCGACTGCAAGCCGCCTTCCCATAGCTTAACTTCCATAAATCCCCTTTTTACCCCAACAATTTTCTCGGCTCAGTCTGCGCTGAAACCCAAAACGCCACCAGTCAAAAGCGTTGGCATCGAACTTTTGCTTTTTAGATCAACTGCTTTTGCAATCCAAGGTTATCGCACTATGCGCTGCTAGATTGTAGTTTTTTTTAAACCCGCTAGTGCAATACGTGGTAGATAGGCAGCTACTGTATCGGAGGGATGTCGAACCTGCCAAAAAATAAACGCAAACTTCTGATCTAGACGAGTGGCCGTGTTCGGCCACTCGTATTATCACTGCTGGGCAGTTGAGCCAGTGGTCCTCAGCTCTTCTCTCAATTTCGATACCGTTGGATAATTATTCGGCAAACTCTCTGGCTCTGACGAATAAAACTCCTCAACCACCTGCGCCATCTCATCCTCATCGTATTCAAACAGCCCATTGCCAAGGCCCTTCGCAGCCGCCGCATCTAGTGCGGCCTGATCAACGCCCTCCTCTTTTACCTGCTTGGCCCTTTCCCTTGCCTCAGCCACCGCTTCCTGCAGTGACATCCCTTCCTTGAGCACCAAATCCACATAGTAGATCGGCGTGCGATGACTCTGCGTCGTGCTTTTGCCCCGCAGCTTCAATTCCAACGGCATGTACGCCAATAGACCACCAGAGGCTGCCTGGTAGTAGCTCAGTCTGGCAGCAAGCGTCCGAATGCTGTTGTAACCGGTCGTGCGAAAGATGAAGGTGCCGAGATCATCGTCGTCACCGACCTTGACGTTTAGGCGGCCGTAGGGCTTGCACAAGCCTCCTTTACCGAACTCGCACAACGTTGGTCCCGGGCATGGCAAAGACTGCACTCCTGATTGCGTCAGGCGCTTACAGGCGTCGCCATTACCTACACACATTGGGCGCCCGCTTTTACGGTCAAACATGGTGTACTCAGCCCTCAGGTTGAGGTCCGCGTCATTGAAGAGCATGCGTACCGGGATAGTTCGAAGCTTGCCGTTTTGCGCATCCTTTCTCAGCTCCTCATCTATGGGATGAAGTACCCAACCATCCTTTTCCTGGACCTGAGAGGTGATGGTGAATTGATCGTCTTTCTTGGGTAGCCGGATGCCATTCTTTTCGACAACCCGGCCAATGCTGATGCGCCCCAACACGGGAGGCGTGATGGCTAAACCTTTAATCATGATGACTCTCCTGAAAAAGGACCACGGGGCACTCGTCACGCCCGCGTGGCCAATGGGGGTTTTATGCTTGGATGAGGAATCGACGGCTTCCTGGCTTCGTCAGTGGGTATTGCTCCAGCAGTTCTGGCTGATCCTTCAACAACTGTTTCACGTTAAGCCCAACGGAATCCTTGCTCCGCTTCCAGCTGACGCTGCCGCTTGGGAAGGTTGCCTTTGACGCTTCGCCCATCTGGCTTTCGATTCGCTGTTTCAGGTGGGACTCGGTGGATTTGAGGCTTTCCATTTCCGACCGGATGGCTAATAGCTCGTCGAATGCATCGGACAGTTCCTTGCTTTGGCTGAAGTCCAGGGTCTCCCCTCGGTCCACCGGGTACAGGTGGCGCAGGGCACGTTCGGCAGAATTGGTTCCGTCAACGGGTGGTGGCGTATCCGTTTCCACAAAGTCCCAGAACTGGCGTTCCAGCACATAAAGCGCTTCGATGAGCTCCTCGTTCCGTTCAATGCGGTAAATCTTCAGCTCCTGGCCGCACAGCAGCACACATACATCGGCCGACTGTTTGCCGGTAACGGCCAACTGGTGCTGCACCTGGCACTGGATGTAGTCCGGCACACCCTCTTTCCAGAGACGTGACCCAAACTCCCCTGCCGTTTTGCACTCAAGAATCTGCACGTCGTCATCGGCCACCACGGAATAATCCAAGTTGGCCAACATCCAGTGCTTGTCCGGATCTGGATGCTGCAATACCGCATTCACCCGGCGCACCTTTCGGCCGGTCTGTTGGCTATATTGCTCAGCCACAATCGGCTCCAGGATATGGCCCCAATAGACTGGTGAAGTGGGATCGTCTGAATCCGGTTTAGGCAAGCCAGCATCTCTGCCAGTCTTGACCATCCATAACTCAAGCTGAGATTGATAAGGGTTCATGCCAACGGCTGCTGCGGCATCACTACTACCAATGCCCTGCTTGCGTACCTTCAGCCATTCATCCCGGCTGAGGCCCTTTGTCGAGACCAAGCGCAAGGCTGGCCGCTGTTTCTGAATCGTGTTTGCACTCATTCCCATGGTGTTTTCCTCCAGACATAAAAAAAGCCCACCGGAGTTTCTGGCTCCAGCGGGCTTCGACGGGATTGGCCTACTAATCCTTTTTTTGTTAGAGCACGAGGGCCATTGCTTGATCCAATGCTCGACTCTTGATTGCAGCACCAGTTCCGAACCATGCAGAATCCAGTCGGTTGTCCACAGTCCTTGCTCGGCGCTGATGATCGATAAACTCTGTAACCGCGTTCAACATCCCGTAGGCGGTCCCCTCCGACGATGCGAGCGTCGCCCCCATGCCCTTACCTTCGTATAGGGAAAGGGCCTTGGCCATGGATTGCTCGCTTGTTCTGCCGAGGCCTGTTCCAGAATCGTCCGTGAACACCTTGTGAAAGTAACTTCTGACCTCACTAGTCTTCATTTTCCTCTCACTTAACGTTTTTAGGCGGTACATGAAATCGTCCCAGGCAGTCACGGAAATGCCAAGACGCCTTTTCACCAAATCGGCGTTGAACTCTGAGCTGTGTTTCACTTTGATAGCATTACCAGTAAATCCTTTCACCGCGACAGCAAGTGTGTTGTTGCACACGACACGAATACTGGTGAATTGGGCAGTCGTAGCCATAGTGCCATCACAGGCGGTTGCCAGCAGGACATAGGCATTGGTTTGGTCATTGCCCTTCAACATACCGGACTGACCGGTGCGGGCCAGCGCCCACATTTTTCGGCCACCTTTGAGGACACCCGCTGTTTCCAGTTCAAAACCCGATACTTCGGTCAGATCCCTGTAGAACTCCAGAATCTCTTCGGGCTGGACCACTTTAAATCGATTACCGACAACTGACAGCGGCGCCTTGGTATCCGAGCGGTAGAGTACCTTGGAGTCCGGATAAGAAAGTATCTCGCCCAATGCACCACTGTTATTGGTGACATAGCGCACCGGACTTTCCTGAATCTGCCAGTCGAGGCCAGCTTGTTTCGCCCAGACATCCAGTGGTTGATTGGAAGTCAGTTCGTTCCCCAGGCCATGCCACGGGGTTTGGCCAACGTAGGCCATTTGCTCGACGAGATGAGCCATGATTACTCTCCTTAGAAGCGTGTGAGGGGGAATTAATGAGGTGCTCTTTGAGCAGCTTCGGCCGCGAATGAGTATCCGCACTTAAGGCACAGAAGGTTATCCAGGACTCGATCGTCCAGAACATCGCCCAGAATCACACCAGCGGATGCACCGGTTGCACCACCAACAATGGCGCCGAGAATGGCACCACCAATTCCGCCAACGGCTGCTGTGGCTGGGCCACCTGCAATGCCGGCAACAAAGCCTACTTTTGCACCAGCAATCGATGCGGTGTAGCCACCATAGGTGCCAGCCGTGGCACCAATGAGGCCGGCGGCCTTCTTGCCATAGTTTTTCTTGCCAACCCGGGGGGACAGGCAACGAGGACAGGGTTCAATCATTGGGGGTTCCTCTGTGGGTAGGAGGGAGGGCAGATTCGTTGCCCGACTTCACAGAGGTGATATATGTTTGAGATTATTTCGAATCGTCAGTGTGACCGGCACATACATCCGCTACGACGAGTTACTCCTGTCGCACGGCTAGACACTAGGCATAATCGTAGTCAGATTCCCCAAGGACCCTCACACAAACAGAGATAGAAAACTACATGCTAGGGTGCTAAACGGTGCAAATGCGCCTCAAATTGGGACTCACGCCCACAAACCCATTCCAGATTGGGGGTATACCTGGGGGTACAAAATAAAATATTAAATTTAATTGACTCATAAAACAATGAGATAACGATTAATTCGAGTCCTGCCGGGGGTACCACCTTCCCTGCGCTAAAATCAAATCCCAACCACCCTCTTCCGGTCCACAATCTGCCCGTCCCGCACAATAAACTCGTAATGCGCGGTTTGAACAATCGATTGCACCCGCCTGGGCGTAAACAGCCCCCAACAGGTGGCTCCCGGGTTTCTTACTGACCAGTACTGGATCCCTTCGGAACCGGCTGAACGAAGCCGGGCACCGAGTGCGCGGGCGGCGGAATAATCCTCAGAGTGATAAATGTCGCTGGATTCCGGCAACACCGTTGCGTCGTGAATATCTTCGCCAGCAAAGGTGCAGGCCAGCCCCCGGAACATCAACCGATCGAACTTCAGACCTTCAATGTTGGCCAGGTACCGGCCCTGATGGTACTGCACTTCCGAAAGCGCGGTCTCAATGGTGTCGGCGATGTACAGCATACCGAAATCACCAGTGCTGAACCGGCTTCCCTCCGGTGCAACGTGGGTAAAGGGGGCTGCGGCATAGTGGCAACCGGGAATACCCCAGGGGATTTCGTTCAGGTCGATGTAATTCAGGCTGCCGACTTCCTGCCGGAGCCTGGGGTTGGTCAGTGCCTGCAGGTCGAACAAGTCCTGAAACTCGTCCGCATCCGCTACATCGTTAAAAATGTCGATGGGTGGCAGCCGGGTGTTGATCAGGCGAAAGCCCTTGGTTTTTGGCAGGGTGATGGCGGGTAACTGCGGCACCATTACCAAAGGCCGCCCCGCAGCGAATCAATGCGCCGGAAGGTTTCGTACAAGGCCGCGAAATCACCGCTTTCGATCACCTCCAGCGGAGCCCGGCCATGGAAATACGGATTGTGATTACGCTTGCGCATGAAGCCATACACGTTATCCGGGTTCTCGAACACAATGCGCAGGGCTTGGTGCATATTCAGCAGGTAACTGATCCGGGTAAGCTGGTCCCGGTCCAGGCGGGCGCTATCCGGATCATTCCGGTATTTATAGAAGGTGGCTTTGGGCAGGCGGAGAATGGCCTGCATCTGGTCGGCACTGCATCCCCATTTCTCGAGAATATTGAACGCCGCCTTAAGGCCGCTGACTCCCATCTTGCGGGCTTCAGCGGGCGATTTCTTCTCTGCCAGTGCACCCATGGCGAACCTCCTGCAGCTAATTTGGCTTCACGCCTGACATTCCAATTCTAGACTTATCTCCACAATAAGTCTAAAACGGGAATCGCGTGAGAATTCAGCCTGCAGGCAAGTTGGCAGCAGCCTAGCGATCAATCCAGGCCTGACCGACTACTCTTCGTAGATCATCTTCCGGGTCATGCCGCCATCCACCACGAAGTTCTGGCCGGTGATGAATGAGGCCTCTGGTGAGATCAGGTAAGCCACCAGTGAGGCGATATCTTCCGGCGTACCCACGCGGCCTGCGGGATGTTGCTGGTGATCTGACGCTGACAGTGGCTCCGGCTTTTCAGTCGTTCCCTGCCAGCCACGGGTATCAATCCAGCCGGGGCTGATGCAGTTCGCGCGAATGTCCGGGCCAAGGCTTACCGCCAGTGCGTGGGTCAGCGCAACCAGCCCACCCTTGGTGGCGGCGTAGGCCTCGGACTCCGGCTCCGACTGAAGCGCCCGGGTAGATGCCATATTAACGACGGCACCTTGAGCTTCCCGAAGATACGGAACGGCGTGTTTAGTCACCAGAAACGGCCCGGTCAGGTTTACATCCAGGCGGCGCTGCCACTGTTCAAGGCTTAGCTCTTCTACCGGCCCGGTGTGGGGGTCAGCAATGCCGGCATTATTGATAACGGCGGTCAGGCCACCTGCCCAGTTCACGGTTTGCGATATTATTCGCTCGACATCCGGCTCGCTGGCCACATTGCCCTGGACAAAAAGAATGTCGTGTTCTGAACTGGCCACCAGTTGCTCGCCAGCAGTTTGGTCAGTGTCACAGAAGACCACCTTCCAGCCGGCCGAAGCCAGGTGCATCACAATGCCCCGGCCAATACCTTTTGCCCCGCCAGTTACCAGGGCCACGTTTTGTGTTGATTCCAACTTTAGCTCCAACAGTTTCTGACCTTCACTCCACGGCCGGCGTTGGCCGCACCAGGATCTCGTTTACGTCTACATGTGCAGGCTGGGCGACCGCATACATCACCGCATTGGCGATATCTTCGGGCTTCAGCGCGTGGGCTGGGCGTTCGTCAAAGAACGGCGTATCCACCATACCCGGTTCAATCAGGGTTACGCGGATGCCGGAACCACGAAGCTCCTCACGCACACCATAACCAATGGCGGAGACCGCCCACTTGGTGGCGCTGTACATGGAGCCCGGAATGGTGACGCGACCTGCCGCCGAGCTCTTGCTGCAACCCCTTCAGTTTGCCCTCGGAGCGCGCCGCCAGTACCAGGCGATACCCCTGCCGGGCAGCAGCTCGTGCGGTTTCGGCACCAATGCCCGATGAAGCTCCGGTTATCAGCATGACCGGTTGATCTGTCATAAGTGCGCTCTCCTGTACTCTGGGCTTTAAAAATACGGCTATTTGATAATAACTGCAGTCTAACAGCTATTCTTCAAGGGGGTTTTGGCTGAAAACAACGGTGCCATCAGGTTAGAATGCGGCCTGATCCCGCCACCCGGAACCCCTCATGGCCCGCTTTGATGAAATTGGCACCGCAACCATTCCCGGCAACGGAACCCGTTTGCGTTTGCTGCAACGCAATGACGAATTCTCCATCAAGATTGCCGGTGCGCCCGGTGAGCTGATGAACAGCCGGCTGCACGGCTCGGAAGACGCCCTGGCCACCCTTGCCTGCGAACGTATCGCACACCTGCCCGAGCCCCGGGTGCTGATTGGTGGGCTGGGCATGGGCTTCACCCTGGCGGCGGCTCTGTCTTCACTGGGCGACAGCGCCCAGGTGACGGTGGCCGAACTGGTTCCGGAGGTTGAAGCATGGAATCGCGGGCCCTTGGGCGCCGCCGCGGGCTACCCGCTGAAAGATGCTCGAGCCAGGGTACACCTTGGCGATGTGGCAGAACTACTTAGGGAGGGTAATGGCAACTGGGACGCCATTCTTCTGGATGTGGACAACGGCCCGGAAGGCCTGACCCGCAAGGAAAATAACTGGATTTACTCGCCGGAAGGCATTGCCGCCGCCCAGAAATCCCTGAGCCCGGACGGCATCCTGGCCTATTGGTCCGCAGGCCCTGAGCAGGCCTTTACAGAAAGGCTGCGCCGGGCCGGTTTCTCGGTAGAAGCGGTAGTGGTACGAGCCCTGCGCCCGGGCAAAGGCGCAAGGCACACCATCTGGCTGGCCTGGTAGGCTTAAACGGCCCGGTCAGACCGGGCCGTGATCAATCGCCGACAACGCATCATTCACCTGAAACACCTTGGCATTCACCACCGGCACTCCGAAACCTTTAAGGCGGGCCGTATGCATGTCCAGGTACTTCCTGGCGCTGGCACCATCTTCGAACAGATAAATACCGCCAGCCTCCCTGGTTTCCGCATTCTCGGTCCAGATCTTCCAGATAAACCCGGGTTCTTTGGCAATGGATTCCGCCAGCTCTTTCATGGCATCGGCCATTTCCTGCCCGAACGGGCCATCAAAGGGAAAATCCACCTGCAACAGTGTTTTCATCTCAGAATCTCCGTAACGGGGTCAGACCCCCGGTACATTTTGCCGCAGCAAATGTATTGGGGGTCTGACCCCGGTTAGTTATCGGCGGGCGGGGATGAACCAGAGGCACACCCGGGCCAGCCATCGCAGTATCAGCAACAAGGGTAACAGGATCAGGAACCAGCCGGGCACCTGTATCATCCACGGTGGCACACCAAGGACTTTTGCGGCCCCGGCAAACAGGTCGTTCAGTAATACCGGATGGCGCACTGCTACATAGGCAAGCGCCGCCACGGCTGGCCACTTGGTATAGCCGATCATGGTTGATGCCATCTGCCCTGCCCTGGCCAAACGGGAGCCATAGGCAGCTGAGCGTGCGGTTACGGTGGTTGCCCGGGCGGTAGTGGCCGCTGCCCGACCGGCTTTGAGGAATTTTACCGCGCTGCCGATCACTACGGCATCCACCGCTGCCCAGCCAAGATCACTGGCACGAATGGGCTGGTCGGTTCGGTAACGGGACTCCAGGGTGCGAATGCCGCTGGTGAAAAACCGGGTAGCGCCTTCGGTAATACGTTCGGTCCAGATCCATTCAATGCTGCCATCCGGCGCCACCACAAACTGGCCGGTGAAATCCTGCCCTTCCTTGTTGGCAAAGTTCACTGCGTACCAGGCCCGCTGCTCGGGAGTGAGGGTTTGTCGGGTTCCCGCTACCCGGTTCAGCATCTCGATGGAACTGACCGGGTTGCGGTAGAAATGGATAACCGGCGGAATCAGGTATTCGCCGTGGGTTTTCAGGGCTTCCCGGAACTCCGGCTCTTCACCGAAAAGTTCCAGCAACTGCCGGGCATGCTCCGGGTACACCTGCAAGGCCGCCTGCGCCTTTAACAGCAGCAGGCGATCGCTCCGGTAATCCAGCAGCGTGGCCTGCACCGGCAGTGGTTCTGCAAGAAGCTGAGAATCCGCCCCGAACACTTCCTGGGCATGCAGGCGCACTAAGCGTTCTTCAACAGGTTGTGGCTGCAACCAAAGCGCCACCAACAAGGCAACCACGAGCGCTATGAACGCCAGCCAGGGCCAGCTCCGGCGGCGATAGGTTCTGAACAGCACGGGCTCCGGCATTCGCCACTCCTGCTACTGCGAAAAACCTCAGTCTACACGGAAAGCGTCCACCATAGGCTCGATGCCCGGGAACATTCCGATGGCCAGCATGACCACGCACAGGATAACAAAGACAATACCCGGGATGATCCAGCGGCCGATATGGCCCAGTTCCTTACCGCGTTCCTTACAGCCGATCAGCCCAAGGTTATCCAGCAGCACCGTCAGCGACCAGCCAAACACCGGATTCACCAGCGCAGACGAGAAAATCACGATGGCTGCAGACTCGGTGGTCTTGCCCTTGCGGGTCATCTGCATACCTGCCTCCAGCAATGGCAGGAATACGCCCACCATCAGCGCCACACTCAGCACCGGCGGCCATACCGCCAGGTCCATCGGGTAACCCAGCACCGCGGTAGCTGCACACAACAACCCGGTAAGCACCGCACCCGCCGCAATGGGCCGCTTGGCAATGGCTGCCGGCACAATGTAAGTACCCCAGGATGACGCAATGTTACCGCCACCCAGCGCCGTTCCGACTACCTGGCGGGCCGAGGCAGAGACCATGGTATCGTCGATATCCATCAGCACACGCTCGGTTTTTGGCGGATAATTCAGTTTCTGGAAGACCTGGTGCCCCAGAAAATCCGGAGACCACATGGCTACCGCCAGCACCGCAAACGGCGCCACGGCCATAAAGCTGTAGACGTCCGGAAGGCCCAGCTGCCAGCCGGTGGTTTCGCCCCACCAATAGGCCGGGTTCATATTGGGAATGCCCGGTTCGGTCACGAACTCGAACGGCGCACCCAGGGCAAAGGCCACGACACCGGCTATCAACGATCCCAGCGGGATCGCCAGCCAACGCATTTTCACATGCTCCAGCCAGGCGTACATCACGATGGTCAGCAGCACCACCACAAAGGCGATGTAGCCCTTATCGAACCCTTCAGCCCAGGTGAATAGCCGTCCAATCTGGCTGGTTACCCCGATAAAGCCGAGATACAGCAGCAATCCACCACACACACCGTTACTGGTTAGCCGGGCCAACAGGCTGCCGCCCCGGGTAATACCCAGAATAAACCCCAGCACACCGATCATGATCCCCAGCGCCATGGGATGCCCGCCAGAGGCAACAATCAACGGAATCATGGGAATCAGCGGGCCGTGGGTACCGGCCAGGTTACTGGTGGGGTTCAGAAAACCGGAGATCAGGATGACAAACAACAGCGCTGCGATGATCATTTCGAAGCGCACGTTTTCGGTTACGAATTCTTTCGAAAGCCCCAGCGGGCCGGCGAAGGCGGCCACAATTGCGGCAACCATCACCACTTTGCCGATGGTCGCGGCCATGGCGGGCACCAGGTCTTCCCACTCGAAGCGGTAATCACGGAACGGCAGGTTTGGCCGCCACCGCCTCGGCGCCATCACCTGCAGTTCATGCTCCAGGTATTCCCGACGCGTTGCAAAGTGCGACCGGGGTTTTCGATCAGATAAATAGCTGTTGTTAGCGTTGTTGTCTGTCATAACCACTCGCGATTTGGAATTTTTATTAAGGCGCGGATACTAGAGAGACAGAAGCACACTAACCATTGGCTCTTTGGCTAAGGCTGGAGTTAAGATAGAGCTGTGCGACCGGAGGGTGTGACCACAAACGATGGATATACTTGAACAAAAGCGCCGTGTAATCGCCACGGCCATCATCGCAGTGGTGCTCACCGGCATTGTGATTGCTGCGATTGTCGCCACCCCGCTGATCAACCAGCTGCATTCCCAGGCCTCCCGCTCGGCCGGCAATGTTGCCGACGCCAAAACCCAGAACATCCAGGCCATCCTGGACCAACACCAGGACCTGGCCCGCCAGACCGCCAGCCGATCCGAGCTGGGCCGGGTGATGAGTGAATATGTAAACGGTAACCTGGCGGTTGGCGTCGCCAGGACCTTCTCCCGGCCCAGGCTGGAAGACGCCGCCAACATCATCGACAACCTGGCGGCACTGATACGCTACGACGCATCGGGTGAGGAACTGGTCCGTGTCGGCCCCCTGGCGGCGTCATTGCCCGGCAAGATAACCCTGCCAGGCGGCCTGGACTTCCGGGAATATCGCCTTGCCAATGGCGAAACCAGCAAACCGCTGCTGCACGCCTCCGGCGCCATCATGCATGATGGCGAACGGGTGGGCACAGACCTGCTGCTGTTCGATCTCTCTCCGCTTCAGGGAGCGCTGCTAACCAACACCTGGTCAAACATCTGCATTCTCGATGACGCGCGCACCCGCCGGGTGGAGCTGGCCCCCATCACTCAGATGCCCGAGATCTTCCCTGCCAGCGAGTGCCTGACCGTCAGGGAGCACCTGACGGGCGACAAACAGCCCCGCACCTTCAGACTGACCGACCCGGACGGTGCCTCGATACTGGCGTTCATGAGACCCCTGAGCGATTACAACTGGGAAGTTCACATGAACGCCCGGGTATCTGAAATCTACGCAGACGTCATCAACGACATCATCATCAGCATCGCCATCATTGCGTTGCTTTCGCTGGTGGCCGGGCTGGTGGTGTGGCGCTCCCTGCAACCGCTGATGCATGCACTGGTTTCCCAGACATCCGAGATCGCCAGATCCACCGAAGAACTGCGATTGGCCCACCAGGTGTTCGAGCACACCCAGGAAGCCATTGCCATCTGCAAGACGGATTTCACCATTGTCCGGGCCAATCCGGCCTTTCTGGACAGGGCCCAGACAACAGCCCGTGAGCTGTCCGGGCGCAACATGATGGAGTTTCTTGATGCAGGCAACCAGGACCGGGATCCCGTCGGCGAACGCTTGCACCGCCAGCTGATCGCCGAGGGTGCCTGGCAGGGCGAGGTCTGGCTCAGGCATCCCAAGGATGAGGTGTTCCCCAACCTGCTGACGGTGTCTGCGGTGCGAAACAATCAGAGCCAGATCAGCCAGTATATTCTGACCTTCAGCGATATCAGCGAGCGGGTGAAAAACGAGAAACAGATGGCCCGGCTGGCACACTATGACCAGCTCACCGGCCTGCCCAATCGTGCCGCCCTGGAGAATTACCTGCAACAAGCCATAGAGCAGGCCCGTCGTTCCAATGGCCACTTTGCGCTGATGTTCCTAGACCTGGACAAGTTCAAGCCGGTCAACGACACCCATGGCCACCCGGTGGGTGACGAACTGCTACGGGTAGTGGCCAAGCGCCTGAAACACTGCATGCGTAGTGGCGATATCGTGGGCCGGACCGGCGGAGACGAATTTGTGGTGATTACCGGGCCCCTGAACGGCGACGACGGTGCCCGGCACATTGCAGAAAAAATGATTGCAACCCTGAATGAGGTATTCCAGATTCAGGGCCACACGATCGGTATTGGCGCTTCCGTCGGCATTGCCCTGTATCCGGATAACGGCATGACCGCCGAAGATCTCATGAGGGAAGCCGACGCCGCTATGTACCGGGTAAAAGCCGGTGGCCGGAACAACCTGGCCTACGCCTGACCGCCCTGCTCGTACTCCTGAACCAGCTGGTCAAGGAAGTACATACCAGCTGAGCTCAGGAAATACCGCCCAGCCCCGGAGCGGAACACCAGGTTCCGCTTTTCCAGGTAATCCAGCGCCTCACTCAGGCCTTTCTCGAATCGAGCTGCCCGCAGAATGTCCTGGTACTCCTCATCGGCCGCAAGGTTGGCCAGGTCCTGCTCGTTCAGGCCGGCTTCCGGCCGACCCAGGTAATCCAGATCCCGCCCGCTACGGGCAAAGTAACGGCCAATCAGCAGCAATATCACCTGCACCCGGAAAGCGTTCTCATCGTGCTCTTCGCTTTCATCGTCACTGCTTTCTTTCAGGAAGAAGAACGAGCCGGTTTCGTTGAACACCAGTTCGCTGCCCAGGTGCTCGTAGAAAGTGCGGAAATGCGAAAGATGATTGTATAGCAGGTTGTAGAGCGGATTGGCCCGCAGCTCGGAACGGTTGGCATCCCAGACATCCCGCACGATCACGCGGCCAGCCTGAAATTCCCGGTAGATGGCGGCACTGTGGGCCGGCAGGATCTGGTCGAAGCTGCTGGTTTGTGGTTCGTTCAGGTTGTTTTCTGCATCCCGGGTTTCCGCGAAATCAGGCATGGTCTGGCTCTTGTTCGGTGTGAGTCGTAGTGGTTTCGAGGCGGCGTTTTCGGTAAACAAACTGCTCGCTGTCGGGCGCCTGCTCCAGGGTTCGGAAACGGTTGGTGGTCGTTACCTGCATCCCCTCGGGCGGTGCATTGACCAGCCGGTTCAACGCCGCCAGCAGGTCCGGAAAGCGATAGCCGGGAATAAAACCGTCCAGCCGGCCGTGGAGTTCCCGTACCAGGTCGGTCGTGGGCCGTAATTCCAGCGTTTCCAGCCACTGGTACAGCTGGTTGATGCGCTGAACGTCGATGCGGCTGTGGCGACCGCTGCCGTCCACTTCCTGAAGAACTGGCACCTCGGCTTTACGGCGCAGGTCGCTCAGGCGCAGGTCCAGTTCGCTGAACAACAGCTGGTAATAGCTGGAGGATTGGCCGAAGGCGTAGTGTTTCGGCCGCTGCTGCGCCCGCAAACCCACCAGAAAGCCCGTGCTGCGGGCAAAATCGCCGCCTTCCAGCCATTTGCGGCGCAGGCTCAGGGTTTCGGTGTCGTCTTTCAGCTCCCGCAGCTTGCCGTAGAAATGCTCCATGGCGTTGTACTGGGCCATGCCCCGCCGGGTTTTGCGCAGGAAGTGTTCCACCTCCTGGGCTACGGCCTGGATGGGTTTGTACAGAGCATTCAGGCTGAGGGACGAGCGGAAAATCTGATCCGCCAGGCTGTGGTCGTCATGGCTCTCCAGCAGGCGCACCATGGCTTCCAGGGTTTCGAACAGGTTGCTGCCATCTGGCAGGCGGGTGTCCGGGTTCAGGAACACCAGCGTGGGCTTGATGTGGCGCTCATACAGAGTGACGATCTGCTCGAACAGGTTCTGGCGGAACTCCAGGTATTTCTCCGGCGCCCGGCTGGCGTCGCCGGACAGATCCGCCAGCTGGGCGCTGATGGTCTGCATGCGCAGCACGTTCTGGCGCAACAGGCCGATCAGTTGGCTGACCCGTTCATTCAGGTCGTCCCGCAGTTCGGTGTAGTCCGGGTCGGCCTCGCTGAAACTGCTGGTTTCCAGTCGGTTGCGTACGTCCCGAAGGGTCACCAGATGGCCCCGCAGCCGGGCATCGGTCAGTTCCTGATACAGCGACGCATTGCAGGCGCGCATCAGGTTGATCAGGGCATCCTGAAACACCAGCCGGCGCTCGCCGTCGGCCTTGATGATGTCGATGATCAGGCCGCTGCGAAACAGGTTATCGGTGTTGAGGGCCAGCCGCACTCGTTCCCGGTCCGCCTTGCCCAGATTACGGGTGTAGTCCATCACCTCGGCCACCAGGTCGCTTTCGCGGATGTACCGGGCTTCGTTTCGGTCCATGCGCTCGATCATCCGGAACAGGATCTTCGGGTGTTCGAACAGCAGCCGGGTGGTGTCCAGGGTGCTGAAGCGTTTACTCATCCGCAGGCTCCAGCAGGCTGTTCTGGGTCTGGTCCGCCCAGTGGCTCAGGGGCTCGCCGCCGGTAAAGCCTTCCGCGCCACCCCAGAACACCAGTGTGCGTTCCTTGCTGTAAGGCCGCGCGGTGCGCATCTGCCCCACTTCCAGGTGCCGGCCAATCAGGTAGATCACTTCGGCACTGGCGCTGTGGGTAGCAGCGGAGAACAAGTTGAAGCCCTGTTTGCGAAGCCGTTCCAGCAACGACGGCATCTGGCTGATGTCTACACTGGCCAGCTCGTCCAGCACCATGGGGAAGGACAGCTGCACGCCCGGGTACAGCACCCGTTTGAGCAGCCGGTACACCAGTTCCAGGTTGATCAATGCCGTGGTGGAGGTGGACTGGCCCTTCTTATCCAGGTTCGCGGCGTTTTCCTTGCGGGTGCGGTAGGAAATACCGGTGATCACCTTGTCCATGGTCAGGCGCTTGCTGCCGCCCTGCTCCCCGAAAAAGTCCGCCACAAACACCCGCAGGCGGTCGTAAAAGGCATCAGACTGAAGCTGGTTGCCATACGGATCGATGTTGTTGGCTTCTTCCACCAGGTTGCGGAATTTCGGATCGGTGTGGATATCCACCCGGATTTCCACCAGGTCGTTGATGTGCACCCCGTCCAGCTCGCGGTTCAGCTGGGCCTCGAACCGAGCAATGTGTTCGTGGTTGGATTTCAGGGCCTGTCGGTAACTGGCCACGGTTTCGTTGTGAATGCCAACCTGCTGTTCCAGCACGCTCCAGCGCTCGGCCATGCCGGCGAACAGGTCCGACAGGCTCTTGAAGGCTTCCCGAATAATCGAGGACGTCGGGCTGTCTTTCTGCAGTTCGCCGTCGCTGTCTTCGTGGATACCCAGGTACACAAACTGGCGCAGGTGATCGAGGATGTTACGGCGGCGCTCTTCCAGGTCGTCCAGTTGGCTTTGCAGGTCATCAAACGCGGCGGCAGACACCCGCTCGATGTCTAACGGTTGTTCTGCCTGCACCGCTTTCAAGTGCGGGAAACGGTGTTCCACAGTTCCCACGCTTTTGCTCAGGGCCGCCAGTTCCCGCTCCCGTTCCTCAATGCGGTCTTTCTCGGCCCGGGCCCTGGCGGCTTTCTGCTGCAGTGCGTCCTGCTTTTCCTGCTCCAGACGGGCCTGTTCCTCCAGCTTGGCTAACTGCTCTTCGGCGGCCTGCTTTTCTTCTGCAGCGTCCCGCAGGGTGGTGGCAGCGGCTGGATAACGCTGAAGCGTCTCAAGATCTTTTTCGATGGCGCGGATTTCTTTTTCCGTGCGTTCAATCAGCTTGGGCCGGTCGTGTTCCTGGTTGGTGGTGTCTGCCAGCTCTGAGCGTTCTTTCTCAAGGCCGTTCAGCTCGCCCTCAATATGGTGGCGCTGCTCGGCGAAATTGGTGTGCCGGGCCGGTTGGCTCTGGTACTCGGTATCAAACCAGTCAAAGCCGCGATCGTTGGGCGCAAACAGGCGAGCGAAAGCTTCAATGGTGGCTTTGCTGTCGGCATCCAGATCCTGGCCGGGGCTGGCCATCATCAGGCGGGGGTCGACTGCCCGCAGCGGCGCGGCGGTGGCTTCGTCCAGCTGGTTCTGCAACTGCCACTGTTGTTTGCTTTCCCGGTCTTTCAGGCTTTCCAGCTGGCGTTCCAGCTCCAGCTTCTTGCGCTGGATCTGTTCCAGGCGAATCTCGGCCTGGGCAGCACTTTTCAGGGCGGCCAGGTGGCCCCGCTTGCCTTCGAGTTCTTCCTTCTGGATGTCCGCAATTTCCTGCAGGGTCATCTCGCCGTATTGTGCAACCAGCAGCTCGCCGTCTTTCTGGTTCTGTTCCGCCTGCTTGATTCGCCGGTCGGCGGAGCGGATCTCGCCTTTCAGTCCGCTTTCTTCCTGTTCCAGCTTTTTCAGGGTTTGCAGCACATGGCGCAGGGTTTCGTTCTGTTCGTTATACGCCTCCAGCGCTACCCGGCGTTTGGCGCCAATGTCTTGCAGCGCATTCGCCACGCCATCCCGGAAGGCGGCAAAATCGTGCTGACTGCGCAATAACGTTTGATAGGCCTGGTAGTCGCGATTCAGCTTTTCAAAGCGGGGGCGCTCCTTTTCGATTCGATTGAGCTGGCTTTGCTGCTGTTTGAGCTGGTCGTGGCGGTTCAGGAAATCGTCGATGTTGAAATCAAAGGCGTCGTCGGCAAATTTCTTATCCGCCTCGATGATACTCGCCACCGCATTGGCCATGGCCTGGTCGTCAGCCTTCATTTCGAACAGCAGCAGAATCAGGGTGCGCAGGGATTGCACCCGGCGCTCGTCGGATTCGCCCAGGGGCAGTACGGAATAGCGCACGGCATCGGCATTCATCAGCTCGCTGCTGTAGAGCATGGACTTGAGTTTGGCAGGGTCGCTGACCAGTTTCGTGTCTTTGGAGAGCCTCTTGAGGGCTTCCGACAACCGGCTGAATGACAGCTCCGGCACCGCCTGGCCGATGCCGTCCTCATCATCACCGTTCCAGAACAGCGGCCGTAGCCGGTCGTAACTCACCGGCACAAAAGCCCGGCCATAGCTGAGCTGGCTGGCGTTGTCCCGGTACAGAACCTGGCAGTGTGTGCCCGCCGGGTTTTCCGCTTCCATGATCAGGAAACTGAACTGACTGGGGAAATAGTGCTGGTAGCTTTCTTCGTTGGTGTAGAAACTGCCGGCGCTGGCGTTGCGGAACGCGAATTTCTTGCGGCTGTTCTTGAAGTTGTTTTCCGGCAACAGGAACAGGCGCAGGCTGTTCAAAAGGCTGGACTTGCCCAGGTTGCCCGGCCCCAGAATCAGGCCGTGGTTGTCCACCGGAATTTCCACGTAACAGAAGCCAGCGGAATCCACCAGCACCAGGCGGCGAATGCCGAAGTTAAAGGTGCTCGCGCTCGCCTGTGAATCACTCATCCAGAATCATCTCCTGCTCCATGAATTTGCTGGTGGCCCGGAAGGCCTGCGCCAGCGACACAAACCCCAGATCTTCCGCCAGCATGATGGCCTTTGTAAACCTTTCGGTGGCGTCCGGGGGTTTGCGGAAACAGCCAAGCCAGGGTTTCCACTCAGCGGGCTGGAGAAAACAGGCCTTGTCGCCCAATGCGGCCTGCACCGATGAAAACATCTGCAGGCCGCCGGCATCGTAATCGAAGGCGCAAAGCACCTCATCGTACCGTTTCAGCCAGTCCAGATCCGCCGCGCGGGTAATCCGGTTTCCGCCACCGAGCACGACATCGCAATTTGTGAGATCCACCGGCCGGCCCAGACACTCCCCGGCAAAGGCCAGCATCTGCCGGTAGTGATAGAAATTTCGCTCATTCTCCACCACCAGCACCCGGGGCGCTGGCCTGAAGCCGATATCCACCGAATCCCCGGTAATCACCACTGAATCCGGCCGGTTGCCTGTCAGAGCGTGATGGTAAACCAGCAGGAAACTCACCTCGGTGCCATGGCGGTGGGAATCTCCTTTCCTGGCTGCATCCACCCTGCTCACCGGAGTTGCGGCCTGTTCCCGAAGCGTTTCGAATACAGCTTCATCCAGAACGGTTACCCGCCAGCGGTTCGGCCCCGCTTTCTCGGTCGAAAAAAGCTCCCGGTGCCGCTGACGCAGTGCCTCCGGCAGCTTTTTAAGAAAGGCCTCGTAGTTGATCGCCTGGCCCTTAAGGATTCTCTTGAGGTAGTCGTTCAATGGCTCGCCCCTTGCCGCCTTGGTAAACTTGCCGGAAAGTTTACAACCCGAGGCAGATTATGTCCCTGAAGTACCGTGTGATTCCCGTCACCCCCTTTGAACAGAACTGCACCCTGCTCTGGTGTACCGAAACCAACAAAGCAGCAGTCGTGGACCCGGGCGGAGATCTGGATCGCATTCTGGCAGCGGCCCAGGAAGAAGGCGTTACCCTGGAGAAGATCCTGCTCACCCACGCCCACATCGACCACGCCGGTGGTACCGCGGAGTTGTCCAAATCCGCCGGGCTGCCGATTGAAGGACCGCACAAAGAAGATAATTTCTGGATTCAGGGCCTGGCCATGCAGGCGCAGATGTTCGGGTTTCCGGCACCGGAAGTGTTCACGCCCAACCGCTGGCTGGAAGACGGAGACACGGTAACGGTGGGCAATGAAACCCTGGAAGTGCTGCACACCCCGGGCCACACACCGGGCCATGTGGTGTTCTTCCATCGCGGCTCAAAACTGGCCCAGGTGGGCGATGTGCTGTTCAACGGTTCCATTGGCCGAACGGATTTCCCGAAGGGCGACTACAACACCCTGATTCATTCCATCCGGAAAAAACTGTTCCCGCTGGGCGATGATGTGGCCTTCATCTGTGGCCACGGGCCCATGTCTACCTTCGGGCACGAAAAAGCCACCAATCCCTTTGTGTCTGACCACCGGGGCTGACTGCCCCGGCAACCAACAGCCCTAGACCTGGAACGGCGCCGGATCACCTTTGCCAACCCGGGTAACTTCCGGAGCGTCGCCGGTGAAGTTCACCACCGTGGTGGCTTCCATTCCGCAGAAGCCGCCGTCGATGATCAAATCCAGTTCGTGTTCCAGGGTATCCCGGATTTCGTAGGGGTCGGTCATGGGCTCGCTTTCCCCCGGCAAAATCAGGGTGCTGCTCATGATCGGCTCGCCCAGCTCACCCAGCAACGCACGCACAATCTCGTTATCCGGCACCCGGACACCAATGGTACGGCGCTTGGCGTGTAGCAGGCGGCGTGGCACTTCGCTGGTGGCATCCAGGATGAAGGTGTAGGGCCCCGGAGTGAACGTCTTCAGCAACCGGTACTGGGTGTTGTCGACCTTGGCGTAGACGCCGATATCAGACAAATCCCGGCACACCAGGGTGAAGTTGTGCTTGTCATCCAGCTTGCGGATACGTTTGATGGTATCGGCCGCCTGCTTGTCGCCAAGATGGCAACCCAGTGCGTAGCCGGAATCGGTGGGATACACAATCACGCCACCCTTGCGCAGAATTTCCACGGCCTGGTTGATCAGCCGCTTCTGCGGATTTTCCGGGTGAATCTGGAAAAACTGACTCATGAATCTGCTCCCTGTTCCAGTTTGGCCGCCATGGTGGCATCACCCTTCGAGCCACCCATGCAATTCGGCGAATCCGGCGTAGCCTGGCCACTGGCCTGCCATTCTTCCGGCGTAAACAGGTGCAGCGACAACGCGTGCACCGAGCCTGCCAGTTCGTCTGCCAGCACCTTGTAGATCGCCTGGTGCCGCCGAACCTTCATCTGGCCGGCAAAATCCGGTGAAACCAGGGTCACCTTGAAGTGGGTTTCCGAATTCGGCGGCACCGAGTGCATGTGGCTCTCGTTCTCTACCTGAAGCAACCTGGCTTCAAAGGCATCTGCCAGTTTGGTTTCAATGGCACTCTGTACTTTCATCTTCGTTTAACTCCCGCAATTCCCTGAGTGGTCAGTCTACTACACATTGGCCCTTACCCCCGAAACCTTGACAGCAATCCGGCAAAGAGCCACATTCCCGAACCGATCCAGCAACGCCAAGACCCCATGCATCTTTACATAGCCGAAAAACCCAGCCTGGCAAGAGCCATTGCTGCCGCCCTGCCCGGCCCGCACCAGAAAGGTCAGGGCTGGATTCGCTGTGGTCAGGGCAAAGACGCCGCTACGGTCAGCTGGTGCATCGGCCATTTGCTGGAGCCGGCAGAACCGGCCCGCTACAACCCGGCCTGGAAAAAATGGCGGCTGGAAGACCTGCCCATGATTCCGGAGCCATGGCAGCTGTCCCCAAAAGACAGCGTGCGCCAGCAACTGAAAGTGCTGGAATCCCTGATCCGCCAGGCCGACACCATTACCCACGCCGGAGACCCGGACCGGGAAGGCCAGCTGCTGGTGGATGAGGTACTCCGTTATGTGGGCACCGAGGCGCCGGTGCAACGGATACTGATCAACGACCTGACCCCCAACGCCGTTGCCCGGGCCATACAGGCGCCCAAAGACAACCGGGAATTCCGGCGCCTGTCCCATTCGGCCCTGGCCCGCCAGCGCGCAGACTGGCTGTATGGCATCAACCTGACCCGTTTCTACACGCTCACCTATCAGCAACAGGGCGAACAGGGCGTGTACTCGGTCGGCCGTGTACAGACCCCGGTATTGGGGCTGGTGGTGGAGCGGGATAACACCATCGAGGACTTTGAGCCGAAGCCCTGGTTCCGGATTGAAGGCGAATTCCGCGCCCGTGAAGAAGACGCAGACCAGCGCTCCTTCACCGCACGATGGCTGCCAGGCGAACAATTTCAGGATCACCTGGACGAAGAAAACCGCCTGCTCAGCCGTGAAATCGCAGACCAGATTGCCGCAGAAGTAAACGGCCGCCCGGGCACCATTGTGGAATCCCGGTTCCGGGACCGGCCGGAAACGCCACCACTGCCACTTTCTCTGTCTGCCCTGCAAATAGAAGCCGGCCGGCTGTTCCGCATGGGAGCCAAAGACGTACTGGATACCGCCCAGAACCTGTACGAGCGGCACCAGCTGATCACTTACCCCCGTTCTGACTGCCGCTACCTGCCCGAAGGCCACTATAACCAGCGCGAGCAGGTTATCCGCGCCATCGGCCGTGTGGTGCCGGACCTGGAAACGCAGTTCGGCGAACTGGACACCAGCCGCCGCTCCGCCGCCTGGGACGACAAACAGGTGGACGCGCACCACGCTATCATTCCTACCGTGCGGCCGTCGGCCAACGGCAAGCTGACTGCGGCAGAGCAGAAAATTTACGGGCTGATCAGCCGCTACTACCTGATGCAGTTTGCGGCAGATGCCGTACACCGGGAGGGCAAGCTGACGGTGAAAGTGCTGGAGCACAAGTTCAGGGCGACCGAAACCGCCATACTCACACAAGGCTGGAAAGCCCTGGAGCTCCGGCTACGGGAAAACAACAGCGAACCGGAAAAGCCCCCCCTGCCAAGGCTGGAGCGAAACGAACCGGTGCTGTGCACCAACGCTGGCGTAAAAGAAAAGAAAACCCAGCCACCCCAGCATTTCACCGATGCCACACTGCTGTCGGCGATGACCAACATTGCCCGTTTCGTGGCGGACCCGGAGCTCAGAAAAACCCTGCGGGAAACCGATGGCCTGGGCACCGAGGCCACCCGGGCAGCGATTATCGACACCCTGTTCAAACGGGACTATCTGTTCCGGGAAAAGCGCTACATTAAGGCCACAGACAAAGGCAAAGCGCTGATTGCCGCCCTGCCGGATTCCATCCGCACTCCGGATCGCACCGCTGTCTGGGAGGCGACCCTTGAAGGCATCCGCCGTGGCGAAGATGATCCCCGGCAATTCCTGGCCAGCCTGAAGGAAGAAATCACCGGCTTTATAAACCGGCGCCCGAAGCCGGCCAACGACGACAGCGTTGCCGGCAACGAAGCCATCCACTGCCCCAAATGCCGGGCACCGATGGTCGAGCGGGACGGCAAGTTCGGGCGTTTCTATGCCTGCACCCGCTATCCGGATTGCAAGGGCACCCGGCCGCTGGAAGACAGCCAGCCGAAAGACGGCACCAGCCAGAAACCGGTACCCTGCCCGCACTGTTTTTCACCCCTGGTGCGCCGGCGCAGCAAGAAAGGCTGGTTCTGGGGTTGCAGCAACTTTCCCGGCTGCCGGCAAACGGTGGACGACGACAACGGAAAACCGGCGCTCACATTAAGGAAATAGCCCCTGCAGGGCTGATCGAACATTGAATTTCTGGAATAATGGCCGGATATTGCAGATAGCCCTAATAACGAAGGAAACGCCTGATGCGCATTGCGCTTCTTGAAGATGAGCACGAACAGGCCCAGAGGATACAGACCATCGTCTCCGAGAAAGGCCACCATTGTGACAGTTTTCCCACCGGCCAGGCCTTTCTGGGCGCGGTTCTGCACCGCAGTTACGACCTTATGATCCTCGACTGGCAGATCCCGGACATGACCGGCATCGACGTTCTGGAGAACGTGCGGGCGCACCTGAACTGGCCTATTCCAGCCATCTTTCTGACCCAGCGAGACAGCGAATCAGACATAGTGCGTGCCCTGGATGCCGGCGCCGACGACTACCTGGCCAAACCGGCGCGGGCTGCCGAATTGCTGGCCCGCATCAATGCCCTGGCCCGCCGCAGCAACCCGGACAGCGAGAAAGAAGTTCTGGTATACGGCCCGTTCGAAGTAAACACCCAGCAGCGCAGCATCAGCCTGCACGGTGAGCCACTGAGCCTGACCGACAAAGACTTCGACCTGACCCTGTTCCTGTTCCAGAACCAGGGCCGCTTGCTCACCCGTGAAATGTTGCTGGAACGGGTATGGGGGCTGACCAAGGACATCAACACCCGCACCGTCGATACCCACATGAGCCGCCTGAGAAGACGGCTGGGGCTGAATCCTGAAAACGGATTCCGCATCAAAACCATCTACCAGCGCGGTTACAGGCTCGAAGCCGTTGCTTGACCGGAAGCTCTCACCGTGGGGCCTTGGCCTGCTGGTCTTCGGGGTGCTTGCTGGCAGCTACGTTCTGACGCTGCTCGTATTCGGCTTCCAGCTTTCACCTACCAACCTGCTGGCGATACCGCTGATCGCCTTGCCGGTAGCCGCGGCGGTGCAACTGGCTGTAACCAACCGGCTGCTGAACCGGCAACTCGACAAAATGGTCAGAACGCAGACCTTGTCACTGCCGGAACCGTCGAAAAGACAGCCCCATCGCTTACTGGAACATTTCCGGGCCCTGCTGCGCCCGGAAGGCTGGTTGCTGGCAGAAGACGGCGACTTACTCGAAAACCATGGCATGAGCCTTGCCGAGGCCCCGCCACTGCCGGAACCCGGTGAGTGGCAGCACCAGCAGCAGCAAAGCTGGATCCGGCTGACCCGGGGCGAAACCAGTTACGTCATCGGGCTCACCCTGCGCAATGACCTCAGCCGTGAAGTGATACAGCACTTCCTGCACAAACTGGAACTGGACTCACAACCCGCTACCGGCCCGCTCAGCCCCGGGCTCGGCCACTCGCCGCGCTTGCGCAAGGTGATCCTGGCCAGCGAACGCCTGGCCCAGATGCAGGCTTTTATCAGCAACAGCTTCGAACACATGCCGGATGGCATTATCGTGACCGACGAACTGGGGGTTATCCGGATTGCCAACCAGCACATCGAAGACTGGTTCCGGGAGCCCATGCCCAGCATCACCGGCATGCCCCTGACCAGCCTGCTGGAAGGCCACGACCCGAAGGATACGCCGCCCTGGCACGAAGTGATTTCCGAAACCCTGACCCTGAAAGAAAGCCGGACCCTGGACCTGACCGTGCACGGCAAGGACTTCCTTGTTCACTTTGCGCCTTTCGAGCTCCCCGAACACGGCCAGTTCGGCATCATCGCCAACATATCGGACATTTCAGAACTGCGGGAACAACAGCGGCAGCACCGGGAGGCCATCGACTTCATCTCACACGATGTGCGCTCGCCGCTGGTTTCTCAGCTGGCCCTGATTGAGCAGTTGAAGCGGGACCCGGCCAGCATAGACGAACTGCACCTGGACCAGCTGCGGATGCTGGCCCGGCGCAGTTACAACCTGGCGGAAGAGTTCGTGCAACTGGCCCGGGCCGAACAGCTGGCCGAGCCGCGCTTCTACGAGTGCGAACTGCTGGCCATTGTCGAAAACGCCCGGGACAGCGTGTATGAGCAGGCCCAGCGCAAGAACATTTCACTGCAACTGATCGGCACCGAAGACCTGTGGATGCGAGGCAATGCGGAGTTGCTGGAGCGGGCGGTCATCAACCTGCTGACCAACGCCGTGCAGTACAGCCCGGAAGACGCCACCGTGAGCATCCACGTGTATCGCGCTGCCCACCTGGCCTGCCTGGCCATCGCCGACGAAGGCTGCGGCATCGACACCGATGAACTGCCCTACCTGTTCGACCGCTACCACCGGCAAAAGCGCAGCGAGCTGGCGGGCACCCTGGGCGCCGGCCTGGGATTGTCGTTTGTGAAAACCGTGGTGGAGAAGCACCGGGGCGAGATCAAGGTAGACTCCCTCCCCGATGAAGGCACAACCTTTACCCTCAGGTTCCCGATTTCGGATCCGATGCTTTGACCACCGCTTCACAAACCTGGTCCTGGGTAAGGTCTTCGCCCTTCACTGTGATATCTGCATAGCGGGAATAGAGCGCAAAACGCTCGTCGAACAACTCGGAAAGGGACTGGTCCGGCCGGCGGGAAATGCCCCGCAGGCTGTAGTCACCGATTCTCTGAATGACCACATCCAGCGGAATATCCAGAAAAACCACGGTGCCATTGGCTTTCAGGTGGCGCATGGCGGCATCACTGTAAACAGCGCTACCGCCGGTGCTGATAACCTGGTTTTCCACGGACAGCTTCAGCAGCACCTGCTCTTCAATGTGGCGCAGGGCCTGGTAACCGTCCTGGTCGACAATCTCCTGCAAGGTGCGGCCGGCCTCCTCCTGGATCAGAAGGTCGGTATCCACAAAACCCATACCAAGCCGCTTTGCCGCCAGCACGCCCACGGTACTTTTTCCGCTTCCGGGCATGCCGATAAAAATCAGGTTTCGAGACATCGCCCTGTTACCCCTCTTTGCGCTCGGCCGCGCGGCAGGCGGCTGCGGTAAACAGTACATCCGTAGAAGAGTTCAGGGCCGTTTCTGTGGAATCCTGCACCACACTGATCACAAAGCCGATGGCAACCACCTGCATGGCGATATCGGTGGAGATACCGAACAGGCTGGTGGCCAACGGAATCAACAGCAGCGAACCACCTGCCACACCGGAGACCCCGCAGGCCGCCAGCGCAGACACCACACAAAGCAGCAACGCGGTACCGAAATCAACCGGTATACCCAGGGTGTTGGCTGCAGCCAGGGTAATCACAGAAATGGTGATGGCAGCGCCAGCCATATTGATGGTGGCACCCAAAGGGATGGAGATGGTGTAGGTGTCCGGGTCCAGCTCCAGGCGCTCACAAAGCTCCAGGTTTACCGGAATGTTGGCGGCGGAACTACGGGTGAAGAATGCGGTAATGGCGCTGCCCCGAAGGCAGGCAAATACCAGGGGAAACGGATTCTGGCGGGTTTTCAGGAACACAATCAGCGGATTGGTCACCAGCGCCACGAACAGCATGCAACCCACAATAACACCCAGCAGCCGGCCGTATTCCAGTAAGGCGCCAATACCGGCCTCTGCCAGAGTGTTAGCTACCAGCCCCAGAATACCAAGGGGCGCAAAGCGGATAACAATATGAACAATGCCTGAAACCGCATCAGATACGTCATTCAGTACCTTGCCGGTGGCATCACTGGCATGGCGCAGCATCATCCCGAGGCCAACCGCCCAGGCCAGAATGGCAATAAAGTTGCCCTCCATCAGCGCGGTAACCGGGTTGGCGACCATACTCAGTAACAAGTCCCTGAGGATCTGGATAATGCTCTCGGGCGGATTGCCACTCACCTCCGGCATGTCCAGCGTAAGCTCGGTGGGGAAAACAAAGCTGGCCACCACCGCCACCAGCGCGGCGACCAGGGTGCCAATCACATACAACACAAGAACACCGCGAATATGCGTGGGCTGGCCTTTCTGGTGTGCCGCAATCGCTGCCGCAACCAGCACAAACACCAGAATGGGTGCGACGGCTTTAAGGGCGGAGATGAACAACTGGCCCAGAATCGAGAAGGATTTAGCCGTTTCAGGCGACACCACGGCCAGCAAGACACCGGCGATAATGCCCAGCGTGATCTGCGGAATCAGGCCGAGTTGAATCAGGGGGCGGAAAAGCTTGTACAGGCCAGACATCAAAAGCTCCGGTTGCTTGGTAGGACGGAATACTTGAAACCGCCGCAAATATCAGGGAACTCCGCACCCGGAATTAAAAAAAGAAAAGCAGATCAGAACATTACTGATCTGCTTTTCTTTTGACAACAAGCGGCGCAGATTTTGACCGACAATGATACAGACGCCTTACATTGGTCGCAATCTGACACGTTCAGCGTAAATAGGCCGAAATCTCACTACAGTCCCGTCATTCAAAGCTCTGAAAGCTCCTTCGGGCGACAATTCCTGGTTACGATCATCCTCAGGATGGAAGATCAACCAGCTAACCAATCGTACCCATCGGTCGCAAAGCGAACCTTCAGGAAGGTTCATGAGTTTTGGTCCAAGTGGTTTGGTCGAGTCTTCGGGCATTTTGAAGGGAACTTTCTGGTGCTATCCAAAATGCCCGAAGACTTGACCATTGAATTACCTCTTTAATTTAACGCATTGATAGTACGCACCGGTATCAGGGCTTCGTACCCGGCCGAGGCACCATATAGATCACGGATCACCCCAGCTCGACGGAGTTTGGCCCCAGTAAGCTGTCTTGCGCTATTTATCGCGTCCTCCAGTCTGCCAGTGCCACTGGCCAGCTCGTTCAGACTGGCTTCCCAGTGCGCGCGCTGGTTTGGCAAGTGTCGCTCGTTGAGGATGTTCAGTCGACCATGGCCGGCCTCAACGCTTGCCCTCAGTTTAGCTATCGAGGCCCGCCATTCCCGCTGGGCCTGAGTGGCCAGCCATCGTTTTTGTGATGCTTCGGCAGTCGCCTTTCGAACGGCGCTGTGCTGGCGCTGCCCACTAAATGGGATCCGAACGCCAATGCCGACGACCCAACGTTTTCTCTCGTCAGCCCACAGGCTGTTATAGCCGGCATTAGCTGTGAACGTAGGTCGACGATCGACTTCGGCAACATCCAGCCGCGCGCGCCTCGGCTTCCCTCGCCTCGGCTGCACGAATCAGCGGATGATCTGGTTCCAACTGTCCATCGGCGAACAGAAGCGTTTCAGATGGCGCCATCAGTTGCAAACTGGCCCCCGTCGGACGACGCCCAAGCAGAGGAATCAGGTCGCTGGCTAGCCCGGCCTTTTCCGCTTGCAGCTCTACTAGTCTGGCATCTAGGAGTCTGCGCGGCAGAAACGTTTTGAGCCCTCGTTTCCGCCAGACCGGATCATTGTCTGGCCGGAAGGAGTGTTCGCGATATCGGATCGGCTCCATCATCGCTTTCGATCCAGCCAGTTAACCGGTTAAAAGGGGCA